>JAPLLZ010000050.1:0-4979 GCA_026387265.1 Candidatus Omnitrophota bacterium
ATTTTATTACCGCCATAATCTGGTCATCTTTAATCGCGCCGCTTCTTACTATCCGTAGCGGCTCAATGCTTAAGTCCACCACTGTAGATTCCAAGCCAATTTTAGCCGAACCGGCATCAATCGCTAAATCCACCAGGCCATCCATATCTTTAATCGCTTGCGCAAAATTAACCGGCGCCGGTTGATCTGAAATATTTGCTGAAGGACAAGCCAATGGAACAGCTGACTGCCTGGCAATTGCCAAAGCCACCGGATGATCCGGCATACGCAACCCCACCTTACCTTGCCCGAGAGATTTTAATAGCACCGTCAATGGCCCAGGCCAAAATTCATACATTAATTTATAAGCGGCAACAGGAACATCAACCGCCAGCTCCTGTACTTTGTGCTCCTGAGCAATCAAAATAGCAAATGGTTTATTCTTCGGCCGGCTTTTTATCTTATACAGCCGGTTAAGCGCCTTTTTATCCAAAGCGTTAGCCGCAATCCCGTAAACTGTCTCCGTAGGAATAATCACTAAACCGCCATCAGCTAAAATCTTGGCTGCCTGCCGGATATCCTCATCCTGAAGGTGCAAAGGATCAACTTTAATAATTTTGGTTGAACTCATAACTTAATCTTAGTTTTGATAATTTTAAGGCGCATCTGCTTCTTATAATTAACCAGCTTAGCGCTGATTTTAGCATCGCTGATCCCGAGAATTTCCAAAGCAAAAAGCGCAGCGTTCTTAGCTCCGGCTTTACCGATAGCCATACAGGCCACGGGAATTCCCGGAGGCATTTGCACGGTAGATAAAAGAGAATCTATACCTTTTAAGTTTTTAGTTTCGATAGGAATACCAATAACCGGCAAAGTAGTATGCGCCGCCACGACACCGGCTAAAGCTGCCGACATCCCGGCAGCAGCAATAAAAACCTTGGTTCCTTTTTTAGGAGCAGCTTCAACATATTTAGCTACTTCTTTAGGCGTCCGATGTGCAGATAAAACTTTAACCTCGAAATCCGCCTTAAACTCTTTTAATACATTAATCGTTTCATTGACTGTTTCTAAATCTGACTGACTGCCCATTAAAATACTAATTACTTTAGCCATAAATACCTCCTAGAAAGTTAAACCCTAAACTCGAAACACGAAACTCTAAACAAACTCGAAACTTTAAACTAAAAATATAGCCTCCGAAGTTTTGGATTTCGGATTTAGGATTTGTTTAGGATTTAGAGTTTAGTGTTTAGTGTTTTAACGCCTTTCCTCCGATATCTTTACGATATTGCATTCCTTCAAATTCAATTTTTTCAACCGCTTGATAAGCTGTATTGATTGCGTCTTTGATTGTATCTCCTAACCCCGTGACCCCCAAGACTCTGCCGCCATTAGTTAAATATTCTTTCTCCTGCCTTTGACCAACGTCATTGATTACCCTTAACTCTGTACCGGCATGAAAAACAACCACATCCTTTATTCTCTCTGCGTCCTCTAAACCGCTAATTACTTTCCCTTTTCCGTAATTCCCCGGATAACCGCCGGCAGCGCAAACTACACATACACAAGCTCGATTATCCCACTCTAAAGAACCGATCTTAGAAAGTTTCCCTGCGCTAGCTGCCAACATTACTTCTACTAAGTCAGATTTTAACCTAGGCAAAATCGCTTGAGTTTCCGGATCGCCAAAACGCACATTAAATTCCAAAGCCTGCGGGCCGTCCTTAGTCAACATAACCCCGGCATATAATACTCCTCGGTAATCAATGCTTTCCTTAGCTAAACCATCAATGGTGCGGTAAATTATTTTATTCAATACTTCCTTAAGAATATCTGCGGTAACAATCGGCGCCGGAGAATACGCTCCCATCCCACCGGTATTTGCACCCTGATCATTATCGGATATTCTTTTGTGATCCTGAGCGCTGGCCAAAGCCAGAACTTCTTTAGAATCCGTAATTACTAAAATAGAGGCCTCCTGGCCAATAAGGCAATCTTCAATAATTATTTTCCTGCCAGCATCCCCGAAGACTTTCTCCTGCATCATCGAGGTTACAGCGTCTTTGGCTTCATCTATTGTTTTGGCTACAACTACTCCTTTACCTGCAGCTAAACCGTCAGCCTTAACTACGCAAGGCGCGCCATTTTCTTCAATATATTTTTTTGCTGCATCCGGACTGTCAAAAATCTTAAATTTAGCAGTAGGCACCTTATATTTCGCCATTAACTCTTTGGAAAAAACTTTGCTTGCCTCTAAATTTGCCGCTTTTTTATTCGGACCGAAAATCTTTAAACCAGCTTTGGCAAATTCATCCACAATCCCCAACGCTAAAGCCTTCTCCGGGCCAACTACGGTAAGATCGATTTTTTCTTTTCTGGCAAAATTAAGCAGGCCGTCAACATCATCTGCCTTAATATCAATGCATTCAGCAATTTGCGCTATCCCGCCGTTACCCGGAGCACAAAAAAGTTTATCGCATAATTTAGACTGTTTGATTTTCCAGGCTAAAGCATGTTCCCTGCCCCCTGAGCCAATAACTAAGATTTTCATTTCGTCACCGATTTAGATTAATTAAACCTCAGCCCTACTATCACTAAATAATATTCCATTTTAAAAATTAAACCCAAACTATCCTTCAATGCTACACTTTAATTCCTGATAATCTTTTTGAGACAATATTCTTTTCATATAAATATAACCACCTTTAGAAAGCCTTAAAAAGTATACAAAATACGCATAAACTCCGCACTTCATTAAACTAATTAGAAGAACATTAACTACGGCTCCAACGGGCGAAGGATTAATAGTAAGCGGGGCATGAGGAATGGATGCTAGTTTTATACAAGCTAACATATAAGTAATATCTATAATCGGTACAGTTATTATATTTAAAATGGCTAAAATTATTCCCCATCTTCTTGCCCATTCTCTTAATATGATAATATTCAAACCTATATATATACTAGTTAACCCAAATATAAACAAATAAATCTCCCAAGCTAAAATAATACTACCCGAAAAATAAGTAGTTATCCCGGAACTAGAAAGGATAATTCTCCACACTCCCATAATAATATATAAAAATCCGATTAAACAAATTTGGAATATTGCTATTTTTTCTGTTATTAGCTTCGCCATTTTTAAGGTATCAGACCAATGAATTATTATCCTGCTTCTACTCTCTTGAATCTACTTCCATAATATCCGGGCTTTTTAATGTCACCGCAAAAACATCTGAAAAAGGACGATCGCCTATCCAGCTATCGGTAATTAAAATATCTTTTAGCGCTTGCGTAGCCCTAGGATTAACAAAGGTCACGTGAAACATATTACAATCTTTACGCACAGGATTTTCGCCTAAAGACTTAATCTGGGCACCATTTTTCTTCCATACACCCGGGCCAATATGAAACCAATCCCAAAAAACCGGAACAGAAAGTTCCTGATACGCACCGTCCTCGTAAACATAAATTACAGTTAAAGTAGCGTAAAAATATTTATCTCCGTACAGGCGCATTAACCCATCATGCTCGTAACTATTACTATAATTGCCTCCTGCTAAGAGATGTAACTCATCAACTTTAAGTCCGCGGCTAATCGGCACAGAAAAAATATTATCATACTCAAGATTAAGCCTTCCGTAATCCTGCCAATCCCCGGCGCCCTGTACTAAAAAATTAATTCCGTCATATTTTAAATACTTACTGCCAAACTTATTCGGCCCGGCGCCAACCAAACTAAAGTTATTCCGGTTAGCTTTAGTAAGACAATAGTAATTCCCCTGCTTCTCCCAATTTCCCGCCCAGGATAAAACCGAAAAAGAAAGAATTATCGCAACAGTAAGAAAAATATCCTTTATCCACTTCTTCATTGCTTAAATCTTACCCATATACTCAAATCAAAGAGTGATTTTATTAAAAATGATTTTAGAAATACAACCACCAGAAACACAATCAGCGGTGAAATATCAATCCCGAATCTTAAATTTAAAGGCAGCCGCCTGCGAATCGGTTCTAAGATCGGCTCGGTCGTTTTATAAAGAAACTGCACAATCGCATTATCCGGATCCGGATTTACCCAGCTAATCAATGCCCGGATAACCACCAGCCAGCAAACGATGTTTAAAATTACATCCAAGATGTGCGCAATCGAAGATATAAAATTTGATAGAATAAACATTATGTAAGTCCCGGAATATTAATCCCGGTAACCTCCCGCATTTTACCGGCGGCAATCTCCTGAGAACGCCTAATGGAACGGTTAAAAGTATCTTTTAATACACCCGCCAGGCGCGTCTTTTCCTGGTCAGTAATGCTGTCTTTAATCTTAACCTCTTGCACTTCTTGCGCGCCATTCATGGTAATCTTGACTAATCCATCAGAACTTTGAATATCAAAATTTGTCTCTTCTAATACCCGCTTAACCTCCTGCATCTTCTTTTGCATCTCAAACAAGCCTTTCATTTTATCAAACATAATTATCCTTTCATTTTTTAGCCGGGTAAATTATCTTGGCATTTTTAATCCCGCCCTTTTCCAGCGTTTCAATCATTGCGCTGGCCCAAAGCACAATCTCTTTTGCCGGAGGATCAACCGGAGAACCAGGAGCCGGAGAATTCGAGCCTGATAGCATCTTGGTATTAATCCTGGTTTCATAACCATTCGGATCTTTATAAGAGATATAAAGCGAAGATGTTGGCTTATTCGCAAAAGTATCCTTCAAAAGATTGTCCCATTCCGAACCGCTTACGCATCCGGTTCTGACCGTATACCTATTTTTTAGCTGTTCTATCGGAAGAAGGACCCTCTGGCAGGTTTCTTTATCCGAAACTTTAGTGATGGTGTTCATAGTAAAAGCTACCCCTGAATCATTTTTTATCAAAACTTCTACCAAAGCATAATAATCCTGGGCAAAACATAATGAAGTAAAGAATAAAATCCCCAGAACCATCAAAAATATTTTTCTCATCTTAGCTGGCCCAACAGGCGATCTCCTGCTC
>JAPLLZ010000050.1:5009-22929 GCA_026387265.1 Candidatus Omnitrophota bacterium
ATACCAATACTATCAATCAAAACATCTTTAACAGAGCAGCACCTGCCTAAAACAAAATACTGATGAATTTCATCCGAAACCGCATAAAGAAAAGAAAAAATAGCCGGACAAATAAAAAAACAAAACCCGCTTATCTTAAAAGTACCGGTAAATGCCCGAAACAAAAGAAAGGTAAGAATAAAATATTCACCGACATGCGCTGCTTTTCTTAAGAAAAAATCATACTTAAGACTTGTTTTTAAATCCGGAATACTGGAAAAACAAAAAATAGCAGTTGCCCAAATAATTACCGGTAACCACAACTTAACCAGCTTCACTAATTTTCTCCTTCAACCCTATCCACCAACTCTATCGCATCATCGCTATCAGTGCTAACACATTTACTCTTAATACATACCGGTTTAGGAGACGGCGAACAATCATTAATAATCTTTTCACATTGCATATAATAAGTCTGCATTTTTTTGTAAATTGCTTCTTTATCGGTAGTTTTATTTACAAAATGGAAGCAACCGAACTTAATTAGACGCCCACCTAATTCCTGGGTATCACAATCGCTGTCCTGTGCACAATAATTAGCCGCTGCCAGATCATTTTCAATTTCCTGATACAGCGCTTTGCAGGTATCCGACTGCTGGCCAGCTACACTTTGAGCGAAACAAAACAAAGACAAAGCTAAAAAAAACATTACAGTTGCCAGCATCCTCATAATATAAACCTCTTTCAATTCGTTGCAAAACTAAAAACAACTAATCTACAGACGCTACTTTATTTAATTTAAACCATTGGTTAGAGGAAGCAGAAAACAACAAAACCATTCCGATTATTTCTAAAACAGCCTGAACAATACCTAATAACCCGGACACAGGATGTTCTAATACAGAAACAATCAACGGCCAAAATGTAGCACAGTTACCAATAGCAAATAATATTAAATAAACAATTCTAGCCCAATTTTTTGCCTGGCTGATTTTATAAACCAATAACCATATTATGGCTGAAACAAAAATCAGGACTAATACTACAGAGGCAAACGGGATACCTTCAGCCGCACCTATTTGCGGCCCTACAATTATCCCGCGTAAAAAACTAATAATTATGGCAACATACAAAAATTTTACTCCCATAATTACTGATTTAGGCTTTATTGATTCGCTATTAGCTATACTTACTTCTGACATCTGCTATCCCCTTATAGCATTTGTTTTTACCAAATCTAATTAATCACAGTATTATTTTTTATCTTCCTTAGTTTTAATCGGTCAAAAACCTGCCGTTTCTCCAATAACATTAACTAATTCAGTATTTGCCGGAACCACAATCTTGGCATTATGCTCCAGAGATTTCTCTACCGCTTCTAATTTACGCAATACTTGCGCGTTACCAGTGAAATATCTTTCTGCTGCTTCATTGACTAATCTTATGGCTTCCGCCTCGCCTTCGGCCTGAAGAATTCTAGCCTGTTTAATACCTTCAGCTTTTTTAATTTCAGCGCGCTTCTGTCCATCAGCAACTGTTTCGGTAGCCGTCGCATAATCTATCGCTGAAATCTTCTCATTTTCGGCTTTGACTACCTTGTTCATCGTTTCCTGAACATCCTTAGGCGGATCGATTTCTTTTAACTCTGTCCTGACAATCTCCAAACCCCAACTTCCCGTTTCCTCGCAAAGCGTCTTATGTAATTCCGCGTTAATCTTACCTCTTTCACTATTACAGGATTTTAAGGTAAGCGTACCAATAATGTTTCTTAAGGTTGTTCGCGCTAAATTCACAATCTGCCATTGATAATTATTCACACTATACTGACAATTTTTAACATTCAGCTCATCAGCTTTTACCTTAAAATAAACCTGTGCATCTACCTTAGCATTCAAATTATCGTTAGTAATAATCTCCTGCGGCTCAGCATCAACCATCTGCTCAGTTACATTAACCTGATAAATAACTTCAATCACCGGTATAATCCAGTTAAACCCCTGATTGGCAAAACGATTATATTTACCCAACCGCTCAATTAGACCCCGGTGCGTAGGCCGCACAATTCTAATCCCCATAAAGAAAATCACTACAGCTGCCACAGCAAGTATCCCGAATAAACCCATCTCTACCTCCTTTGTATGTCAACATAGTACCGGCGCACTTCCAATTGGCGCCGGGTAGTTTAAAATATATTTACCTGCTTATGCCCTTTTACCGCCGCACCGATAATCCAAGATCTTAATTTAAGCTCAGACAGGCTCTTCATAATCCTACTGGCTTCTTCTTTGCGCACAATTAAAACCAAACCCACCCCCATGTTTAAAGTGTGATACATTTCTATATCATCGATATTACCTTGGTATTGGATAAGCCTGAATATTTCCGGCACTCTCCAGGAACTTTTCTCAATACACACATCAATATTTCCCGGTAATATCCGGCTGATCTTATCGTAGAAAGCCCCGCCGGTAATATGACTAATGCCCTGCACAGCAGACCTATGCCGTCTTAAAAGCTCAAGTACCGGCTTAACGTAAATCCGCGTAGGCTCAAGCAATTGCGCGCTCATTCTTTTCTGTTCGACAGGCCCTAAAACTTTCCGGACTAAAGAATAACCATTAGAATGCAAGCCGCTAGAAGCAATCCCGATTACTACATCCGAAGGTTTAATCTTTGAACCATTGATAATTCTTTCTCTTTCTACCACCCCCACACAAAAACCGGCGATATCATATTCGCCATCCCGGTACATCCCGGGCATCTGAGCAGTCTCTCCGCCAATTAATGAACACCCTGCCTGGCGGCATCCGTCATTAATCCCCTTGACGATACTTACCAATACATCTTCTTTAACCTTAGTAAAAGCAATGTAATCTAAAAAGAACAAAGACTCCGCCCCAGTGCAAAGGATATCATTTACATTCATCGCCACTGCATCAATACCCACGGTATCGTGCTTATTCGCTAATTTAGCAATCATTAGCTTTGTGCCTACTCCGTCGCTTGAAGAAACTAACACCGGATCCTTGAATTTATTTTTATTTAACTTAAAAAAACTTCCGAAACCGCCGATATCTGTTAAAACTTCGCTGCGAAAAGAACTACGCACTAAAGGCTTAATTTTAGATTTAAAGATACTGGCACTTTTAATATCTACCCCTGAATCTTTATAAGTAATCTTCTTCACTACTTCTCTCCTTTGTATAAAACTAACATATTTACGGGTGGCTTGGATGTTTTTCGCCACCTGGCGAACACCCGCGCAATTCCAATTAGCGCGGGGTGCAACATGCGATAATCTTTAAGACAGGACCCGTAAACTTAAAAAATTTTATACCTGCAACTCTCCCTGCCCGCAGCAACGTCTCTCTAAAGAAAACTTACTGTGTTTCTTTTCGGCTCTTACGGCATACCGGCCTGTCCAACAAGCAGTACAATAATTCTCTTTGCCCTTATCTAAACAACCGAGCATCCCCGGTAAGCTTAAATAACCAAGACTGTCTACTTCTAAGTATTTGCTGATCTTTTCCAGTGTTTCATATTTATTCGCAATCAACTCATTGGAACGATGAAAATCAATTCCATAAAAACACGGATAACGGTGCGCCGGACAAGATATCCTTAAATGCACTTCTTTAACCCCGGCCCTGCGTAGATTACCCACACGGATTTTAGAAGTAGTGCCGCGTACAATCGAATCATCAACGACAATAATACGTTTACCTTTTAAGATATCCTTTAAAGTATTAAATTTTACCCGCACCCCCATATCCCGGGCATCCTGCGCCGGCTGAATAAATGTCCTGCCAACATAATGATTGCGGATAATCCCCATCTCTAAGGGTATACCGGATTCCTGCGAATAACCTAATGCCGCGGAAAATCCGGAATCAGGAACCGGCACCACAAAATCTGCCTCTTGCGGATGCTCTTTAGCCAACTGGGCTCCGAATTTCCTGCGTACAGCATGCACGGTCTGGCCAAAAACATTGGAATCCGGCCGCGAAAAGTAAACGTGCTCAAATGCGCAAAATGCATAATGATTAGCCATCAATTCTTTGGGCTTAATCGATTTCACATCTGACTGATTGTTAATAAAAACTATTTCACCCGGTTCAACCTGGCGCACAAATTTAGCACCGATTAAATCAAAGGCACAAGTTTCCGAAGCAAAACAATACGAAGAACCAAGCTTACCTAAAGCCAGAGGCCGGAAACCATGCGGATCCCTCATACCCATTAGATATTCACTATTCATCATTACCAAAGAATACGCGCCCTTAACTCTTTTTAAAGCATAAATCAAGCTATCCTGAAGGCTGCGCTTATTACTACGCGCCATCAAGTGAATAATTAATTCGGAGTCCGTAGTCGTTTGAAATATGGATCCGGATCTTTCCAGTTTTTGCCGCAGTTCAAAAGAATTCACCAGGTTTCCGTTATGCGCAATACAAATTGAGCCATTAGCGTAATCAATTAACAATGGCTGAGAATTTTTTAAAACGCTAGAACCGGTAGTCGAATAGCGTACATGGCCAACAGCCATATTCCCCTTAAGCCGGCTAAGCACTTTTTCACTAAATACGTCGCTGACCAACCCCATATCCTTATGTATAGAAAGCGCGCCCTGATTATTAGCAACAATACCACAAGCCTCTTGGCCGCGGTGCTGCTGGGCAAACAGGCCCAAATAGGTAAGCCAAACCGCCTGCCGGTTGTTAGTTATACCGAATAATCCGCAATGTTCTTTGGGTTCTGAGCTTTCTTTTATTTTGAACATTTTTTTACTCCATTTTTAGGCACTTTTCCCGTCCAACAATACAAACAAAGTTTGCTTTTGTCTAAACCAATAGCCTTAATCATATCTTCCAATTTCTGAAACTTTAAAGTAGTTGCGCCAATATCTTTTGAAATCCAATTTACCATTTTTCTATATTCTTTAGAATTCTCATCCAAATATTTACACAGACTCTTTGGTTCTTTGCCCTCAATATGCTTAATTGCTCGCCGGGCAGCCAATTCATTAATACTGCGGGTGGAAAAATTAAATTTACAGGGAAACATTAACGGCGGACAGGAAATACGCAAATGAATCTCCTTAGCCCCATGTTCTTTGAGTTTTTGAATAGTATAATTCTTCAGCTGAGTCCCACGCACAATCGAATCATCACAAAAAACAATCCGCTTGCCTTTAATAATTTCAGGAATCGGGATAAGTTTCATCTTAGCGACTAAATCCCTACGCTCTTGAGATACCGGAGTATAGCTACGATCATAGCCCGGAGTATATTTAACTAACGGGCGACGTAAAGGTACCCCCGATTGCATACTATAACCAATAGCATGAGCAGTACCGGAATCCGGTATTCCGGCGACCATATCTGCCGCAATATCATCATCCTGAGCCAGTTGTGCCCCACATCTTTCCCGCGAAGTCTCCACATTAATCGCTTCATAATTAGAAGCTGGAAACCCTGTATAAATCCAAAGAAATGAACAAATCTGATTTATCTTGGAACCTTTACGTTTTATTTTTAATCCTGAGTGATTAATAAAAACTATCTCTCCCGGTTCCAAGTGTTTAACCAATTTATAACCTAAATTAAGAAAAGCTGCCGACTCTGTAGAAACCGCCCAGCTGCTGCCTTTTTTCCCAATGACTAAAGGAGTTAAACCTAACCTGTCGCGGCAGGCATAAATACCATCTTTATTTAATAGCAACAACGTGCAGGACCCCTGAATCTTGGAAAAGACTTTTTCCACGCCCTCCACAATAGTTTTCGCGGAAATAATAATCTTAGCGGCCATCTCCACAAAATTTATTTTTCCTTCCGCAACTTCAGAAAACGACCTTCCTTTTTTGAATAATTCTTTGGCCAGCTTTTCGGAATTTTCGATAAAACCATCGGTCACAATTGCAAACGGGCCGAATTTAGAATTCATCACAATCGGTTGTTCATCGCGTGCGCTGATTACTCCAATCCCCTTATCACCCTGCATCTTAAGATAGTCTTCATGAAACTTAGCCTTAAACTGGCTGCCTTTAATATCATGAATCTTACGCGCCAGCTCACGTCCATAAACCGCAAGACCGGCAAACTGGGTACCTAAATGTGAGTGGTAATCTGTACCATAAAAGAGATCCTCGTTACAATCCTTCTTAGCCACTACTCCAAATACTCCACTCATCTTTAAACTCCTTATCTATACAAATAAAATGCGCCGTCGGGCATCACTAGAAATTCTTTTTAATATAATCAATCCCGTTCTTAAAAATTTGTAAACCGTCACCGTGACGCAAAAACTTTAATTCATCTTTACGCGGATGCTGTACTGAAAACAAATGCCTTTCCGGATGCGGCATTAAACCCAAAATCCTGCCGGTTGGATCAGTGATCCCGGCGATATTTTCTAAAGAACCATTAGGATTATCCGGATACCCTCCGGGCTTACCTTGAGCATCACAATACTGAAAAACAATTTGATTATTTTTCTTTAACCGACTCAATACTCTTTTATCCTGCACCACAAACTTACCTTCACCGTGAGCCACCGGAAGATAGATTATTTTTTTTAATCCTTTAGTCCAAACACACCGGCCACCGGGTTTTAAATATACCCAACGCGCTTCAAATTTAGCCGAATCATTCAGAATTAAACTAGTATCCTGTTCTAACCCTGAATGCCCTGGTAAAAGGCCGCTTTTTACCAAAATCTGAAAACCATTACAAATACCAATAATCAACTTTCCGTCAGCAATAAATTTACGCAACTCCTCAGCAAGCTTAAACCTTAATTCATTAGCAAAAATCTTTCCGGAAGCCACATCATCACCATAACTAAAACCTCCGGGCAAAGCTAAAATCTGAAAATCATTAAGCGTTTTGTTGGCGTTAACTAAATTATTGATATGCAATAATTCCGGCACCCCGCCGGCCAGCTTAAATGCCGCGGCAGTCTCTTGGTCGCAATTTGTCCCTGCACTTCTTAAAACGCAAACTTTAGGCTTTAGCACCCCGTTAGAAACCTCCATTTTTCCCGTTAGATACAGTTTCTAACGGGTCGCGTAGAATTTCTTAATCGCTTTAACTACATCCTTAGGATCATCAACGACAATAAATATATCCAAATCCTTTTGATTAACATTACCATGGCGATAAACTGTTTTCTTGAGCCACTCTAATAACGGTTTCCAGTATTGGCTGTTAAAAAGAATGACCGGAAATTTGGCAATTCTTTGCGTCTGAATCAAGGTAATCGCCTCGAAAAATTCATCCAGCGTGCCAAAACCTCCGGGTAAAATTACAAAAGCCTTGGCGTATTTCACAAACATCACTTTACGCACAAAGAAGTAGCGGAAACCTAAAACCATATCCACATACTTATTCGGTTTTTGCTCACAGGGTAAATGAATATTCAACCCAATCGATAACCCTTTGCCCCGTCGGGCACCTTTATTCGCTGCCTCCATCAGGCCGGGCCCGCTACCGGTAATAATCGCAAATCCGGCTTTAGCAATATGGTAGGCTATTTCTTCGGCCAATTTATAAAATTTAGTGTCCGGCTTACTTCTGGCTGACCCAAAGATAGTAACTGCTTTGCCCACTTTAGAAAGGACTTCAAAACCATCGACAAACTCCGACATAATTCTAAATATCCGCCAGGTATCTTCTTTTGTAAAATCTTCTTTCTCCAACATATCTTTACTAACACAAGACTTATTTTTTACCATTGTAAT
This sequence comes from Candidatus Omnitrophota bacterium, assembly GCA_026387265.1. Classification (GTDB taxonomy): domain Bacteria; phylum Omnitrophota; class Gorgyraeia; order Gygaellales; family Profunditerraquicolaceae; genus UBA6249. The sequence continues at coordinate 12,727 of JAPLLZ010000050.1, forward strand.
GGCACCCTCCAGGCGTCTAAATGAGCAGACAACTTATGGAAGCCGCAGCTGACATAAGTTGTAGGCCGTAAGGCCGTCTGCGAATTTGAGCACCTTATGCTCTTGTTAACGAAATCCTTGCGAGAACAACGAGCAAGGGTTATCCCGCCGAACATTTCAAAATTCTAGAGAATTTTGAAATAGCTTCTGAGGCGGGGCTAATATTACCATCTTAAAGGCTTCTTCCAAGCCTCCTTCAATTTGCTCACATCTACATCTACACAGATTTCCCCGTCCAAATTATATATCTTAAAATCAGTTTTATCCGTTAAACATCCTGCTAAACCAAACGGGCGACCTTTTAATTGTTTTTCGAAATCTTTCTGCCTAGCCTTTTCCACTTCAACTTCTAAACGTGAATTTGATTCTGAAAATAAAATCGCCTCATTATTTATCCCGGCAGATTTAACACAAGGAACCTCTCCCAAAAATATCTGCATACCTAAACCGCCGCTAAAAGCCATCTCCGCCAAAGCAACTGCCAGACCTCCGTCAGAACAATCATGAATGGATTTAACCAAACCTTTTTCAGACGCCTTGCTTAAAGCAATAAATGAATTTAGGGATTCTTTTGGGTATACTTTAGGCACCTGGTTCCCCACAGAATTATACAAGTCATAATAATGACTTCCCCCTAGTTCATCACGAGTATTCCCCACGACGTAAATTAAGTTACCTGCTCTTTTTGCATACATCGATACAGCTTTATGTACATCATCTATTACGCTAATCGCAGAAATAAGCAATGTTCCGGGAATGGGTGTAGATTTACCGCGCACACTAAATTCATTGTAAAAACTATCTTTACCGGAAATAAAAGGCACGCCGTATGCTTTTGCCGTGTCATTGCTTTTGCCGTGTCATAGCAACCACAAGCTGCACGCACTAAACCTCCTAAACGATCCGGTTTATCCGGATTACCCCAGCAGAAATTATCCAGAATAGCCACTTCCTTCAATGAACCACCGACACTGATAATCTGACGTAACGCCTCATCAATACAGCTAGCGGCCATCCAATAAGGATCAATAAAGCCTAAACGAAAATTTATACCATTAGAAATAATAATTCCTTTATTGGAATCAAATAAAGGCTTGGTCACACTAGCATCAGACGGACCGTCATTTTTTAAACCGACTAAAGGTTTAATAATCGAACCGCCTTGCACTTCATGATCATATTGCCGGACTACCCATTCTTTAGAACAAATATCAAGATGGCCCAACAGTTTCAATAAATCACTAGTATAATTTTTCTTCTGCGGAATTTTCGGCTCCCGATGCTTAGTTTGGATATACTTAGCCTGTTTAGCAATCTGCGGAATACCATCGTGCAAAAACCGCATATCCAAATCACAAACCAACTCATCCTGATAATAAAGTTCCAGGCGCTTTGTACCGGTGAACTCTCCAATTACGTTGGCCTGAACATTTTCATTAGCAAATATACTAATTAATTTATCGATATTTTCCGGCGGTACTGATAAAACCATTCTTTCCTGCGACTCAGAGATCCAAATCTCCATATAACTTAAACCGGAATATTTCAAAGGAACCTTATCCAGGTCAATCCGCGCGCCTAATTCTGCCCCCATCTCTCCGATTGCGCTGGATAATCCCCCAGCCCCGCAATCGGTAATGGCACTATATAAATTCTGATCCCTGGCCTGCAAAATTGTATCTAAAACTTTTTTCTCCTGGATCGGATTGCCGATTTGCACTGCGCCACTGGAGACAGTTTCGGATTCATGAGTTAATTCGCCGCTAGAAAAAGTTGCCCCGTGTATGCCATCGCGCCCGGTTGCACCACCCACGACTACTGCCAAATCACCCTGATGAGTTTGTTTAAAAGATTTATCTTTGGGCATAATCCCCACAGTGCCGCAATATACCAAAGGATTACCGACGAAATTTTCATGAAACAATATTGCTCCGTTTACCGTAGGAATACCCATTTTATTTCCGTAATCACGCACACCGCTAACTACGCCCTTCATTACCCGCTTAGGATGCAGCGCGCCTGAAGGAACCTTGTTAAATGGTAAATCCACTGGAGCAAAACAAAAAATATCACTGTTTAAAATCGGCTTAGCACCTAAACCCGTGCCCATCGCATCACGAATTACTCCGCCAATACCAGTATTGGCTCCGCCAAACGGCTCCAGGGCTGAAGGATGATTATGTGTTTCTACTTTAAAACAAATATTATTCTTTTGATCAAATTTAATTACTCCGGCATTATCTTTAAATACGGAAACACACCAGCTTTTATCCAGCTCCCTGGTCACTTTCATAATTGTAGATTTAAGCAGATTCTTAATCGCCAGATTTCCCAGGCACGGAGTAGCATTTTTTTCTTGATAAGTAATATTACCGCGGAAAGTTTTATGGTAACAATGTTCAGACCAGGTCTGCGCAATAGTTTCTAATTCACAATCCGTAGGATTACGTTTAAGCTTGCGGAAAAAACTGCGGATCTGGCGCATTTCATTTAAATTTAAGAAAAGCTGGCCTCTCTTGCTAATCTCCAGAAGCTTGTTATCAGAAGCCCTTAACAGGTCTACTGTAACGAGATTGAAATTATACGCAGGAAGTTGTTTAGTGCTTGCTTCCAGAAGCTGCGGATTAACAATATGCTGGATAAGTTTATTGTAGAGAAGTTTATCGGAAATGGTTTTTAATTGTGCAGCGGAAAGTTTGCCGGAAATTATATATTTCTTGGCGGTCTTCACTGAATCTATGCCGGAAATTCCTAGATCCTTAATACCTTTTAATACAGAAGCCTCCACCGGATCCATTACTCCCGGGTTATAAGCAACTTCCAGAACATGCTGATTGGATTTTAATGCAGGGCTGAATCCTTCAGAGACAATCTTATAATTCTGAGCAACCTTATCTATCAAAAGTTCCTGACAGATGCTGATCACCTGGCCTTGGGCAAGATTACCTTCTAAAGTATAAACTTGGATAAACTTAACATTTTTGACAGTAGCAATACCCAGGTCAGCAATATCCCTGCTTACACCCTGACCCACAGCATCAAAAATACCAGGCTTATCGACTACTTCGATTTTGTACTGCATAATTAAAGAGGTTTCTTAAAAAGGCAGGGTTAATTAATATTATAAACCAACCTTATGAAAAATTTTATCTACATTACGTAGGTAATAATCTAAATCAAATATTTTATCCAATTCCTGAACGCTTAAATATTTAGCCGCCCCGGGCACAGCTAAAAGGTTCTCTCTAAAATCACCATTACCCTTCCAAGTCTGCATCGCTGCCACCTGCACTAAATCATAGGCGCGGGTTCTGGGCAGCCCTTTATTCATTAAAGCAATTAAAACCCGCTGTGAAAATATCAAACCGCGCGTCTTGGCTAGATTAGCCAGCATATTATCCGGATAAACCTTCATCCCCGAAACTACCTGAATAAACTTATTCAACATATAGTCCAAAGCCAGGGTTGAGTCCGGAAAAATTACCCGTTCAACTGAAGAATGGCTGATATCCCGTTCATGCCAGAGTGCCACATTTTCTAAAGCGACTAGAGAATTTGACCGTAAAAGGCGAGCCAATCCGCAAATCCGCTCACAAATCACCGGATTACGTTTATGCGGCATTGCGCTAGAACCTTTCTGTCCCTTGCCAAAAGGCTCCTCAACTTCCAATACTTCCGTTTTCTGCAAATGCCTGATCTCAGTAGCAAATTTTTCTAAAGATGCACCGATAACCGCCAAGGTAACCATATATTGTGCATATACATCCCTTTGTATAACCTGTGTGGCAATATTTACCGGCTTAAGCCCAAGCTTCTTGCAAACATAACTCTCTACATAAGGCTCAATGTTAGAATATGTACCTACGGCTCCGGAAAGTTTACCCAAACACACACCATCCCTGGCTTGTTTAAGCCGATCTAAATTTCTTTTGGTTTCATCAAACCAAAGCGCCAGCTTCAAGCCAAAAGTAGTCGGTTCAGCATGCACTCCGTGCGTGCGCCCGATACAAGCCATATCCTTATAAAGACGGGCTTTTTTAGCAATAATCTTGAGCAGCTGTTCTAAATCTTTAATTAAAATCTCAGATGCGCTCTTTAATTGTACCCCTAGTGTAGTATCTAAAATGTCGGAAGAAGTTAACCCCATATGCAAATACTGGGCATCTTTGCCTATATATTGGGCTACATTAGAAACAAAAGCTACAACATCATGTTGTGTCTTTTCTTCGATTTTTTGAATTTGGGAAAGATTAAATTTGGCTTTTTGCTTAATGCGTTTTACCGCTGGGGAAGAAACAACTTTTCTTGCAGCATAAGCTTCTAAAACCAGAATCTCAATGGCCAGCATGGTCTGGAATTTAAACTCCTCCTGCCAAACACTCTTCATTTTTGCAAGGCTGTAACGTTCAATCATTGCGGGACTTCCTCCAGTCTTATGAGAGTTTAATTATAGCAAAAAAACCTTATTTAGTAAACAAAAAACAGTTTTCAAATAAGGGGGGGCATCCCCTTCTATTCCCAAAGAGAATGCCCCTTTATTTTTGAATGAATTTAATAAATCTTAGAGCGAAAGCTCCACCTTATCAAACAATTCTATCAAAAGGACCCCCCCCTAGGGAAACGGTCCTTTTATATTTGAGACACATGATTTTGTGTCTCTACATTTCAGGTTCTATGGTTAGAAATTGTCCTTATTTATACCTCCTTCAAACAAGATTGTTGATGCTTAGAAAACCTAGAAAAAGAAATATTAATACTCCTCCCCAAAGAAGCAGCAATTTTTATTAAAGTTTCTATAGTAAGGCTTTTTTCTTCTGCAGTCTCTATCTGGGAGACGAACCGCTCTGATACTCCTAATCTTTTAGCAAACTCTGCTTGAGTTAATTTTTCATCTTCTCTTAACTCAGCTATCTTTTGGGCCAAAACAACCTTAACACATTCTATCTGGCAGGTTTGTTTAAACACTTTATTTTTCAACTTAACTTTCTTCACCTAGATTACCCCTTAATCCCGATCTTTCTATATAATCTTATCCAACATAAATCAATCCTTTTTTCAAACATAGATTCAAATCATTGCGCGGAATTTCTCGCGTTCTTTTTTATGACGTATATCAATCTCACCTTTGGGGTTAATTGATTTATCATGTAGAGACGCAAAATTTTGCGTCTTTCCGTTAATTCTGATATTAATAATGATTAGTCTAATATTCCATTTTGGAATATTAATTAAAATACTGTAACATACAAAATTGGGGGTGTCAAGCAGATGGATAAAACTATTTTTACTAAAGCTCACCAGGAACTAGTCGGCCGGTTAATTAAGGCGCGCAAAGCCGCTAAGCTTAAACAAACGGATGTAGCAAAAAAATTAGGCCGGACACAATCCTACATCTCCAAAATTGAGGCCGGGCAGCGCCGCGTGGACACCATCCAGTTAAATGAATTCGCTGCAGTCTATAAGAAAACCCTGCGCTATTTTACCGAATAAACCCCTGATCGGAAAAACTAAAATATTCACCATTTCCTGCAATGATATGGTCTAGGCATTTTATGGATAAACTCTCCCCGGCAATAACTAATGCCCGAGTAAACTGCTTATCCTGCCGGCTTGGCCGGGGGTCACCTGAAGGATGGTTATGCACGCAAATAATACAAGATGCTTGCTCCAAGAGGGCTTTTTGATACACCTCCCTGATTATGGGTTTTGCCTGATCCACTGACCCCTCCTCTATCTCTACTATATCTATAATTCTATTTTGAGAATCCAAAAGCAGAACCTTAAATACTTCTTTTGTTAAATCCTGCATCCTGGGCATAAGGATAGCAATAATGTCTTTTGAGGATTTTATTTTTACCCGCTTTTCCTTGAGCTTCTCTTCACTAAACCTTCTGGCTATTTCAATCGCCGCTCTTATCTGGCTGATTTTTGCATTCCCTAAGCCTTTTAATTTTTTCCAATAATGCAAATCTACCTGACCGATCCGCCGAAAAGAACCAAAAGTCTCCAGAATACTTCTTGCCATATCCAATGCGCTTTGCCCCCTGATCCCAGTCCTTAAAATGATTGCCAGTAATTCAGAATCATTTAAGGTATGTTCTCCGCTCTTGATTAACTTCTCTCTGGGCCTGTCCTCTTTAGGCCAATTGTTGATCGCCATCTATTTTATCCCCTCTTTATAATTGACGTAAAGAATCGTAAACTCTAACCAAAAAAAGGATGTTTCTTTCTGAAATCAGAAGGAAACATCCTTTTTTAGATTAATTAAAGAGTTTTAGAGAGAAAGCTCCACCTTATCAAACAATTCTATTTCATTAAAATCTATGTCCGACACAGCCTTGGTTACGGTGAAGCTATCTAACACTTTGGTTACTTTTAAGTCCGCGATTTTTTCATTTTCCCGCATGACCACAAGAGTCTGCCCAACAACAACTCCATTAGCTTTAACCAAATCCACCAAAATCTCTTTACTCGCCTGATCTTTATCAATTACTGAACCGAAAACTACCTGTCCGGTTTTTTTATCCTGATTTAACTGCTTCTTAGATTCTACTTCTAGTCCTTTAACCGTGGGTGTCTCTTCAATAGTCTGCGGCTGCGCATTCTCAACTATAACATTTTCTTCAATCGCTACCGGAATATTCTGAGGAACCTCAATATTCATTTTTTTGTTCTCTAATTCTTTTTCTAATCCGGCAATCCTGCTTTTTAGATGGCTTTCTATTTCCATCTTTTCTTTTTTAAGAGTGATGAGTTCCTTTTTTAATTTTATTTCTTCTTCCCTTTTCTCATCTTTAAGAACGGATAGTTGCCGATTAAATTCCGTCGCCAGATCTTCCTTGGACCTAATTATTGAGGCTACTTTTGATTCTGCCTCTTCCCTGGCTTTATCGGTAAGGCTCAGCTGATCTTTACATGCCGGCGCCTCTTTTATTAAAGTAGCAATCTGGGCCTCCAACTCTTTTATTTTAATCTCTTTATCAGTATTAGATGCTATCTCATTTTGCAGCAGAGTTTCAACCCCGGCTTTAGCTTCATCTGATGAACGCATAGTAGCATTAAGTACATCTGTCTTAGTTTGCAGCTCGGTCTGTAAATCTGTGTTTTTATCATTAAGCGCGCTGATTCTGGTGTTTAAAGAAGCAATCTGCTCGTCAAACCCTGCCTGCAAAGAAGATGACTCATCTTTTAATGCTTTGATTTTATCCTCTGCCTCTTTTTTGCTCTTATTCAACGACTCAATCTCTGCCCTGAAATTAGCTTCACCAATAGTCAAAGTGGAAATCTTGGCGGCTAATTTATTCTCCCCCTCTTTGCTTTTCTGGCTTAAACTGGCTAGCTCAGTTTTTAATCTATTCTCAGCCTCAAGCTTGGCTTTATCTAATGCGCTAATTTGTTTATTGAAGAAAGCAATTAAATTACTTTGCTCGTTTTCAGCATCACGCTTGTCTTCCTCTAAAGCAGCAATCTGCCTTTTTAATACAGCTTTTTCTTCGGCAGCAATGGCTAAATCAGACTTAGATTTATTTTCAGAATCAAGTTTGGCCTTTGCTAGTCCGCTAAGCTGCTCATTCAAGGAATTCCTTTCATTACTTACTAAAACAAGCCTAGCTTCAATTTCTTGTTTGGCTTTAGTTAAAGCTGCCAGCTGATCATTCAAGGCAACCTCTTTTTCTCTGGCGCTCTTTTCTGCCTGGAAGAGATCACCCTTTAAAGCATACTTTTCTTTTTCTAAAAGAGCGATTCTTGAACCAGTTTCTTCTTTATATTTAACAGAAGTAGCCAGCTGTTCATTTAATCTTGCTTCATTATCCCGCAAATTAGTTTCGGTCTGAGAAAGCTGTTCTTTTAAAGAAGTTTTCTCTGCTTGTAAATCATCTAAATCAGAATTTAATTCTTTTTCAGAATCAAGTTTGGCTTTTCCTAAATCCACCAGTTGTTTATTCAAAGCTATTTTTTCTTTTTCCAAAAGGGCAAGCCGATTTTCAGTCTCTTGTTTAGATTTAGTTAAAACTGCCAATTGCTCATTCAACCGTTCCTCTGTTTTCTTTAATCTCTCGTCTGATTGCATAAGCAATTCTTTTAACGAAGCTTTTTCTTTCTCTAAACTCTCTATATCCGTCCTTAGCTTAGTCTCGGAATCAAGTTTGACTTTTCCTAAATCCGCCAGCTGCTTGCTTAAAGAAGCCCTCTTTTCTCTTAAGCTGACCAATTCGGATTTTAATTTTTTTTCAGAATCAAGCCTGGCCTTATCTAAATTACTCAGCTGTTCTTTTAAAGATGCTATCTCTTTCTCCTGAAGGCCAGCCTTAGTTTCCTGACGCGCAAGCTTAGCCTCGACTTCCAGCTTGGCTTTGGTCAAAACCGCCAGCTGATCATTCAATTCCCCTTCGGTTTCTTTTAAATTATTTTCCGCCTGAGCAAGCTGATCTTTCAAAGCAGCAGCTTCTTTAGTTAAAACAGTAATCTGATTATTTAATTTTAATTCCGCATATTTTGAATTATCGCCTGCCTGTAAAAGCTGCGTTTTTAAAGCGGATTTCTCTTTTTCCAGCAAAGCGAGTTTGACTTCGGTTTCTTGTTTAGACTTAGTTAAAGATGCGACCTGATCATTTAACTTTGCCTCTGTTTTGTTTAAATCATTTCTTGCCTGCGCCAACTGATCATTTAAAACAGCTTTTTCTCTTTCTAATATACCCAGCTTAGCCTCAAGTTCTTGCTTAGATTTAGCGGCAGTTTCCATCTTATCGCTTAACCTTACTCCTGCCTTACTTAAATCATCTTTTTTCTGTGCAAGCTGTTCAGCTAAAGCAGACTTTTCTTTCTCTAGTACAACAATCTTATTCTCAACTTCTTGTTTAGACTTAGTTAAAGCTGCCAATTGTTCATTCAACTGGCCTCCTGCCCGGCTCAAATCATTCCGGGTCTGCAAGAGTTGCTCGCTTAATAAATCTTTTTCTTTTTCCAAAAGGGCAAGACTACCTTCGGTTTCCTGTTTAGATTTAATTAAGACTGCCAGCTGATCAGTTAATCTTTCCTCTGTTCTTTGCAGCCTGTCTTCGGTTCGCAACAGCTGTTCTTTTAAAGAACTTTTTTCTTTTTCCAACAAACCAATCACGGCATCGGCTTCCGCAAAAATAAAACCGGGAGAATTAGAAAAATCCTCACCGGCATAAACAAAGTTATTTACTTGTGGAAAATTTAAACCAACGGTAGCGATATTGCAGATTAAACAAGCAGCACTTACTGCAATAATACTTAATAACCTTTTTTGAAAATTTATTTTGAAAAACCTATTTGGCATAAGCCTAACTCCTTGTTTTTCAAACTGTTTTAATAAATTCCGTTTTACAATATTATGAAAAAACCTTTATTCTTTAAGCCTGTTTAAATAATTATAGTAGTAATGTTTAAATTTATCAAGAATATTCTTAACTTTCTTGAAATAATACGCTTTTATCATTTTATGCTAAATCCAAGCCCGCCACTAAGAAACAAGAAAATCTGTATTGCAATTCGGGTATTTTATCTTATAATTAATGAATATATTGGAGGATTAAAAATGTTAAAAATATTACGCAATAAAAAGACTGCTAAAAAAATATGGATTGGGCTGGCCGTAATTATTATACCAGCATTTGCCCTGTGGGGTTTCGGGGGGACAAAAAATGAACAAGGAACAATTGTTGGAAGGATCTTTGGTAAAAATATCTCAAACTTAGAATTCAACAACTCCTTGATCGCCGTAAGAACCATGGCAATTATGCAATTTGGCGATAAACTCCCGGAAATCGAAAAATATTTAAATTTCCAGGCCCAGGCATGGGAAAGATTAATCCTTTTATACGAAGCAAAAAAAAGGCGGATCAATGTAAAAGATAAAGAAGTTATCGAAGAAATCCAAAATGCGCCATATTTCCAGGATAAAAACGGTTTTAATAATAAAGCATACCAGGAAACCCTGCGTTATATCCTGCGCTTACAGCCGCGTACTTTTGAAGAACAAACACGTCAAAACCTAACCTTAAGCAAGCTTTATAATCAAATTACCCAAAACCTAAAACTAAGCGATGAACAGATCCGTCAGGAATACCTCAAAGCCAACGAAGAACTAAGCATGTATTACATTGCCAGCATCTTCTTGGATTTAGCCAAAACCATTAA
>JAPLLZ010000050.1:22936-24148 GCA_026387265.1 Candidatus Omnitrophota bacterium
ACCATTCACCCCAGCGAGGCAGAAATTAGCAGCTATTTTGATCAAAATAAAGCAATGTTTAAAGAACCACCGACTAAAGATATTCCGGCGCACATTCCAGAATTAAATAAAATAAAAGATCAGGTTAAAAATACGCTAATCAATGAAAAAGCTAAAGAAATGGCTAAACAAAAAATAAGCGAATGCGCAGAGAAACTAAAACAGATGGAATTTAACCAAGCGGCTACGGCTTGCGGTTTAAAAAATGCAACGACTGATTTTTTCAAATCTACCAGTATGATTGAAAATTTAGGAATTGGCAGGATTTTTTGGGAAAACGCTAATAAACTAAAAAATAATGAACCAAGCAGTATAATCTCTAACGATAAAGGCTACTACATTATTAAACTTAAAGCCACCAAACCTATCGATGAAAATAAATTCCTGCAAGAAAAAGAAGGTTTCTCTAAAAGACTATTATCTACCAAAAAAGAAGAATATTTTTCTGAATTTACTACGCAGTTAATGAAAAAGGCTCAATAGAATAAAGGGGACGGTTCTCTTAAACTAATTTCAGTGCAAGAGAACCGTCCCCTTTGCTTTATTCTAAATTTTACTTTTTAACCTATTTTTATCGAACTAACCGGACAAGAATCTGCTACTTCCTGTAAATTACAAGCTGCACAAACCTGAGATTTAACATGCGCTACCCCGTCACCCTGCACTTCAAAAACATCCGGACAAGATTGTTCACATAAACCACAACCTACACATGTTGAAGCGTCGACTGAAACTTTTGCCATAACATTCCTCCGTTAAATATTTTTTCAAACGCTCTATACGTTATCTTTCCAGCAAATTCTCAAACATCTCTTCGTGATCTACTTCTTCACTCAATATATGCGTAACTAACTGGTAAGTCACATTATCTTTACCGAATGTTTTCTTAGCCAGCTTATTGTAAACCTCAATTGCCCCGGCCTCTGCTTCAGCAACAATACGGATAATCCGGTTAATATCAGCAGTATTTTTCGGAGGCATCAAATATGGAGCATTAGCACCCTTCTCTAAATCCATCGGGTTAGCTACCGGAACATCGCCTAATTTAGTAATTAAATCTGCTAATTCCCCAGCATGCTCTAATTCATCTTTGGCTAATTTTTCCAGCATCTCTTTGGTGTCTTCATAAGCATGGCCAGAAACTGTCTGAGCCATATACCAATAAAGATAAAA
>JAPLLZ010000071.1:0-20384 GCA_026387265.1 Candidatus Omnitrophota bacterium
CTGACATATGGCGGAAAAAAAACGATCGTGACTGCAATAAAAACCGCAATGGAGAAAATCAAAACCCATAACTGCGGAATCCATAAGCTTATAAACAATATCAGGCCCAAAAAGGCAAACCATGCACCACGTGAAACAGTAAGAAGCAAACAGATGAATAATAATAAAAACAATCCTCCGGTAAACAAGCGATACTTCCGGGAATTAGTTTTCAGAAAAAACAAAGAAATGATAAACGGAATAACCGTGATCAGATAACAGGCGAAGTCATTAGGGGTACCGAAAGAGGCGTAGATCCTGGGAATCATCAGATCTTTGCGCAGACGCAAGAAATCCCGATGCGTAAAATATTGGAATATTCCATCAATCCCCAAGAGCAAAGATGAACAAAACAATATATAGATAATATTCTTTAACCTGCGCTCAGAATTTAAAACATCAACAACAACAAAAAAGAAAGCGATATTCTGCAGGATCTTCCCTAAAAACGAGCTTGAGCTGATTCCGGGATTACTACTAAAGAATATAGAGAAAAAAGAAATGAAAAAATATGCGGTTACCGGGATGTTAATAGGGCTTCTTACGACATCTTCTTTCGCCAGCAACTTTTTTAATAGAAAAGCCGCGATCGAAATATAGATAAAGACTTCGATTATCGCTTTAGAGATAGGCAGAAAAAAAGCTACGCCATATAAAGAAAATATAATTGCTTTATCACAGAAATTAATAACTTCAGTTTGTTTGAATTTCATTTTTTTTGTTTTCATCCAAAATACTCTTCACAATCTTAAAGGGAACTCCGCAATCATCCAGGAATCTGGTCAACTCTATAAAACTCTGTTGATCCAGCGATGGTATGGCAACCAGGATCTCCGCAATCTCATGGGAAGAAACAAGGCTTTTGATCCTGTTACGCGATGCCAATATCGGCACGCCATGAATTTTATGCCCAAGCTTACGCGGGTCATCATCGATGAACCCGATCGGGTTATAGTTTAAGGACTTATTTCTTTTGATCTCCCGGATTACCATCTCCCCGAGGTCGCCTGCTCCAAAAATAAGGACGCGCTTACCGCTGTTATGGACCTGGCTAAATACCTCTTCGATCATTCTAAAAAGGAATCTTGAGCCAAGTACCAGGAATAATAAAACCAGCCAGTCAATAAAAAAAACTGCCCGCGAATAATCTTTAAACCGGAAAAGAAAAGTAATTAACATAATCGATAATAAAGAACCCGCACTCACAGCTTTAAAAACCGTAAAAAAATCAGAAATACCGATATATTTCCACACCCCGCGGTACAATCCGCAGATAAAAAATGCGGTCATTTTGATCAAGATCACCCAAACCAGCGATTGCTGCAAAAGATGCGAATTCCTATGGAACAAATCACCTTCAAACCTAAGAAAATATGCGCAAAAGTATGCGATACAGATAAAAACAAAATCCAGAAATACCTCCACGATCCTGCGTTTGTGCAGAAAAACATTATTTAGCACAACGCGCTGATCGGAATATTTTTTCTGGATGCGCTTAAGATTGGTGCTTTTTTGCGTAGTATCTATCTCAAAAAGAAACGCACCCAAAAAGAACATCACCACGATCAGAAGAAAAGCGAAAGAAAGAATAACAAATAAATTCAAATGGCTGAATAAAATTGCCACAGAGGCAAAAAGCGTGCTTATGGCATACAACAATAACACCGTTTTTCTGGGAGAGAGCCCCAGCGTTACAAGGCGATGAGACGTGTGATCCCTGCCGCCTTCAAACACTTTTCTTCCGAGCAATTTACGGCCAATCATCACAAAAATAGTATCAAAAATAGGGACACTCAGGATAAAAACCGGTAATATCATCGTGATCAATAGGTTTGAAATGTGCCGGGGGGCGGCACTTATGGAGATCACAGCAAGAGAATACCCCAAAAACATGCTCCCGGAATCACCCATAAAAATTTTAGCGGGATTGAAATTATAAGGCAGGAATCCCAGGGTTGCTCCAAAAATAATCAAAGCAAATATGCCAAGTGGATTATGCGCGATCAATGCAGATGATAAAAACAGCGTCAAGCTCGATATTGCCGCGATGCCGGCTGCCAGGCCATCAATATTATCCAGAAGATTAAATGCATTAGTGATTCCGATGATCCACAGCAAGGTCAATGGTATTAATAAAATAAGATTTAAGGGCAGCCCTATAGTAATCCCGAAAAGTACGGCGACGCACCCCGCGATGATCTGAGCGAATAATTTGACGTAAGGAGCAAAATGCACTTTATCGTCGATAAGGCCAAAGATAAAAAGAAAAGTTGCCCCTAAGAATAAACCTACGGCGGCATGAGTTCTTATCCCCAAGAAAAGTGCAGAAAATATGCAGGCCAAATAAATACTAATACCGCCAAGAAGGGCTGTCGGCTGCTTATGCCAGCGGTCAACACGGGGCATAGCAATCATGCCGATTTTAAAGGCGAGCTTGCGTACAATCGGGGTAAATATCAGGCTTAGAACAAAAGGAATCAATAAAAAAAGCGTATATTGCATTTTCGCTATCTCCAGCAAAATCAAGGTGTTATTATAAATATAAGCAAGGATAATATTATACCATATTTATTTAAAAAATCTATTATTTTTCGGATGAAAACCGGCGGGATGTGATGAATACATTGGCAAGCTATTGACTGCTAACTTTCAAAATATCAAGATACAGCTTTTCAATGTCCTGAACCAATCTTTCTCTGGTAAAAACTGATCTTGTGTATTCTTTTGCATTAGAGATTATATTTTGTCTTAATACGGCGTTCTTTAATAAAAAGGCTACTGCAGTAGAAAAATTTTCCGGATTTGCAGGATTTATCAATACTCCTCTTTCCATAACCCTGAAGGAACTATTAACGCTTTTATATTCGCAAATTTCCCGGCCCAATAGATCTTTGACTCCTCCCACATCTACCGCCAAAACCAGCCTTGAAGATGCCATTGCTTCGATTAATGATACAGGGGTGCCTTCATTAAACGAAGTAAGCATCACGATATCCAGAATGTCAGTATATATTTTTGGCAAATCTCTCTGCCAGCCTAAAAATTTTACCGAACCGGATATGCCAAGGTCATGCGCATATATTTCCAGTTCCTGCCTTAATTCGCCGTCACCGACGATAAAAAAATTCATTTTCTCTTTCGTATTAAGCTCGGAGATTCGTTGCGCAGCCTGTAAAAATAAACGGTGGTTTTTAACCGGCGCCAGCCTCCCAACGATACCGATATTGATTGTTCTGTTTTCAACGGCTTTTCCGGGAATAGCTAAAAATTTAGCCAAATCAAAACCTAATGGTATAACCTTAATCTTATCTTTATTGCCGATTTTTAGTGAAACCAGCTCATTTTTTAATGAATCGCTAACCGTTACCAGCTTATCGCTAAAATAGGCCAAGAATCTCTCAATCAAGAGAAAAATACCGGTTTTAAACTTGCCAAAATAACCCTCAAATACATGTCCGTGAAAAGTATGGATCAATTTAATCCGGCTACGCGGATGCAGGAAATTATATAGCATACCTGCGAGCCTGCCCACGGCTCCGGCCTTGGCGGTATGAGTATGAATAATATCCGGCCTAAATTCCTTAATCAGGCGGCTTATTTTCCTGAAACTGGTATAATCATCAATAAACTTAGGCTCCCTCTTTAGCTCAGGCATAAAATAAGTCGCGATATTTTTACCTTCCATATAATAGGACATATCCCCTTCGCCCTTACCCGTACTTCCGTGGACAAGCAGTGTTTCGAACCGGCTATTATCCAGATACGCGCTAATTAAGATAGAATGGATTGCCGGCCCTCCAACGTTAAGGCGCGCAATAATCCTTAAAATTTTGATTTTTTTCATATATCCCAGTGGTTTAAGGTGGGCCTGATAGGCAAGACGATTATTGTCGGTGCTTTACTATATCTTCGATAATTTCTTTTAACGAATAGGCGGGCTTAAAACCGATCAATTTATTGATTTTGTTAGTATCGGGAACTCTACGCTGCATATCCTCAAAACCTTCTTCATATGCTTTTTCATAAGGGATATATACTAATTTTGAAGAACTCTTAGTTATCCTGATAACCTCGTTTGCCAGCTGTTCTATCGTTACCTCTTCCTGGCTGCCGACATTAAAAACTTCTCCTACAGCATTCTGATTACCTATTAACTTGACCAGCGTTTTAACTACATCTGTTACATGTATAAAACACCTCGACTGCTTTCCCGAACCGTAGATAGTGATAGGTTCGTTTTTAAGCGCTTGTTCCACAAAACGCGGCAAAACCATTCCGTAGGCGCCTGTCTGCCTTGGGCCTACGGTGTTAAACAATCTCACGATTATCGAAGGAACCTGCATTTGTTTCCAATAAACATAAGCAAGCATTTCATCCACCGCTTTAGCAGTCGAATAACTCCAGCGTGTCTTTAAAGGCGACCCTAAAATCCTGTCATCATCCTCTTTTAACGGGCCATTTATATTTTTCCCGTAAATTTCTGACGTAGAAGTAATCAGAATTTTCTTATGATAACGCTCTGTCATTTCAAGGACAATTTCGCTCCCCCTTATATTGGTAGTCAGCGATTCCAGCGGTTTCTTAACAATTAATTCTACGCCTACCGCTGCTGCGAGGTGGAAAATGACATCAGACTTCTCAATAAGTTTATCAACCAAATTTTCATTCAGGATTGTGCCAACCACCAACTCAAAATTACGCCCCTTCCCTAAATGAGAAACGTTCTCAAGTCTTCCGGTTGATAAATTATCCAAAACTATCACTTCATGGCCGCCATTGATTAATTCATCAGCCAGATGTGAACCGATAAAACCGGCTCCGCCAGTGATTAAAAATTTCATCTCTTTTCTTTCTGATTATACCGCATCTAAAAGTTTAATTTTTGGCAATAGCAGCTTTTTGCACATAATCATAAACATAAAGCCGTATCAAAATAAACCATAGGACCAAAGTCCCTAAAGCAAGTATATTATAAGTTGTAAAATAGTGAAAAACAACATTTTTTAAATGAAACATCTTTCCGTATAGCGTAAACGGAATCAAAAATCCGCTCAACAATAATGCACAAATATAAATAAATATGGTAAATAATCTTTGCCGTCTTTTAAAATTTACATTTTCCCCAGTTATAAATAAAAAATACAGGATACTAACTGCTGCAAGAATCGTAAAAACATAATAATGCGGATTCACATGAGTACTAACAAGGAGCATAACAAGGCACACAAGAGAAAATTCATATAATAAATTACCCTTTTGAGCTGTTTTATAAAAAAAGAAAAAACTGACAAGAAAGATAGAAAGAGCGATAAATATAAAAATTACATTGGGGAGAAAAAAATTATGAGTCAAATAAGTAACCTGGGGTATCTGCTTGCTCATATCGATATGCGCAAAAAATGAAAGAATAAACCCGCACAGGGAACTATTTGTATGCCGAATCGGAGATAGATAGGTTTGCCCAAAAAGGCTGCTGGCCTCAGGAATAATGCCTTGATGCGCCATGCTGGAAAAATCAAAAACAAGATATTTCTGCCATCTCAAGAAAAGTTGGCCAAGAAAAATAATTACTAAAAAAGTTCCTAAAAAAGCAATTACGGCTTTCTTTCTCTTTTTAACTATTAAATACGGTAAAAAAATGAACGGTAATAATTTAGCCGTTGCCGCCAAACATAAGCAAATTCCCCCAAGATACTCGCGTTTTTTACTTAAAGCAATAAATGCGGCAATAATTAACAACAATTCAAAAAGTTCTACATTTCTCTGAGTTAAGTTATCCATCAAAGCAAATGCTCCAAAAAATATAGCGGTAAATAACAGTGGGTACACTTTACTTACGATGCCCGATAGAATTTGTTTATAGAATAACCTAGCGATAAAAATAATACTGGCACAATAAAAAATCAGCAGCGAGCGAAAAAATACCTGGATTGAACCAGAGATGAGTATAAACGGGAAAAGCCAAATATGATGAATAGGTCCATAGAACCATCCACCATTAAACCAAGGCAGATCAGGATATGATGATATTGAATTATATAATGCAGGATTGATAGACTTCAAAGTAAAATAAAAAGGGAAATTAGCCAGCAATTCTCCGCTGAAAGAATTCCACGCAATAAAAGCTGCCCGTGCAAATCTAGCTGATGACAAGAAAGCTAATAAAATACTCAAAAAAAATATAAGGATCTTTAAGATATTTTTTCGCATATAAAATCAAGCCTGAAGAAAAGAAAATACTATCCTTTAATGATGTTTCTAATATATCTTAAAACAAAACTTCCAGCTATCATGCCACAGGTTTTTTTCGTATAAAAACGGTTAATTAAACACAGTAAAATAAATGTAAGACGTAAAAATACGGCAAAAAGCCTGATAGTTTGATGAGTGACAAATGAAAAAACTGTTTCCACTAAAATAGCAATTATCAGAATATCGTATAATTCCGATGGCTTAAAAATAATTAAAAAACCAATATGTTTTTTTGTCGACATAAATATGTTCCGAAAAAACGTAAATACTGAAAAAAATTGTTTCGCGAAATAGCTCTCTTTTAAATATTCTTTTATCGGCATGGGCTTTAGCAACAGCTACCTTTTCTTATTTAATTTATTTTCTAAATTTTGTATTCTTTTTTCGATATTATTTAACCGCCCGTCAAAATCTGAAGAATTTTTATTATTATCTATTGCAACGGGAGGCGCAAAATTTAATGTAATCTGCCCGGAATTTCGTAATTCATCCGTCGGCTTTATTTTTTTATAAGCGTAATAAAATAAAAAAGAAAAAATTATTAAATATAGTACTATCAAAAAATCTGCGATATTTATTTTTTTAAAAATTACGCCCTTTTCATCTATTATTTTCATTCCTGCCTCCGTTGTGTTTTAAAGATCGTAACTAATAACCCATAGAATATAATTATAATTAAACAATAAAATCCTGCAATACCTAAAAATAAGTGCAAATTAATTTTTCGGGTTATATTCCAATATAATCTGTATGAGCAACTTGACAACCATTAACACTCAAATCGGCAAAAATATTACCAGGCCTAATAAGATATTGTTTATTAATCTTATGTTTTTACTTTCTGAATAATATCTTTATCCCTCCGAAAATCATTCTTTTAAATTCGCCGAAGGTGGTAATCGAAAACAGATTTCTGGCTATACAACCGGGCCTAAGATAAAATTTCCTGTAAGCTAAATATAATAGTAGGGCCAAATCATCCTGCTTAAGATACTCTTCCCACAGAGGCGGTTGAAACTGCGGGTAAGGCGAACGGACAAAACCTTCCCATCTTGCCTGGCTAATAATCCCCTTTTTTACCCCTTCCTGATATATCTGACTCCCCGGTGTCGGTTGTAAAACATTAAACTGGGCGTAGTCCGGAAAAAAACTGATCAACCTTTCGATATTTTTGACTACTTCTTCCTTGCTCTTCTCAAAAGGTAACCCAATGATAAAATCAGCTATAGTCTTAATTTTTAATTTACGGCACCAGTTAAAAACATTTTTTATTTGTCCTACGGTTATCCCCTTTTTTAGCTCTTCCAATCCTACATCTGTCCCAGTCTCGACTCCAAAATGGATCCGCTGGCATCCGGAGCGCTTAGCAATTTCTAACATTTCATAGGAACAGGTATTAATTCTGCCCCTAAACGACCAGGCGAATTTAATTTTATTTTTAATGATTTTTTCGCTTAAATCTATTACCCTCTCAGGCATAATATTAAAGGTATCATCGTAAAAAAATATCTCCTGAAAACCTTGGTCAAGCCTTAACATTATCTCTTCAAGTATATTGTCAATGCTGCGGCTACGGAATTTTTTAACCGGGGTATCGCAGAAAGTACATTGATAAGGACAACCCCGGGAAGTAAGCAGGGTAATGATATTTTCGTACTTACCTACGGTGCTTTTATAAATTCCCTTTTTAATAAAACCGATATCCAAAACTGGTATCTCATCTAGATCCTCAATTAAGCTCTTATCGAATTGACTGACTCTAAGGTTATTCTTAAAATACAACCCTGGAATTTCAGGCGGGGGGCTGCCTGCAATTAAAGATTTTATCAATTCCAAAAAAACATATTCCCCTTCCCCTAAAACTATGGAATCAATATCCGGATAATCCAGAGTTTGCTCCGGAAAATTCGCATTATGCGGGCCACCTAAACAAATATGAGTATCATTATTTATGGCCTTTACTAATCTTGCTGTTTTTAAAACGTCTACTAAACAAAAGGTAAAGGTGGTTATCCCTACCACATCCGGCTTAAATCTCCTAATAGCCGCTTCAAGTTGCTGATAGTTGATTTTTTCTGAAGGACAATCTAAAATCTCTATTTCCACTTTCGCTAGATTGCTCTTGAGAACCGTAGCGATATATAATAAACCTAATGGCGGAAAGGTCCCATAGTCCGAGCTTGACAGCTGCCAACCCCGTAGAAATTTAATTGTATTTTCCGCAGGAGGCATAATCAGCAAAACTCTCATAGAACTTATCTCCAGTTAATCAAACCTTTGATAATAGCAATGCTTATTCTAAAGAGGAGGATCATTCGGTTAAAATTATATAAGGCCATAAGCTGCCTTATAAAGATAATTGGCCTAAAATAAAACTCTTTATTCGCTTGCTTGTAGAGGTAAATAATTTCTTTTGCGGTTAAATACGGATGTTTGAAAACAACATTGAAAAAATCGTATTTAGACCAATCCTCGGTCAATATTCTTCCTTCTGCCTCTAGGCGCCGGTAAAGGGCTGTCCCCGGAAAAGGGGTACAAACATTAAAAACCGCTAAATCTGAATTAACGTATTTAGCAAAAGATATGGTTTTTAGAACATCCTCATACCTTTCATCATAATTTCCTATCATATAGGTAGCGCGAACCTGTATGCCTGAACGCTGAGTCATTTTAATAATCTTTTTAAAATCTACGTCTACTTTTTTATTGATTTTTTTCCGTATTTCGGAGCTACCGGACTCAATACCATACATAAGTTGATGACAACCGGCTTCTTTCATCCGTTTTAATAATGGCTCGTCAACAAAATCCGGCCTGGTCAAACACGACCAGGTTAACCCCACCTTATTCTGAATAAGCAAATCGCAGATTTCAACTACTTTATTTTTAAAGAATGTGAAGGTATCGTCATAAAAATCAACCTCTTTGAATCTGTAATCATTTTTTAATAACAATAATTCTTCCAATATCCTGCCCGGACTTTTCATCCTTACTTTATCGCCTAAAGAATTAGGATAACAATATTCACACTTACCAGGACAGCCACGCGAAATTATTAATCCAATTGAAGGCCATTTAATAGATACACCTAACATAGAACGGTATAGTTTCATCGGCAATAAGTGATAGGCGGGTAAGGGATAGCTATCTAAATCTGCGATTGGTTCGCGATTAGGATTATGAATAACCCTGCCGTCGGCCTTATAAGAAATACCCTTGATTGTGGAGAGAGCCTTATTCATAACGATCTCTTTTATTGTCTCTTCTCCTTCGGCCCGTACGCAAATATCAATATAAGGGTTACCGATAACCTCATCTGGCATGGCTGTAGCATGAATACCACCCATAATAATAGGCGTATCAAAGTTTTTTTTAATCACTTTGGCTAATTCATAAGACATCGGGGCAGACTGAGAAGCCCCGGTTATTCCGATAAAATCAAATTTTTCTGAAATATGTTTAATAATATCTGCGGGTATGATCTCATGCGCGGCACAATCGATTATCCTGACCCGATGGCCGTCCTGCTCCAGAATTGAGGCTAAAAGAGCAATCCCCAACGGCGGAAACACTCCGTATAAATAACGAAAAATGCTCTTAGTATCTTTGGACCATAAGGGATTAATCAACAAGATGTTCATCTTAGCTTTTCTTGGCGGCGTAGATTTCCATAAAATCGCCTAATTGCACCGGAAGCATTATCCGCTGTAAAATAAAATTATTCAATAGGGATGAAAACCTTAGGCCTACTTTATAAAGAATATAACTCAAATTAATATAATGCGTGTAGGGGCGGACTGAAACTACATTAAAACCCGCTTTATCAAGCATTTTCTTTAAGGTATCAAAGGTAAAATAATAAAGGTGCATCCGCATGAACCAGGGCCAACGCCGTCCGCAAAGAAAATAAAATAGACCTTCACATCGCATAGTAGTGATAGTGATAACTCCTGCAGGATTAAGTTTATCAAAACACAGTTCCAAAGCGCCGAGTGGATCAGAAAAATGTTCTATCGCATCCCACATTGTTATTATGTCAAATTTTGAATCTATTTTTCCCATATCTTCGATTCCATAATTTTTAATATCCAGCCCCTTCCTGCTGCCTACCCCCGATGCCCATTCTGAAGGCTCAATGCCGCATACACTATACCCCTTGTCCCTGGCTATTTCCAGAAACACGCCGGTATAACAGCCGACATCCAGTAGCCGGTTACCTTTCTTTAATTTTTCGATTTGAGGAAAAGACCTCTCGAAAGCTTTTTTGCGGGATACTACTATAATATTATAAAAATCATCTTTTACCTCTCTATAAAATTTAGAGAGCAGCTCAATTGAATCCCGAGGATTAGAATATTCAAGGCCACAGCTCTTACACCTGACAATATTATGATGACTACTGTGCCCGGCATTAGTACAGGCTAAATGCCCTGCCACTAACGCCTCTTTATCAGTTATCGTTGAAGAATAGATAACTTCACAGGCGTCATCCCCGCATAAATTACATTTTATCAGCTCACTCATGCCAAAATTCTAAATTTTTTACTGACGCTATTATCTTTTTCATTGAAAAAATAAAATAGAAATATTCTAGGATATTACTGAATATAAGAAGCTTGCTTTTGCCTTTTTTGTTTCCATAGTTGTACAAGAACGGAATCTCGGATATCTTCCTGGTAAAGCAGGATGCCTTGATCAATATCTCAGAATTGCTGACAAAACCTCTAAAGTGGATAAAATTATACAGGCCAAAAAGCTCCATAATTTGGCGCAATACTTTAATCCTGTAACTTCTATAGAATATTGTGTAATCGGTTATCTTGTGAATAGGAAAATACCGCCTGAGGATATTATTCGCGCAGAAACTATAGAGCCTTCTGGTTAAAGGAAAATTTATATAACCACCTCCTTTGATATAGCGCGAGGCGATAGAAACATCTTTTCCTTTAATCCTTATCTCGTCGACAATCTGTTGCAATAATTCTGAGTCGCTGGTCTGGTCACTCTCCATGACAATAACTATATCATCATTGCTTTTAGATTCTTTTAAGGCTATGTTAAAACCGGTTGAAAAAACCGCTCCGATAGATAAATTAACTCGGTGTTTGGCAATAATCATATCTTCCTTTTTTAATTGCAGCAGAATATGATGAGAACGATCAGAGCTGCCGTCATCAACCGCGATTATTTTATAATCTTCTTTGCGCAAGGCTCCCCTGATATCCTCAACTAACGCCTGCAGCGATTTTTCTTCGTTATAAATGGCCAAAATAACAAATATCATCCCCTGCAAGACTCCTCTCTCGTGATATTCGCGGAAGCTACACCCAGCGATAAACTGACCCATAAAAAACGCATTGACAAAACATCAGCAAAAAATCCATTAATTAAATAACCGATGATACAAAAAAAGTATACGTAACAAGCTAAGGTCATAATCCTATCGCCGCACGCTAATTTGGTTGCTTTCCATAATTTAGACAATATAAGAGTAAAAAAACACATTAACATAATTAGGCCAAGGAAACCCATTTCGGCAATTACTCCGAAATACAAGGAATGAGGATCAATTCGCAGCAATTCTAGAGGCACACCCCTGCGCACCATTAAAGCAGAAAGGTCTGCTTGGGACATAAACAATGAGAAATTATTTGTAAAAGAGCCTAAACCATAGCCTAAAAACGGATGATCTACCCCCATTCGTAAAGCTGCCTTAGCAAGATAATAACGCGTATCCCAACCTGTATTAAAAACGATGTGGCCGTACCCTGTACTTTTATCTACCGAAAAAGATACCGGCATTACAGTAAAAAACCATAAAAATATAGCGGACAAAACCAAAACGATAAACAAGCATACACAAATAATAAAAATAAAATACAGCAATCGGCTTCTTTTACGAAACAAAAAAGTTACAGCTGAAAGCACTAACAACACACCAACAAACGATCGGCTAAATGCTAAAATTATCCCTACTAATACTAAAGCGGTACTAATACCTAGGACTCGCTGATCGTACTTCTTCGTAGCAGCATAATATATAGACATGCAAGACACACCCAAAACTGTAAAATTAACATACATCTCAGGCGAGCACAACAACGATGATGACCGACTGAACGGCAATAAAGCTGACTGTATATCTGTAACATTCCCATACATAAAAAAAGACAAAGAATTTATATTAAAAAAATTAAATAGAATAAAGAACAAAATTCCCAATATAGAAATAAAAAGTAACGTAATTGAAAATATAAAAATGGCGATGTAAAGCGTTTTCTTATCAGTAACCAAATTTGTAATAACAAAATACACACAAATCAAATATATCATACCTGCTACATTAAAATACACCTCACTCTTAACGGGAGAATTAAATAGAGAAACGGTAGCAAGAACTGCCAGTAATATTAATAATACAACTTTCGAATCTTTTACTAATTTAATTTTTTTTCTTAATACACTTATAAGAAGTATAAAAAAAAGTGGGATAAATACTAAATCACAATACTGAATCTTATCCCCCATAAACGCAAATTTTGGCACCTTCATAAAAGGAACCAGGAAAAGGTAAAGAAAAAGTAAATATTGAGAAATACTGTATTTATTCCTAGTTATTAAATTATGCATTTACCTACTCCTAACCTACACCTATAGATCATATCAACTCATACCAGAACTGTACGGGATAACACTTTATCAAATATAACCTTTCAACCAATATGAAATAATCGCCAGATATTCGTGAAAAATCCCTCTGATCTGATGAAACGTAATCTGCCTTAAGCCGAAAGCGCCGTGGGGCTCAACCCCCTTAGCATAAAACCTACTAAAAGGAACAGGCGTGAAAGTTATATTAATATTATTAGCTAATTTTTTTACTACTAAAAATGACCGGCGCATGTGATAGGGAGAACTCACCAAAAGAGCGGAATTCCATCCCTTGCTCAATAAGATCTTTTCGGAAAATAATACGTTCTCGTATGTATTTGTAGCCTTATCTTCAAGAGTAATCGCGCTTGCCGGGACACCTAAAGAAGTAGCCAAACTTTTCATCATTACCGGCTCCTTAAAAACATAGGTATAGCCGGAGGAAAATATCAGATTTTTGGCGTACCGCTTTTTAGATAACTCTACCGCATAATAAACCCTTTCCTCGTATCCTTGCCCTGCTTCGCCAGATTCCCCCACCCCGCCGGCAAAGGCAATAATACAGTCAGCCTTTTGAGGCTGCTCAGACACTATTAACGGTTTTCCTATATACCAGACTAGAGGAGTATAGAATAAAAGCAGCCAAGCTATTACTAATGGCGTGATTAAACGGAAAAAATTACTTTTGGCCAATGCATACATAGATAATAACTTATCCTGCCAGAATACTTCCGTATTCTCTTTCCTTTTGATTGCCTGCCGAAGCGCCTCTGACATCTGTTTGATCTTATTATCCCAGCTATTCTTGCAGGCAACTTCAACGCGTTTTTTTCTTAAATCCCCGTTATCTTCTTTTATCGCTTTTGAAATCATCCGCGCAAACTCTTCGTAATCATCTGCGATATAAACTATCCCGTCGTTATCTTTATTGAAGTTTTCTATCTCTTTCAGCCTTGTAGATATAACCGGTTTTCCCATAATAAGATACTCATTAAGCTTACCGGAGGAGATATTATCGCCATAGGAATCTTTTTTATACGCGATGATCCCTACCTCGAACATATTGATATATCTCGGCAATTCTTCATGCGGTTTCTGTCCGACAAAAATCAAATTCTTGAATTTAGCCAGCTTTGAGATATCCGTCTGGATCGGCCCGACAAAAACAAAAGTTTGATCCGCAAACCTCTCAGCCAGAAAAGCGATCAGCTGTTCATCGACAGAATTACGGAAACCTCCGATGTACCCGATCACGGGCTTACGGATACCTGTTAGATCGTCCGGCGTTTTTTCCAAATTCGGGCAATTAAGGAACTTATTTACGTCTACCCCCATAGGTATGCGTATTACGTGCTGGTTAAAACGTAAGCTGTATTCTAAAAGGTCTTTCGGCATTACAAAAACCTGATCAGCCTTGCGCAGCAAAGCCTGTTCGTATTTAACCGACTTTCTGGCCCCTTTAGAGGTAGCGGGCATATTATCGCCGATATAGTAAACGAGTAATTTATGCGGTATCTCATTGATCAGGCTTAAGACAATCGGCGTAGGTAAATAAGTCCAAATGATCGGATTATTGAATTCTGCTGCCCTCATCCATCTCTTCAAAGAACGCATCAATAAAAATTTATTCACCCATAGCGCTATTCTCGAATAAGGAAAAGGCAGGATTAAGGGCGAATAAACGTAAAGATTATCCGCGACTTTTCGATACCCTTTTACGCTCTTGACCCAATTAATAAATCGCTTTTTTAGACGCGGAGCATCCCTAAACCCGACCCCTCTCACTCCCGTATTTTCGATAAAAAGGACGCGGTTATTATTTTTGGCAAAAGCAGACATGACCTGCTGATGGCTTTGCCAGATAAAATCCCAATCGATGCTAGAAATACAAATAATATTCTCGTGCTTTAGCATAGTTTATTCCCCTTAAACTCGTTTTTTTAAGATAACGATAATAGTGAAACCAGTATAGCGCAAAGGCAGCAAATACCTGCTTGCTTTAGCCATTAAATAAGAAACATAACCCAATACCCTATGTATAAAAAACGGCATGCGTACAGTAATGCTGCCCGGTAGAAAATAAGAACCGTACACCTCTTCAATCTGAAGTTTATTATCAAAACGCTTAAGAAAATTTATGAAACCGAAAGATGAATATACGCACTTATGGTCCGGATCCCAGGCAGTCCACTTAAAACCCCGCTTAATTAATTCCATCAGCTTCCCTTCCAGCCCG
Organism: Candidatus Omnitrophota bacterium; assembly: GCA_026387265.1. Classification (GTDB taxonomy): domain Bacteria; phylum Omnitrophota; class Gorgyraeia; order Gygaellales; family Profunditerraquicolaceae; genus UBA6249. The sequence goes on from JAPLLZ010000071.1 coordinate 15,179, forward strand.
GCAAGAGAAAAGGAATTCGGCGTAGATAAGAATATCGTTCCTCCTTCTCTTGTTACACGTAGCATTTCTTCAATAACCTGCTCCTGGTCGCAGGCCGGCAGGTGTTCTATAGTTTCAAGGTTGACTATAGCGTTAAACCGCCTGTCTTTGAATGCTAAATTTTTCGCATCCGCACAAACATATCTTAGATTTTCGCCGTTATCGAGCTCGTTTTCGCGGTTTGCCGAATTAATAATAAACTCATCGATATCGGATAAAATCACTTCGGAGCATCTACTTTTATAAACTCCCGACATCGCCCCGATATTAGCCCCGATATCAAGCATCCTTCCGCCCGGAAGATACTTCAAAAAGATTTCTTTCATTAAAACCAGTCTGTAATAATCGAAAGGGCTGATAAATGCCCGCCGTTTTCTGGCGCTAATATAACCGGGGATATCCTTTTTTGCTTTTGCTTTAAAAAGCATTAGATCCAGCTTCTTAGATTCGTGCACTAGTTCACAACTCCTTTATTCCCGGCAAGTCATCGCCGCTTGCAATTACCATTTTCTCATTTAAACTGGAGATCCTGTTATTCACCACTAAAAACGACAGGATTACGATCGTCATCTCGGTTAAAATAGTGGCATAGGAAGCCCCGCTAACCCCAAACCTCGGAATAAAAACAAAATTCAAAAGAATATTGAGCAGAAGCCCGCCTCCGTAAATAAGCCCGAGCAATATCTGGCCGTGTAAACTAAAAATAATTTTTTCAAATAGCGGTTTCATGAACAACGGAAGCACAACAAAAGAAAGCGCCGGCATTAAAGCCGCGGCACCGAAAAACTCCTGTCCGAAGATTATTTTTATTAAATAACTCCCAAAACAAAAAAGCAGCAAAGTGAAGAATATGCCTGTAAGGACCTGGAAAACCAGCAATTTATTGAACCTGGACAATAATGCGTTTTTTGAACCGCTTAAACGCGAAAACATCGGCAATGAGACTATCGCGATAGTAAAAGGAATAATGTATACCTGTTCGATGATCCTATAATTAGCGCTAAACCAGCCGCTGGCGATATCGTCTTTTAAGGCACTTAACATCAGGACATCAACCCTGAAATTTATCGGGCCAAGTATGCTGATCGCCACAAAAGTGAAACCGTTAGCTAAAAGATACCCCCAGAATTTTTGCTCCAGGCCGATTTTCCCGGTCCTGTAATTAAACAAAAACACCCCTAAGGTAATAACCAGGTTAATCGCGCTTACTAACAGAAAAGCAAAAGAGACAATTAATACGCGTGAAATTTGCCAGCTCGTGACAAAAACTATGATTAATATTAAACATTTAAAAATGATTTCCACGAGCATTAATGCCGCTTCGTAATGCATTTTCTCCTGCACGCGGAAAAAACAACGGAAAAAATACATATTGGAATCAATAATAATTGCCGCCCCCAGGATCATTACCACCAAAAATTTAACGCCGTCATGGCAAAATAACATCGCTAAAATTGCCAAGAAAACATAAGACGCAACCGCTAAACATAACTTTAAAGCGATCGAATTATTGACATACTTAACCATAAGTTTTTTATCAGCTGCGACATCGCGAATAAACAATTCGCTCAAACCGATATCGGAGATAAATAAAAACGCCCAAACAAACGAAAGTCCGTACGAAAATTCTCCGAATCCTTGTGCGCCAAGGTAACGTGCCAGAAAAATCATCACGCCGAAAGCAAAACCCTTGTATATTAATTGCGCAAAGAATATACTGGAAAAATTTTTAAAAAACTTGGTTTTTAATAAATATCTCATTTTAATCGTAAAATTTCTGATGCCATAACTCAAGCATCAAAAGCGCCCAAAGCTTAAAAGTATAGTCCGCCTTGCCTTCGGTGTGCAGTTTGAACATCCGCTCGATCTCTGGCCTGTTAAAATAGCCTCTTCCAAAAAACTTATCCGCCATAATATTTTCTGCCAGAAAACCTTTAAGCTCGCCTCTAAACCACTCCCCGACGGGTACTCCGAATCCCATTTTTTCCCTGTGAATATTTTTGTCCGGCAGGAGCCCGCTCATCGCGTTTTTTAAAATATATTTTTTTACAAAATTATGCATTTTAAGCTCAGCCGGTAACTGAGCGACAAATTCCATAAGTTTATAATCCAAAAAAGGAGAACGCGCCTCTAAAGAATTAGCCATGGAAGTAATATCCGCTTTTACTAATAGATCAAAAGGCAGATAGGTGTTTGAATCAATCCCCAAAAGCGTATCTACTATGTTTGACGCATAACCGGGAACCACATATGGAGCAAAGAATTTACCCACGCCGCTATGGACTAAAGAATCAGCAAACTTTTGAGAATAGGCCCGGGATTTTTGGTTTTGATCAAATATACCGACCCATTTCATATACCTGGGTTCAAAAGGCATTTTTGCGGCCTCAAAAAAACGCCGGATTTTCCTCATGGTACTCCTATGGTTAGTTGAATCAGGCAAACGGTTTGCCGCAAAAAATAGCGGTTCTCTCAAAAATTCGGGAATCCTACGCAACATCTCAGCTGCCAGCATTGCCTGATACCTTTGGTATCCCGCAAAAAGCTCATCTCCTCCGTCTCCGGTTAAAGCGACAGTAACGGATTTTCTGGTCTGCTCTGCCACATAATACGTAGGAATTGCCGAAGAATCAGCAAACGGCTCGCCAAACCTTTGCACTAAAACCGGAAGGATCTTTAGCGCATCGGGTTTAACGATAAATTCATGATGTTCGGTATTATATTTTTCCGCGACTTTTCGCGCAAAAAACAGCTCATTATAACCGGATTCTTCAAAACCTATGGAAAAAGTTTTTACACGGCTCCCCATAGACTCGCTCATTAAAGCCACGACCGCGCTGGAATCAATACCCCCGCTTAAAAAAGCGCCTAACGGAACATCACTGCGGAGCCTTAGTTTAACTGCTTCTCTGCACCGGCTCAAAACCTCATTTTTGGCGTCAGACTCGCTGATCTTGATTTTTTTTGAATAATCCAGCGACCAATAACGCCGTAATTCGATCTTTTGGTCGCTTAAAGTTAAAAAACTCCCCGGCATAAGCTTAAAAACATCCCGGTAAATAGTCATAGGGGCAGGGATATACCCGAACGTAAGATAAAAATCCACGGCTTCTGAATTTATTTCTTTTTCAATCAGCCCGCTTTGTAGAATCGCGGAAAATTCGGATGCAAAACAGAAAATCCCGTTCTTGTAATGATAATACAGCGGTTTCTTCCCTATCCTGTCCCTGGCAAGGATCATTTTTTTTTGCGATAGGTCCCAAACCGCAAAAGCAAACATCCCGCGTAAATGTTTAAGGCATTCACTGCCGTATTCTTCGTAAGCGTGTAATACCGCTTCAGTATCGGTGTGAGAAATGAAACGGTGTCCTTTTCCCTTTAATTCAACCGTCAACTCTTGAAAATTATAAATTTCTCCGTTAAAAACGATCCAAAGCGAACCGGTTTCATTGGACATCGGCTGGCGGCCTGCTTCCGAAAGGTCTATAATACTGAGCCTGCGATGGCCCAGGCCGACCTGCGGCTGCTTTTGTGACAAATAGATACCCTGGCCGTCCGGGCCTCTATGCTGCATCTCAAGGCACATTTTGCCAATCGTGTCTTCTGTCACGCTATAACTGTCTTTATAACTAAGAATACCGCATATACCGCACATTAGAGCTTCCTTACTTTTTTACACATCCGGATATGGTTTCGTAAAATACCGGGGCATTCACCTTAAGAGAAAATTTTTCTTCTACTGTCTTTCTTCCTTCCCGGCCCATACGCATTCTTAATCCCGGATCCGTAATCAATTGGACCAATCTGTTATTCCACTCTTTGTTATTATTAACTAAAAATCCGTTCTTTCCGTCAACAACTACCTCATTATTCATTCCTACCGCTGAAGCCACAACCGGTATACCCATAGACATATATTGGATGATCTTAAAAGAGCATTTTCCGCGCGTCCAGGCATCATCCCATATCGGCATTAATCCGATATCAAAACTACGCAGATCATCGATTTCGGTATCTAACGACCATCGCTTATAGCTGATCCCGGGGATCGTGAAAAAATCCTGTTTGCATCCTACCAGCTTGATCTCAATAGAATCAGGAAATTCTTTTAAAAGCTCACTAAACACCTCCGCTAATAACTTCAAATATTGGTTTGTTGAATAAGTGCCAATCCATCCGATAACGATTTTTTTCTTCTCTGCTTTAGGAACCGGATAATTATACTTATCCGTATCAATACAAGTAGGGATTACCCTGACGTTCTTATTGAACTGCAGGGCATAATCCGCGAGATATTTGTTGCCCGCTATCACCTGGCTGCTTAAGGCAAGGATTTTTTTAGTCTTATCCGGCCTTTTAAAAATCCGCATGATTTTATTACTCGAAGTGAAAGAAGGCAAAAATATTGAGTCATCAAAATCAAAAATGACCGGCTTTTTTAAACGCACGATTCTTTCCAATACTGCGGTCCCTAAGGGGCAAGCCTCCCGGTGAATAAAAACCGCGTCAAAACGGCGTAATCCTGCGATATCTTTAACTCTGGAAGCCATTCCGCCGGTAAAAGAAAAAAACTTTTTCAGGTACCTTCCGTTGCCGTAAAGTACTTCATAGCCGTTATCACTCCAGAACGAGGAAACGCTATAGCTAACGCCGCGCTGTTTCAAATAAGGAAGATACTGCTCCACCCTGAAACGGTTGCTCGGGCCTTGCGTAGGATATGGGACCCAAAATAGGATATTCATCATCCGGCCTTAGGTTTATTGACAAAAGTAAATTTCCACCAAAAAGATAATATATATGCCAAAGTCCCGATTTCTCTCTTGAAATACAATGCGCTCTTATTACGCTCTTTCCACCAAATAGGTATCTCTTTAATTTTATAGTTGTTTCTTATTGCCCTGACTAACAATTCAGTATCCCAAAAAATACCCCTGCGTAGCGATGTATCATACCCCATCTCTTCCACTAACTTGAGAGCGACGTCTTTTTTAAAAGCTTTAAACCCGCACATATGGTCGCGGATGCGCGTCCTGAATAACAGCCTGATCAGGGCATTATAGATTATACTTATGTAAAACCTGAAGATCTTACGCTCGATCCTGGCTCCCTTTGCATACCTGCTGCCTGTAACAATATCAAACCCGTTGAATAACGGGTCGACCAGGTC
>JAPLLZ010000071.1:20410-25659 GCA_026387265.1 Candidatus Omnitrophota bacterium
ACGCAGGCTGCCGATCAAATCTATGTCGATAAAAGCGATGATATTCCCGCTTGCCTTAGTGAAAGACTGCGCCAGGTTCTCTCTTCTTGATGGGCCCAGCGTATAACTCAATAAAGCGACTTTCCTGTTTACATGGCCGATCTTCTCCGCAATCAACTTGGTCTTGTCTTTTGAAGCGTCATTCACGATAAAAATCTCATAGTCAACCGGAAATTTATTAATAATATAATCAATGGCCTTGATATCCCTGTCGATGATCTTTTCTTCATTAAAAACAGGTATAAATAACGATACTTTATGCGCCTCCAGCGAATGTTTCGGTATCTTATATTTTATTGCGACGATCGTGGTTCCAAAGTTCAGATGCAGCTTGGATAATAAGAAAAAAAACTTATCGATAAAAACCGGTAAAGGCCGGTGGCGCAACTTAAAAACTTTTCTCAAAAACAGGATCGGGACCAAAAACCAGAAGAGAAAAGAAACCTGGCATCCGGTAAAATCGTTTGCCTGATACCTTCTTTTATGCCCTAAAAGCTTATCGTAGCTGCCGTAAAGCCACTGATAAGCCGGAACGGTAATAATCACTTTTTTTCTTGCTATGCGGTATAGCTCACCCATTGCCTGCCGGTGCGCTCCGATATGCTCAAGTACATCGCTGCAGATTACCGTATCAAAAGAATCATCCGCATAGGGCAATTTAGGAAGGCCCTCGTCAATATTCGTTGCATGCTCAATGATGTGGCTGCCGCATCCCACATTCAGGCAGGAACCCTCGATCATTGATTCAAGGTATTGCCTTTTGAAACGGAAATAAAAATTCGGCTCATGCCTAAGCCATTCTTCGTTAAGTTTATCCATTGTTTAGCTCATGCCTAATTCAAGATAAATTTCCCTATATTTATTAATTGCGTTATCTATCGAAAAAAAAGTCTCCGCCGTATTTCTGCAGCGCCGGCGTAAACCATCTCCTTCATTACTTAATTCTGAAAATGCCTTGAATGCCTGTTCATACCCCTTAGGCGTGAATTCTTCCAGAATAACGCCCACTTTATTTTTTTCAATAATTGACCGGGTATCACCGACCCCGGAATTAATAATCACCGGTAATCCGCAAGCCAGATACTCAGCCAATTTTACCGGGCTGCAGGCCATACGGGAATAGCCTTTTTTATAGAACGCCAACCCGACATCAGAACAGGATAAATATAGCGGCATTCTATCGTGTTCAACCCGCTCAATGGTAACATTATCTAAATTTACGCCTTTATCGGCTGCTATCTTCTTAATATCCTCCGCAGGGGCATGACTGAGGACTAAAAGATGCGCCTGAGGCAGCTGGTTATGGACGGTTTTAAAAAAGTCTATCAAACCTTCAAAATTATACCAAGTTCCGATTGATCCCGAATATACAAAAACAGTTTTTTTGCCTAATCCCAATGTTTCTTTTGTAATATCTTTCTTAAATGAAAATTGAACTAAGTTCACACAACACGGTATTACCGTAACTTTGGTACCCGGATTTAGTATCATTTTATTTTTTATTTCGTTTCCGATAGCTTCGGTCAAAACCACTATGGCGTCGCTAGAAACAAGCAGTATTTTTTCAATCTTTTTCCCTATTTTATAGATAAAACCGCCTCTTTTAAAAATACCCCCTTCCGCATATTCATCGATCATCATCCCCCGCATATCAAAAATAAATTTAATTTTTAAGCATTTTTTAACTAAACAAGTAATCATCGCCGGGACATAACTTCTGGCATGCACGATAATTATCCTCTGTTTTTTAACCAAAGATAACGTATAAAATAACCCATAAAATACGTCAAAAACAGTAGAGATGATTTTCGGCTTCTTGTGGTATTTAAGCTGATACCAGGTGATTTTATTATCCCGCAATTCTTTGCTTAATTTTAATTTCATTTCCTTATTCTTAAGATAAATATCTTTTTCAAAACTAAGCAAAGAGATCTGAAAATCACCCTCTTTAGAAAGCCTCTCAAAATAAGGTAGCCCCTGCGAGGACATTATAGGCTCTAAAGCTCCGTTATAAGATATAAAAAGTATTTTCATTGATCCTTGATCTCCGGTCCTTTTTTAAACGGTTCCGGGGTGTAAAAAAACCCGGCGGAGATATAAATAAAAAAGATCGGCCAGATTACTGCCCTATGCCTGAATAAAGTACCCAAATTACCTTCGGCAAAAAAAGCTATAACCGTAGCTAAAACAAAGATTGAAACTCCTAAACTTAATCTCAACCGGTACCTGAACGCAAACCACGCTCCTTTAAGGGCAAAAAATACTAAGAAATACCAAACGAGCATTTCCGATATAGCAAATAACTGGCTTATTTTGTTTAGCTGCCACGGAAACGGCGCAAATAAGATGTATCCGATAAAACGGGGAGATTCCCTAAGGAAATCGGAAAAAGTGTTAATATTAACGTTTACTAAAAACGCCGAATCCGCGTCCATGACTCTTAAAGAATGATGATGCGAAAGCGCCTGCCAAAATGAAAAAAAACATTTTACATCAAAGTTATACTGAAGAATATTTCTCAAATTAAAAAAATTAAAAATTATCGATATTCCTAAACATAGCGATAACAAACATACCGCTATTCTCAGTCTTAATCTTGGACTAAATAACAAAGTAAATATTGTAGCAAGCGCTAGAATGAAGGCCAAAACAAACCTGAATTGTATAATCACAAAAAAAGAACAGCAAAACAATAGAAATGCAACGAATTTATGCCTATTTTCATTAAAAAGAATTTGGGAGACAAAAATCAATAACATAAAAAAGATAATCAATGCATCACGTAAATTCTGAGTAGACCATAAGATTAAAGACGGCCAAAAAGCAAATATACCTGCTGCACCTAGCCCAACTTTTGGATTAAAGACCTTTTCTGCAAGTTTATACAAAAGGATAATGGAAAATGCGCCTGTAACACAATTGATAAATAACGGCAAGAAATGGTATGGACCTACAAAATGATATAAAAAAGCAACCCAATAAGCATAATCAAGATCGCCTGCAGCTTTCATCCACACCATGCTATCATGAGGAGGAAAAACTCCCGTCGTATACCAGGCATCCAATATCCTGTGCGCATTATAACTATACCCGTAATCGTCAGCCTTGAGAAAAAAAATATGGCCGTTCTTAATATGCGATATATAAGCCAAAATTACGCAAAAGGCCGTCCTAATCGATAAACCTGCTAAAAATATTTTCATCAGAGCACTCCGGGATTTATAATTTCCCAACTTGATCAGGTATGCGCCAACGAATGCCCCGGAAACCAAAACCAAAAACGGTATATAGATTCTTTTGGGAGTAAGAAAAAATACTAATCCCAACGACAAACCCAGAATAATTAAAACTACGGCTCTTCTTCGGTTAAACATTCCTTAATATCCTCAGTTTCTTTAATTTGCTAACAATAAAAAAACTAGATAAAATAATCAGCAATGGTAGCAGCGGTGCACGGTATCTAATACAGCTGTAAATTAACATCGCTATAATAGTAAAATATAAAAATAGTAAAGCCAGAAGAACAGCCCTTTCTTTATCATCCCTAAAATACGCAATCAATCCGAAAAAACCCAGTAAAATTAAAGGCGTATCCGTAAAAAACATAATAATCAGGTGAATAGGTTTATGCGAATCGATCGCTCCCGTTATATGCGGATAGAACCTCCAGAAGCGGATAAATCTCTCAAGCACAAGCCTGATATACATCCGGGGATACGTTTTTACGAATTCTATGCCTTTCTTTAAAAAATACCTGTCTTTCTCAATCTCGGGCATACTCTCTGTCCCTTTAGTAAAATTATCCGGCATATAAGTATCCCCTCCTCCCTTGATCAAAACTTCGGGATTATTAGCCAGATAAAAAGTCAAACCGCCCTCGGTTGAAGTAATCAATAACCCATGATGCCTGATAAAATTACGCGCTACCCAAGGCGTAATCAAGAGCATGACCATCAGAGAAATCAGGCAGACGGAAATAAATGCCTTCTTTTTACTCTTGATGTTAACATACAGCCAAATAAAGATAATCGGCAGTATGCCATAGGCGAGCGAACGTGTCATTACCAACATCCCTAAAGCCAAACCGCTTAAAAGTGAATAAAATAAAGGTTTCTGTTTAATTTTAAAAATAAAAATTAAAACAGTAGTAAAAAATAAAGTGGTCAAGGTTTCCTGACTGATATAACCGCTCCAATAAACCACTGACGGAAAAACCGCAGTTATCGCCATAGCTAACAGCGCTACCTTACGGTCAAACATTTCTTTAGCCAAAAAATACACTGCCACGCAAATTAGGCTATTGCAAATTGCCAGAAAAATCCTGACAATCAGCAAACTTTGGCCGAAAATCGAAAATATTCCGAATAAAAACAGCGGGAAAACCGGCGGCCGAGCCGAATAAACATCCGCAATCCAGCTCATTTTATAACCATTCCCTTCGACCATGTTTTTAGCTATCTCCCACCCCTGATCATCCCAGTACGTTATTGTATGTTGATCAAGCGTAATAACATAACCGATCCTAAGCAATAACGCGGCAAGAAGAATCCCCCAAAATACCCATTTAAAACTTAAACCCCTAAACATTATTTACCTCGTAATCCGTTATAGAAAACATTGTTGTAAACTTTTTTGTAATCTATAATAACACATTCTTTGGACGGTAAGTCCTTTAACTCTCTGCCTTCTGTCCGATACCCGTTATATTTACCTACGAAAAATTCAAGCTTTCCGTTTTCTTTAAACACAGGATTTGTCTTAGCCACATAAACAGAACTTTCATTTTTTCCGGTAAGTAAATATATCGTACTGGTAAAAAATCTGTCTTCAAAAACCTGCGCCCCATAGTACGTATTTAAAACGCTGGAATTACGCTTCAGCAAAGTAAAGGGAATATTATCGGCAAAACTTTTTGTATCAATGATTATAGAACCGGCCTCAATTAGCCGCTGTTTGTTTTCTTTAACATATTCATATACCGCATCATTGATTCTGCAGGCGACAACCTGGCACCAAGCATTTCCTTCGCAAACAATTAATAATATTGCAACCAGAAATGCACATATATATTTGCCATAATTCTTAGCTTTTTCTAAAAAATATACCATGACAATCGCAAGCCCCATCGAAGGCAGGACCAGATGCCTTCCTGCTATACCTATCCCTTCATCAAGTAAGTTCGGGACAAGGAAAAGACCGAAAATAAATAA
>JAPLLZ010000055.1 GCA_026387265.1 Candidatus Omnitrophota bacterium
AAGCCTAAAGTTGAAAAACAGACCAATTGTTTGGCTTGTAATAAGCTAATTAAGAAGTTAAAACGCTATTATCGTGATGGGAAGTTTTATTGCAGTAAGAAATGCTGGCGTGCGTTTATTGATAAATCTAAGTCCGAAGAGAAAAAATAGCGATGAATATTAAAGAACGCAGAGTACATCCTCGTTTAGCACACAAGTTGCCGCTTAATTTAGCGGTCAATGGCTATGATTTTTCTACCGTTTCTCACAATATCAGCAGTGTGGGTGCCTATTGCCATTTGGATAAATACATGCCGCCCTTTACCAAGATTTCCGTAAAATTAAGCCTGCCGAATAAAGGCCAGGCTGGTAAAAGTACAATTGTTGAATGTAAAGGGGTAGTGGTAAGAACGGAAGACGAGGTTAAGGGGGGATTTAATCTGGCAATATTTTTTAATGAAATGCGTGATGATCAACGCAAAAAAATAGCCCAGTATATCAGTCAGTTCTTGCCTTAATCCTGTGGTTTTGGCCATTTGTTTACCAAACCATAGTTTTTAAACCAAATTGAAAAAAATCCACAAATATAATTTTAAGGCCAAGTTAATAATCGGCTTCATCTATAAAGATGAGGCTATTTTTATAAAAGCCAAAGAAAAATTAAAGAATAAGTTTGGTAGAATTGATTTTGAGTCTGCTGAAATTGACTTTCATTATACGGATTATTATGAAGCAGAGATGGGTAAACAGTTAAAAAGAAAATTTGTTAGTTTCTCTAAGCTTATACCCATTGAGAATTTGTACCGGCTTAAACTTTACACCAATCGCTTGGAGATGAAGTTTTTAAATGCCAAAGCCAGGCAGATAAATATCGATCCTGGTTATGTGGATTTAGCTAAATTAGTATTGGCGACAACTAAGGATTACGCGCATAGGATATTTTTACGTAAAGGTATTTTTGCTGAAGTGACCCTTTCTTTTAAAAATAATTCTTTTTCTGCTAATGAATGGACCTATCCAGATTACCGCAGTAGCGAATACATCGATATTTTTAATCAAATCAGAAAGCTTTATATTTCTTAATGGCGGACTATCCAGGGTATCTTAATGCCTATAAAAGCGGCCAGTTGAAAAAAATGGCGGATTCGTTATTTTTGTCTTTGGAGTTATGCCAAATTTGCCCTCGTCGTTGCAAGGTAAATCGATTGGATGGAAAGCTTGGTTTTTGTAAAACGGCATCTTTGCCTAAAATTTTTAGTTTTATGGCTCATTATGGTGAAGAGCCGCCGATTTCAGGAACCCGTGGCAGCGGTACGATATTTTTTAGCCACTGTAATATGGGATGTGTTTATTGTCAAAACTATGAATTCAGCCAGATGGGGAAAGGAAAGGATTATAGCTTTCAAGAATTAGCGCAAGTGATGTTGGATCTGCAAGCCCAAGGGTGTCATAATATTAACTTGGTTACTCCGACCCATGTTTTACCGCAGATACTTAAAGGCCTAGAGTTAGCTATTCCGGAAGGGCTGAAGATACCTTTGGTTTATAATACTAGTGGTTATGAATTAGCCGAGGTGATCAAGTCTTTATCCGGGATTGTGGATATATATTTAGCCGATAGCCGTTATGGAGATAATCTGATTTCTAAACAGTTATCTAAAGCTCCGGATTACGCTAAATATAATCAAGAAGCGCTGATTGAAATGCACCGGCAGGTAGGAATTGCTGAATTTACTGCTGATGGGTTAATTAGAAAAGGATTAATTATCAGGCATCTGGTGTTGCCTAATCGCCTCAGCCACACTGATAGAATTATGCAATTTATTGCTGAAGAATTATCTGATGATACTTATATAAGCTTAATGAGCCAATATCTGCCGTATCATTTAGCTTCCAGTTATCCAAAGATTAATCGCCGCTTAAAAAAAGAGGAGTATCAGGAGGCTAAAGAGATTTTAGAACGGTATCATTTGCTTAATGGCTGGATCCAGGAATCTTATGGCCAGGAAAGATTTGCTGGAGTAAATATCAAACCTAAACCCCGTTAGAAGTGGCGCCCCGCGCCGCGGGACTTCTAACGGGGTAAATAAATATGCTTAAAGAATCGTTATTAATCAAAGTAAAGAATTTCTTATTTACTAAATTATTTAAAATTAATGATTCTGCGCAAAAAATTGCTTTGGGTGTGGGGCTAGGGGTATTTGCGGGTTTGTTGCCTGGGACCGGTCCGGCGGCAGCGTTATTCTTGGCTTTTATTTTTCGGGCTAATCGCGCAGCGGCATTATTAGGTGGTTTGCTTACGAATACCTGGTTATCTGTAGTAACTTTTATCTTGGCAATAAAAGTGGGTTCTGTTATACTCAAAATGAATTGGCAAGTGGTGCAACAGCGGGCCCAAGGCTTATTTAAGGATTTCGGCTGGGCTAAATTATTTAAACTTTCGTGCCTAGAAGTATTTTTACCGGTAGCTGTCGGGTATCTAATTATCGGTTTAGTTTTAGGTGTATTGAGTTATTACTTGACTCGATGGATCATTAGAAAGAATTTTCAAAGTAATATCTATTTAAATCGAAAAGAATAATTAAAAAAACACAAAGTTTCCCGTTAGGGAATGGATTCTATCAGGAGTGGGAAAGCGGAGGATTAATGAAGAAGCTAGTTTTATTAAGGCATGGAGAAAGTAGTTGGAATAAGGAGAATCGTTTTACAGGTTGGACAGATGTGGATTTATCGGAAAAAGGAGTGCAAGAGGCCAGGCAAGCCGGCCAAGTGCTTAAGCGGGAAGGTTTTGTATTTGATGTGGCATATACCTCAATGTTAAAAAGAGCAATTCGTACTCTTTGGTTAACGCTAGATGAAATGGATTTAATGTGGATACCGGTTCATAATTCTTGGCGGCTAAATGAAAGGCATTACGGGGCTTTGCAAGGATTGAATAAATCTGAAACCGCTTTAAAGTATGGGGAAGAGCAGGTTTTGATCTGGAGAAGAAGTTATGATATTCCTCCAATGCCTTTAGAAAAGAATGACTCGCGATATCCCGGTTATGATGTGCGTTATAAAGATCTTAAGCCTAAAGAATTACCGCTTACTGAGTGTTTAAAAGATACAGTGGCTAGATTTTTGCCTTTTTGGCATAAAGTAATTGCGCCGGCAGTAAAGAGTAATAAGCGTGTGATTATTGCTGCGCATGGAAATTCATTACGTGCTTTGGTAATGTATCTTGACAATATACCTGAGGAGAAGATTGTAAATTTGAATATTCCTACTGGATTACCTTTGGTTTATGAGTTACATGATAATTTAAAACCGATAAAGAATTATTATCTTGGTGATCCTGATCAAGTGAAAAAGGCGATGGAGGCGGTGGCTAACCAAGGCAAAGCAAAGTAGGCACCCTGCGCTAATTTGTATTATGCGGGTGTCATCCGGGTGGACGAGGAGATTGATATGGCGGTTAAAAAAAATGGGGAGAAGTATAAGTGTAATGTTTGTGGTAACGAGGTGACAGTTACTAAGGTTGGTGGTGGAGAATTAGTTTGTTGTGGTAAGCCAATGGAAAAAATCGAAGGTTAAGGAGAGATAAAATGAGTAAGTCCATTAAGGGTACTAAGACAGAGCAGAATTTATTAAAAGCATTTGCCGGCGAATCGCAGGCTAGGAATCGGTATACTTATTTTGCCTCGGCGGCTAAGAAGGCAGGTTTTGAACAGATTGCTGCTATTTTTATGGAGACAGCGGAGAATGAAAAAGAACACGCAAAAATATTTTTTAAATATCTGGAAGACGGAGAAGTAGAAATTACCGCTACTTATCCGGCAGGCGAAATTAAGGACACAAAGGCTAATTTGGAAGCATCTGCTGCCGGTGAAAATATGGAGTGGACAGTGCTTTACGCTAATTTTGCAAAAATTGCCAATAATGAAGGTTTTTCAGAAATTGGCCGGTCTTTTGAGCAGGTGTCCAAGGTGGAGAAATTTCATGAAGCGCGTTACCGTAAATTGATTAAGAATATTTCCAATACTGAAGTTTTTAAAAAGAAAACAGATGTTAAATGGCATTGTACTAATTGTGGTTATGTTATGGAAGGCAGTCAGGCTCCTAAGGAATGTCCGGCATGTAAACATCCGCAGGCTTTCTTCGAAGTTTTAGCGGAAAACTATTGAAAGGAGAGGTATGAAAAAGAAGTTTTTAGCATTTACGGGTACCGTGTGTTTTTCTTTTCTAATTAGTATTTGTATGGCGTATGCTCAAGAGGCACCTGCGACCGTTACCACTTTAAAGCAAGAATTGAGTAGCGATCGGCAGCAGATTAAGGAAGATGTTCTGGAGAATAAGGAAAACGCACAAGCAGCAAAAACCGATGAGGAAAAATTAAAAGAGCAAATAAAAGCGGCTACAGATGCAGGTGATTTTGCAACTGCTAAACAGCTTAAAGATCAGCTAAAGTTGATACACCAAGAAAATGTGCAGGAAAAAGTTGAGGATAAAAAAGAACTTCAGTCAGATATACGGGAATTAAAGGGTGATATTAAAGAGGCACGCCAGGATGGATATTTGCTTCCGCGGATGGATAAAGATAATAATCCTCCCGGGCCTAAAGGTGGAGCCGGAACTAATTGGGAAAATCCTCCCGGGCCTAAAGGTGGGCCGGGTGTCAGTCCTAATCGCAGGGTGGACAAATAGCCGAATCTTGGTATGTCTATATAGTTAAATGCAAGGATGGTTTGTTTTATACCGGCATTACTAAAGATTTAAAGCGCAGGGTTAAGGAACACAGTAGTGGAAAAGGTTGCAAATTCACTAAATATAGAGCGCCGGTTAAATTGATGCACAGCGAAAAAGCCGATAGTATGTCTTTGGCTTTAAAAAGAGAGGCTGCGATTAAAAGTCTACCGCGTAAACAGAAATTGCGATTGATTAAATGCAAGAATAAACCCTGCGTTAGGGGCAAATAAGTATGGCAAATTTTTCTTTTGAAATTACCTCTGAGGTTGATTTGCAGGAAGTGGATAATGCGGTAAACCAGGCAGTTAAAGAATTAAATCAGCGTTATGATTTTAAGAATAGTAAGGCTTCCATTGTATTTGATCGTCAAGAAAAGAAAATTACTTTAATTGCTGATGATGATTTTAAGCTGCGCGCGCTTACCGATATTTTAACCCTACGTTTGGCAAAAAGAGGGGTTTCCATTAAATCTTTTAAATTTGATGAACCTCAAAAAGCTTTTGAAGGGTATTTGCGTCAAGAGGTAACAATTTGTATGGGAATTGATAAAGAACATGCAAAAGAATTAATAGGTATTATTAAAGTTTTCGGAGCTAAAGTGCAAACTCAAATTGAAGGCGATAAGATTAAAGTAAGTTCGGTTAAAAAAGATGAGCTACAGTCTGTGATTATGCATTTACGTGGTTTAAATTTTTCTATACCTTTGGGGTTTGGTAACTATCGATAAACGGCAGCGGTTATTTTAATTGTCTTGATTTTAGCCGGTAGAAATGATAGTATAATCTCTCTGAAAAATATTTCCGAGTTTTAAGGTGGGTCTGGATCAATTAGCAACGAGAAACCTTTGTTGGTGGCAATTTACTAACAAAGGTTTTTTGTTTTTTATAGAGGTAATCCTGTCTAAATGCTAGATACTTTGCTTAAGCAGTTTTTTATTTTTGATTCGCTTTCACTATTTTTCCTCGGCGTCATCTTTATTATTTCTCTTCCGTCAGCCATCTATTCCTTGGGCTATTTAAAAGGAGAATGCTCATTCCGAAAAATTATCCTTTCCTGGACACTATTGGTCTTATTTGTTTTATCCATGGCGATCATAGTGACTATAAGCAATGTATTCTTATTTTTAGTAGCTTGGGAAATCATGTCCTTGGTTTCTTATTTCCTTGTAGTTTTTGATACTACGCATGAGAAATCAATACAAGCCGGTACAATTTATATTATTATGACGCATATTGGGACTGCATTTTTAGTCGCCGCTTTTATGATGATGTATAAATATGCGCATTCATTTGATTTTGTGGTGATAAAGAATGCTTGTCTTGCTATGCCTGCACCGGTTAAAGATAGTATTTTTTTAATGCTTTTAGTAGGGTTTGGAACAAAAGCCGGTATTGTTCCTTTACATATCTGGTTACCCTATGCACACCCGCAAGCCCCTAGTCATATCTCGAGCATCATGTCAGGCGTAATGATTAAAACCGCAATATATGGGATAATCAGATTTGTAATATGTTTGTTGGGCGTGAATTCTTCCTGGTGGGGGGTTTTGATTTTAATCTTGGCAGTAATTACTTGCCTGGTAGGAGTGATCTATGCGCTTATGGAACGCGATCTAAAGAGGTTGTTGGCATACTCAAGCGTGGAAAATGTAGGAATAATATTGTTGGGGTTGGGTTTGTCTATGCTATTACTGAGTCTGAATATGTCTTATTTAGCTGTGTTTTCTCTGATGGCTGGGCTGTACCACTTAATAAATCATGCAATTTTTAAAGGGCTTTTATTTTTAGGCGCCGGTAGCGTATATAAAGCCACAGGGACTAGGGATATTGAAAAATTAGGAGGTTTGATTAAGAGGATGCCGCAGAGTGCTGTTTATTTCTTGATTGGGTCTATGGCAATTTCTGCGTTGCCGCCATTAAATGGTTTTGTAAGTGAGTGGCTGACATTACAAGCATTTTTTCTTAGCGCTTTTAATTCAGCAGGCGGAACAAGACTCTTTTTAGGAATTTGTGCTTCTTTGTTTGCTTTAACCAGTGGGTTGGCTGCAGCATGTTTTGTTAAGGCATTTGGTATGGTTTTTCTCGGGTTACCTAGAAGCCACTATGCAGAAAATGCTAAAGAGGTGCCTTTGTCGATGAAGTCCGGAATGTTTTTTCTATCGTTGCTGGTAGTTGTTTTCGGCCTAGCGGCGGCTGGTATAATAAAATTATTGGTAAAAGTTTCAGCTGTGGCTATGAATATTGATATAGGTAGCATGAGTTTTTCTTTGAATAATTTTACTTTACCGGCGCAAGCAGGCCAAAGTATATATTTGTCTGTGCCCATGCTGGCTTCGGTATTGTTAGTTACGGGGTTGTTGGGTTTTGTTGCATATTTGCTATTTAATAAAGGTAAGCTGGTAATTTATAATACCTGGGATTGTGGTTATTACAAATTAGGCCCGCGCAATGAATACACCGGAACTGCTTTTTCTAAGCCGTTTAGGATTGCCTTTAGTTTTTTTCTACTGCCTTATCGTAAAACACAAAAAGTAAGAGAGTCATTTTATCACATTAAATCATTTGCTTATGAAACACGTACAACTTTTGTGTTTAAAAAGTATGTATATGGGCCTTTAGTTGTTTTTATATTGAGATCTGCTAAATTTATGAGAAGAATTCAGCCGGGCAGCATTCATTTGTATCTGGCGTATATTTTTTCTACGCTTTTACTGCTAATTATATTTATGTATAAATTCTAAAATGATAAAAATTACTTTAATTTTTCTCCAGTTAGTTTTCTTTATTGTGATTGCTCCGTTTTTAAGCGGGTTGATCACTAAGATTAAGAACTATTCTAAAATGCGTAGAGGCCAAAGTGTTTTTCAGCCTTATTATAATTTAATTAAATTGTTTTCCAAGGGGCAGGTGGTTTCTGAAACTGCTTCCTGGATATTCAGGGTTACGCCTTTTATTGTGATTTCTTCAGTTTTAACTGTAGCGTTGCTGGTACCGGTGTTCATCTTATCTAATCCGCTCTATCGTATGGGTGATTTTTTAGTGATTATTTTTATTTTCGCTTTGGGCCGTTTTTTCCTGGCCCTGGCTGCTCTAGATACTGGAAGTTCTTTCGGCGGGATGGGGTCTTCAAGGGAGATGTTTATTTCCAGCTTAGTGGAACCTGCCCTTTGTCTGGTTGTATTTTCTTTATTTATGCAATTTGGATCAACAAATATTTTTGTTTTCAGCGGTAACCATGCGGTATCTGTTGCTTCAATCGTAGGCGCCATTGCTTTGTTTTTGATTGCCATCGCTGAGACATCGCGCATCCCGGTCGATAACCAAGAAACACACTTGGAATTGACGATGGTGCATGAGGCGATGGTTTTAGAATATTCAGGCAGGTCGCTGGCCTTAATCGAAATGGCTTTGTATGTAAAACAAATGATTTGGTTTTTCCTGATTGCCCAGATTATTTTTCCTATTGCTGCCCCGGGATCAATTAATTCATCAGCTTTGTTTTTTTGGGGACTATGGTATTTGGCCAGAATACTGGTTATTGCGGTAGTAGTAGCTTTTATTGAAGTTTTGGTTGCTAAGATGCGTTTATTTCGAGTAGCAGATTTCTTAGGTTTTGTTTTTGTATTAGGGGCGATTGCCGCGATATGCGCGATTTTAGGAGTGTAGCATGCAGTTTATAATTTTATTCACAGTTTTAGTTTCGACCTATCTTATGATAATTGCCAAAAGAACTCCGGCTTTAATCAGGAGTTTTCGTTATCAATCATTTTGTCTTTTTATGGCAACTTTTATTATCGCCCTGCATGAACATGGGCTGGTTTTATATATAATTGCCGCGCTGTTGTTTATTTTAAAAGTAGTATTTATTCCGCATTTATTGTATCGCATCATAAAAAAGATAAAAGCCAGTGAAGATTTAGGGTTATTTATTAATCCTCAATTATCTTTATTATGGGCTCTAGGTTTTACTTATTTATCCTGGGTTTTTTCTGCGCGCTTGATTGGCCCGGATAATGAAGTTAAAGTTATTATGCTCTCGGTAGCTTTTTTTATGGTATTAACAGGCGTATTCCTAATGATCTTTAGAATGACAGCTTTTGCTCAGATTATCGGTTTACTGGTCATGGAAAATGGGATTTTTCTGTTGGCATCTATGGTTTCAGGGGGTATGCCGTTTTTTGTGGAAATTGCCATATTTTTCGATGTATTTGTAAGCGTTTTAATTATGGGATCTTTTGTTTATAAGATTAACAAATTTTTTACGCATATTGATGTAAATAAGCTTTCGCGCTTAAGAGGATAGCTAATGGAGATATTTTTTATTTTAGGGATTCCGTTATTGCTGGCAATGGTATCCGCGTTGATCAGCAGGCAAAAATTTTTAGGCTTATTGAATTGTTTTGGTTATCTGGTGGTTTTATTTTTAAGTGCCATTCTTTTGAGGCAGGTAGTTTTGTCAGGTTCCACAATATCCTTTCTGGGGTTTATTTGTCTGGATACTTTAAGCGTGTTCTTTATTTTTGTCATTGCCGTAGTTGTTTTTGCCAGCGCATTATATTCGGTTGGATATATAAAAAAAGACATTGAAAAAGGGGTTATCTCTGAGAAGAAAGCCAGGATTTATTATCTTCTTTTTAATTTATTCTGTTGTTCGATGTTTTTTGTTCCGGCAGTGAATAATTTGGGGATGCTTTGGGTGGCGATTGAAATGACCACGCTTATTTCCGCATTTCTGGTCGGGTTCTATAATAAAAAAGAGTCGGTAGAAGCTGCCTGGAAATATATAATTATTTGTTCAGTGGGAATAATCTTTGCGCTTTTAGGTACAATTCTTTTTTCCTACGCTTTTTCAGTCACTGGGCTTTCAAAAAGCTTGAATTGGTCGGACATAATTCCGGTTGCACATATTTTAGATAAGAACATATTAAAAATTGCTTTTATTTTTATTTTAGTCGGATACGGAACAAAGGCGGGGCTGGCTCCGATGCATACCTGGTTACCGGATGCCCATAGTCAAGCGGTAGCTCCGATTAGCGCGCTTTTATCGGGTGTTTTATTGAAGACAGCAATTTATGCGATATTGAGGTTTGGTATTATCGTAATTAAGGGGGTTGGATTTGCCTATTTTGCACATTTGATGATTCTTTTAGGAGTGATTTCGTTGATTTTGTCCAGTGGTTTTATTTTAGTTCAGAAAGATTTTAAAAGGCTCCTGGCTTATAGCAGTATTGAACATATTGGAATAATTGCTATTGGTTTTGGTTTAGGTACGCCTTTGGCTTGCGCCGGTGCATTGCTGCATGTTTTTAACCACGCAGTGACTAAGTCTTTTATGTTTTTTGGAGCCGGCAATATCGTAAGTATTTACCGCAAACATAATATGCATGCTATCCGGGGAGTAATTAAAGTATTGCCTTTTACTGGTATTATGATGCTGGTGGGAATATTTGCGCTTACAGGTTTTCCGCCTTTTTCCGTGTTTATCAGTGAGATGGCGATTATTATTGCTGCTTTTGCCAAAGGGGAGTATTTAATTGCTGCAGTATTATTAGTATTTTTGGCAGTTATTTTTGGAGCGTTTATTCATCATTTCGCAAAAATGCTTTTTGGCAATCTTCCTAAGGGGATGACTCGTTTAGGTGAACCGTTATCCGGTAAACTGGCGTTTTTGTTTTTAGGTATATTATTTTGTTTGTCCGGAGCTTTATTTGTGTTAACAAAAGGAAATTGGATATGGGTGGCACAGAAATTATTTCTAGCATAAAAAAGATTTTGCCGGATTTTACCGCGTTGCTGGTAGAACAGAGGCACCCGGATGAAATCTTTATAAAAGTCAGCCCGCAGATTTTTAAGGATACCGCTTTAGTATTACATAAAATATTGCCTTCTCCGGTAATGATGCTTTTTGCGGTTGATGAACGTAAACTAGGGGGGGTATTTACAGTTAATGCTGTGTTTGTGCATTTAAAACAGGCACAGTGGATTATTGTAAGCATGGATATCCCGCAGGAAGATCCACATTTTGATTCATTGGCTAAAAATATGCATTCAGCTACTCTTTTTGAACGCGAGATTTGGGAGATGTTTGGTATTGAGCCTAAAGGTAACCCTGACTTACGGCGCATGAATTTGCATGATGAAGTTTGGCCGCCGGGTAATTTTCCTTTACGTAAAGATTTTAAAGAAATGCAAGCAAGAGGTTTAAGTGAATTCAAATTCAACAAAGTTGAAGGCGTAGGTATATTTGAAGTTCCGGTTGGCCCGGTGCATGCCGGAATTATCGGCCCAGGTCATTTTCATTTTAGTGTTGCTGGGGAGCCGATTGTAAATCTGGAGATTCGGCTGGGTTTTACTCACCGTGGGGTAGAGAAACTTTTCGAAGGTAAGCCTTGTGTTGAGGCAATACGTCTTGCTGAGTGTATTTCCGGAGATAATTCTTTTGCCTATAGCGTTGCTTTTGCTATAGCCGCGGAAAAAATTTCCGGGATGTTGATTTCTGAACATGCCGCTTATTTAAGAGGTATTTTTCTGGAACTTGAACGCATGTACAATCATGTTAATGATATTGGTGGTATGGCCACAGATGTAGGTTTTAGTTTTCCGGCTGCCTACGCTGCGCTGATTAAAGAGGCAATCCTGCAATTAAACGAGAAGCTTACTGCGAGTAGGTATCTTAAAAAGGTTAATGTTATCGGAGGAGTTTCCATAGATATAGACGAGTCCAAGAAAACGATAATTTTTAATTCTCTTGAGAAGATAAAGAAAGATTTTGAAGAGTTGATTAAAATATTAAATTTCAGCGTTTCTTTTATGGATAGAGTTGATGCTACCGGTACTTTGATAAAAAAGACTGCGCAGGATTTAGGTATAGTTGGTCTGGTTGCGCGTGCATCCGGTATTCCTACGGATTTAAGAAAATATTTTCCTGGAGTATACGACCAAGCTAAATTTAAAATGATGACGCAAGAGGGTGGAGATGTATTATCAAGGTTGCAAATAAGGTTTTCTGAATTTACTGAATCCTGCCGGTTGATAGAAGAATTTACCAGGAAACTTAATGATTGTAGGCATACGCAGGTTAATCCGGTATTTAAACAGGCAAGCGCGTTGGGCTACACAGAAGGATGGAGAGGGCCTGTTTTATGCTGGCTTAAAACGGATTCCAATGGCCTAATCCAGCGGTGTAAAATTGTGGATCCTTCAACGCATAATTGGCAGGGGCTTTCATATGCAGTATTAGGAAATATTATTCCGGATTTTCCACTTTGTAATAAAAGTTTTAATTTGTCATATTCAGGAAACGATTTATAAATTATGATATACATACTGAAAAACAGAATTTTAAAAGGAATAGTAACGAAAAATATTGATCCAGGTTTAGTTTCTAACGTTGAATCAGCCGGACGAGAATTGAAAACGTTAATCCAGAGAAGATTTAGCAGGTCTTTATCTATCCGGCAAGTGGATACTGGTTCTTGTGGAGCCTGTGAATCAGAAATCATTGCCGCAAATAACCCGATTTATGATTTGCAGAGATTTGGTATAAGTTTTGTTGCTTCGCCGCGCCATGCAGATGCGCTTTTAGTTACCGGGCCAGTATCAAAAAATATGTTTTTAGCTTTAAAAAAGACTTATGACGCCATGCCGGAACCTAAATTTGTGATTACCTGCGGAGATTGTCCTAGGGATGGAGGATTATTTAAGGATTCTTATTATGTTCATGGAGCGGTAAAAGATATATTGCCCGTATTATTACATATTCCGGGATGCCCGCCAAGCCCGCTTGATATTATTCAGGCTTTGTTAACTTTTTTACAGAAGAAATAGCCTGGTTATAGATCTGTGAATTTGGTTGTCAAAGTCAAGGTAGTTGTGTTACAATATCCTACAAAAGCGAAAGGAGCCACAATGTTAAATTTAGTTAGAATGATGATTCTGTCTCTGGTTATCTTTAGCGGTACCAGCCTTTTTGCACAGCCTGCGGATATTCAGGAGATTAATGCGCAATTTAAAAAAATAGATACTAACCGGGATAATGTTATTAGTCTGGATGAAATACAGATTTATCAGGCTCAAACGTTCGCAGACTTGGATAAAGATAAAAGTAATACAATTGATTCAGGGGAAATGGAAGCTGATCAAACTGATATCCATAAGCTGGCGGATAAGAATCAGGATGGTAAAGTTTCGCAGGAAGAGTCTGTATCACAATTTAATGAGTATTTTAAGCAAATGGATAAGAATCAGGATGGTAAAGTATCCGAAGCCGAATATACAGATTACTGGAAGTTAATCTATAAATTTTAAAATCAAACCTATAAAATTTAAGCAGGATAGTCTTTTTAAAACTATATCCATAAATAATCTTTCCAGGTTGATCGTTTTATACTAATTAAAATTAAGGTTTAACTTATGATTTCCGTCAGCAATGTATCTTTAGAATTCGGGCAGCGTAAACTTTTTACAAAAGTAAATATTGTTTTTTCTCCCGGAAATTGCTATGGATTAATCGGGGCCAATGGTTCAGGAAAATCTACTTTTTTAAAAATTCTTTCCGGGGAAATTGAATCTTCAACTGGTGAAGTTATTATTCCTGCAGGAAAACGCCTTTCTGTTTTAAAACAAAATCAGTTTGCTTTTGATCAGTATATAGTTTTGACTACTGTAATTATGGGGCATAAACGGCTCTATGAAATTATTACAAAAAAAGAGATGATTTATGCTAAGTCTCCGTTTACCGATGAAGATGGAATAGCTGCTTCAAAACTTGAAGAGGAATTTAGCGAGTTAGGCGGTTGGAACGCTGAATCTGATGCTGCCAAGCTTTTGAGCGATTTGGGTATTGAAGAATCATTGCATAGTGTAGAGATGTCTCAGTTAGAAGCCGGCCAGAAAGTACGTGTTTTATTAGCTCAGGCTTTATTCGGTAATCCGGATATTTTGCTTTTGGATGAACCGACAAATCATCTGGATGTAGAATCATGCATGTGGCTAGAGGAGTTTCTTTGTGAATTTCAAAATACAGCCATCGTAGTTTCGCATGACCGGCATTTTCTGGATAAAGTATGTACGCATATTGCGGATATCGATTATTGCAAGATAAAACTTTACCCGGGCAATTATACTTTTTGGTCGGAAGCCAGCCAGCTTGCTGCCCGTCAGCGTAGTGAATCCAATAAAAAAATTGAGGAACAGCGTAAAGATCTGAAAGATTTTATTATGCGTTTTGCTAATAATGCTTCTAAAGCGCGCCAGGCTACCAGCCGTAAGAAGATATTGGAGAAACTCACTCTTGATGATATTGGCCCGTCTTCCCGTAAATATCCTTACATAAATTTTGAGCCGGAGCGTGAAGCTGGTAATGATCTTTTAAGCATAAGCAATCTATCTAAAAGCGTAGATTCAGAAATAATGTTCCAGCGGCTTAATATTACAATTCATAAAGGGGATAAGGTAGCTTTTGTGGGGCCTGATGATCTGGTTAAAACTATGCTTTTCGGAATTTTAATGAATGAGTTTCAGGCAGATAGCGGGGTATTTAAATGGGGTGTTTCTACTCGCAGGGCGTATTATCCCAGGGATAATACTTCATTTTTTAATTCCACTGTCAGTATAGCTGATTGGTTAAGGCAGTTTTCCGCTAATACCGAAAACGAATTTATCCACGCTTTTTTAGGGCGCATGCTTTTTTCAGGAGACGAGTCGTTAAAGCCGGTAAATGTTTTATCCGGCGGGGAGAAAGCGCGTTGTATGTTTGCTCGGATGATGGTCACTCAACCCAATGTACTTATTTTAGATGAGCCGACCAACCATTTAGACTTAGAGTCAATCACTGCGCTAAACCGGGGGTTGGATAAATTTCCCGGCACAATTTTGTTTTCTTCTCATGACCATGAATTAGTTCAGACAGTAGCTAACCGAATTATCGAAATTACTCCCCGAGGATATATTGACCGCATCAGCACTACTTTTGATGAATATTTATCCAACGAGCAGATTAAAGAGCAGCGTCATCAATTGTATAAAACTACGGCTTAAATAAACAGGAGGGTCTTTAAGCATGAAAGTAATTGCATTTAATACTAGCGTCCGTATGGATGGTAATACCGCAATTCTAATTAAGCAGGTTTTTAAGGAATTAGAGAATGCTAAGATTGATACCGAACTTATTCAATTAGCCGGAGAAAAAATCTGTGGATGTATTGCTTGCGGGCAATGTTCTGTTACTAAAAATAATAAATGCGCAATAACTAATGATCCGCTCAATAAATATGTAGCAAAGATGCTCCAGGCTGATGGGATAATTATCGGTTCTCCGACATATTTTGCTGATTGCACTGCTGGTGCTAAAGCCTTGATTGAAAGAGCAGGTATGGTTAGCCGCGCTAACAATAATTTATTTAAACGTAAAGTAGGGGCGGCGGTAGTGTCGGTCAGGCGGGCAGGGGCAATCCATGCCTTCGATTCCATAAATCACTTTTTTACTATTGGGGAGATGATTATTGTCGGGGCTTCATACTGGAATGTTGGGATCGGCCGCGAGATTGGAGAAGTAAATAACGACCAGGAAGGGCAAAGTACAATGAGTATCCTTGGCAAAAATATGGCCTGGCTTTTAAAGAAAATTAACGCTTGATTTCTCTTTGTAAAGTCCTATAATTATTTAAGTAATAAGTTTGAGTTGAAGGTAATAACCTATACTTATAAAGCTTCTCGTGTTGATGGAAGTTACCTGGCTTTAACTGAAGTCACCCCGCGCTAATTGCGCCTTGCCCTAATGGAAATTGGGCAAGTGTTCGCCAGGTGGCGAAATTGCGTCGGTATGCGCTAGGAGCGCAGTTTAGATGGACAAAAGGAGGATGTATGGCTTATCAGCAAGGTGGTGGATTTAACGGTGGCCCTCGGCAAATGTTTAAAGCAGTTTGTGGTGAATGTAAAAAAGAATGTGAAGTGCCTTTTAAGCCAAGAGAAGATCGGCCGATTTACTGTAAGGAGTGTTATTCTAAGCGTAAAAACGAAGGGCGTTGATTAATAGATTAAAAAAGGGGGTATAAAAAAAGGAATATTTCTATTATTCTAAATTAAGCATTAGAGAATAGGAGCATTCCTTTTTTTGTTTTCTTAAGCAGAATAAAATGTAGTATTCTTAAATCTTAGCAGGAGGGTAAAATTATGGCAGTTAAAGTAAAAAACAAGAAGACTGGTTCAGCGCTTTTGTTTGGGGAAAGTATTTCAGATAAGATCCGTAAACGTGCTCAAGAGCTTTTTGAAAAACGAGGAAGTGCCTCGGGAGATGCTTTGTCTGACTGGCTGGAAGCAGAAAAACAAATAAAAGCTGAGTTAAGAAAGTAATCTTACCAAACAAAATATTTTCTGAGATTTAACTTGAAAATAGAGTTTTAATCAGGCAATAAAGGACTACGTTATAGCAATAGTCCTTTATTATTTTTACGGCTAAGAGTTTTTGAGCTAATGAGTATGGGAAGAAAGGGCAAGTTGTTATGAAAAGCCGGGTTTTTTTATTCCGCTAGGTAGTCTGGGTAATCAGCAGGCGGTAAAGCAAAAGATTAAATATCTGATTGATGAAAGCAAAGTTTTGAATTTTATTCAAAAAAACGATCAGGTTGCTCTGAAGATGCATTTTGGCGAGGAAGGAAATACAGGGTTTGTCCGGCCTCAATACGTGCGCGTAGTTTCTGACGCAGCGAGCGAGCGTGGGGCAGGCGTGTTTCTCTCGGATACTAATACACTTTATCGTGGCAGGCGCTTAAACTCAAGCGATCATTTGAAGTTAGCTCATGAGCATGGTTTTACTAAGGAGATAACTAATGCGGATGTAGTTATTCCAGATGATACCCAAGAAAAAAACATTGCTTCTATAGAAATCAATCAAAAATTTATTAAAAGTGCTAAAGTCGCCCGGATTTTTATTGATGCTAATGGATTAATTGCAGTCAGCCATTTTAAGGGACATATTTTGACCGGTTTTGGTGGTGCTTTAAAAAATGTTGGGATGGGGTGTGCTACCAGGCAAGGTAAACTTGCTCAACATTGTAATGTAGCTCCGGTTGTTTATACTGATAAATGTATTGGTTGTGGTGAATGTGAAATCATTTGTCCAGTAAAAGCAATCAAACTGATTAATAAAAAGTCCGTAGTGGATAGTGTAAAATGTATTGGTTGTGCCAGTTGCCTGGCGGTTTGTCCGAGCATGGCCATGTTTATAGATTTTAATGCAGGTAACCAGGTGCAAAATAAAATGGTTGAGTATAGCCTAGCGGTGCTTAAGGATAAGAAAAAAAAGAGAGGATTTATAAATTTTGCGATTAAGATTAATAAAGAGTGTGACTGTTGGGGGATGGAGAATCCTCAGATTGCTCCGGATATCGGGGTATTTGCTTCTTGTGATCCGGTAAGTATTGATCAGGCAAGTTTTGATTTAGTCAATCAAACATGTAATAAAAATATTTTTAAGGATGTTCATCCCGAGCAAGATGCAACAATACAGTTACGTTACGCCCAAAGCATTGGGTTGGGTAGTATTGATTATGAGTTGATTAAACTCTAAGGCGTCGAGCTAAAAGGAGGAGAAATTTGGCAAACAAAATAAAAATTAATTTTGGCGGTGAAGAAGTGGAAGCTCTGCCTATTGATATTAATCAAACGAATGAATATTGGAATCAATATTTATTGGATGATGGTTCAGTGATCAAGATGAAATTGGTGGCTACGAAGGTATTACGTGTGGATAATAAATTTGACCAGGAGGGTAACCCATTATATATTATCCAATCTACTAATATCACTTCGGTTAATGCACCGGATAATCTGAAGAAAAAGGGATAATTAATAATTTATGGTAGAGAATTTTAAAGATAAAAACCGTAGAAGAGCCCCGCGTACAGATGTAGCTTTTTCGCTTACCTATGGGGTAGAGAAACCTTACTCCTTGCGGGTGCTTCTTGGTTTAAATGATGATATTGATGCTTTGATGCGGGATTTAAGTGATTCAGGAGTAGCGATGATTACCAAGTTTGAGCTTCCCAGAGGAGCTCAATTGCATATCAAGTTTAATTTTATTAATTTATTTTTAACCGGGCAGGAACGTTCTCGGCGCATGGAAATTTCCGCAGAAGTCGTTTCTTGCGCAGATTTAGGCAAAGGAAGCTATCGAGTGGGAACTCGTTTTAATAATATTTCAGAGGAAGATAAAGCAGCAATCAGGAATTTTATCAAACGTAGTTGGTAATTGAGGGCAAATCATGTTGTGCGATATACCCCGCCCGATAGGAAGGGCGGGTACGCCGCTTTCTGGCAGTTTACCCGGCGCTTATTGCGCCTTGCCCTGATAGGAATTGGGCAAGTGTCCGTCAAGTGGCGGAGTATTGCGCCGGTATGCGTTAGGTAGCGCAATTGCGTAGGTGTTCGCCAGATGGCGAAATTGCGCGGACGCTCCGACGTTTCGTCAGAGCTATAGCTTACGTCGTCCAACGGACTCCGTAAGATATCCGTTCATTAAGGAGGATTCAATGTTTAGGGAAAAGATTAAAGTTTTGGATTGTACAGTTAGGGATGGCGGATTAATGAATAATCATAATTTTGACCTGCGTTTTGTGCGCCAGGTTTATAAGGCGCTTTCGGAAGCAGGCATTGACTATATGGAGATTGGCTATAAGAATTCCAAACGCCTTTTCAATCCCAAGGAATACGGCAAGTGGAAATTTTCCGATGACCAGGATATCCGCGAGGTAATTCAAGGGATTCCATCAAAAACCAAGATTTCGGTAATGGTAGATGTGGATCGGGTAGATGTAGATGATATTTTACCTAAAAAAGATAGCCCGGTAGATATGATTAGGGTAGCTACCTATGTTAAAGATGTGGATAAGGCGATATATCTAGTTAATCATTTTGCAGATAAGGGCTATGAAACAACTGTGAATATTATGGCTATTTCACGGGCATTGGATAATGAGCTTACGGAGTGTTTGCAGCAGTTGGAAAAGGAAGCCAAGGCACAGGTTATTTATATAGTTGATAGCTTCGGTTCGCTGTATCAAGAAACCACTGAGTTTCTGATTAAGAAAGCAAAAAGTATCTTAAAAAATAAAGAAGTTGGTATGCATGCGCACAATAATCAACAATTAGCTTTTGGTAATACTATCGAGGCAATTATTCATGATGCTAATTATGTGGATGGTTCTGTTTTTGGTTTAGGCAGGGCCGCCGGAAACTGTCCTACGGAATTAATTCTAGGGTTCCTGAAAAATCCCAAGTATGATATTCGTCCGATATTAGATGTGATTTCTAATGAGTTTATACCTTTACAAAAGAAAATTGAGTGGGGGTATTTTATTCCTTATGCGATAACCGGAATTTTAGATGAGCATCCGCGCACGGCGATTGCTTTGCGGGAGAGTGACAAAAAAGAAAATTACCGGGAGTATTATGAGAGTTTAGTTGGAGAGTCAGAAGATTAATATGGATATTGTTTGTTTTAAGAAAAAGCCGATTCTGGGTATCTTGCGGGGAGTAGAAAAGGAGATTATCGAGCCTTTAATTGAGGCAGTGATTGATGCGGGTCTAGAGACTTTGGAAATAACCATGAATACTACCGGGGCTGCGGATTTAATTAAAAAAGCAAAGCAGACAGCTGGCAGCCGCTTAACTTTAGGCGCAGGAACAGTGCTTACTCAGCAGGACTTAAAAATTGCTTTAAACAGTGGTGCCAGTTTTATTGTTTCGCCGGTTTTAATTAAAGAGGTTGTAAGCTATTGCGTAAAGAATGATATTCCTGTATTCCCCGGGGCGCTTACTCCTCAGGAAGTCTATCAAGCACATGAATCAGGCGCTACAATGGTTAAAGTTTTTCCGGCAAAGTTTTTTGGACCGGAATATTTAAAAGAGATTAGAGGGCCTTTTAATAAGATTGAGCTTTTGGCTTGTGGCGGAGTTACATCGACAAATCTAAAAAATTATTTTACCTGTGGGGCCAGTGGTGTAACTTTTGGAGCTAGTATATTTAGGAAAGATTTGTTGGAGGGTAAAAATTTTAAGGCGATATCTGAGGAAATCAGAAAATTTATTTGTGCATGGGAGGATCTAGGTAGCATAAGGTAAAACTAAAAAACCGTTTTTGACTATACCCCAACGTATAAAAAATTAACAATCAGGGTATCTATATGAAAAGAAAAAAGCATCTGCTTAGGCTTGTTAATGCGAGAAAGAAAAATAAAGAAAAGAATAAGAATAAAAAAGAGAGTAAGGATAATAATTTAAGTGTTTATAGTTATAAATGCGGGCACAAAAACGTCAAGCTAACGGTTCAAAAAGTTGAATTACTCAAAGAACCTGAAGCGCTAAATTCAATATTTTACTATAACTGTACTTTTTGCAGTAAGGATTTCGATTCTTCAGTAGATAAACAGAACTTGTCTTCTGTAGTTGGGGAAACACAGCCTTCCTCAAATATTAAGCAAGAGCAAGTTTTAGATCTAAAGATAGAACCTGGTAGCGCTAGTTTTTTGGCTCAAACTTGTCCTGATTGTGGTCATCCATTAGTAAAAATTAATTTAAAAAAATGTTTACATTGTGGTGCCAAAAACAATCCTCTCAAACAGTCCTGTTGGGTATGTAGTACTCCTTTTCCGATAATCGAAGTGCCGACTGAAAGGGAGGCAAGACTAGTTTTGACTTTAAATATTGACGGTAATTTTTATAGAAATACCGATAAAACATTAGGTTTGGGAATGAAGAGGCTTTTTGAAGATTTAATCTTATCCGGTTTTAGCAAGGAGCCTTTAGAGGCTTGGATGAAAATACATGAAAGCGATATTGATTATAATAAAGAAACTCTTAGGCAAGAGTGTAAAACTTTGGCACAAGAGTCTACGCGTAAAAGTATTATTTATGCCGGTATATTTATTTTAATGATTATTATCGGTTTATTGATTATTAGGGTTTTTTGGTCTAGTTAAAATGCAGGAGGGGTAGCGATGGTTCAGATTCTTTATGTTAT
Source organism: Candidatus Omnitrophota bacterium (assembly GCA_026387265.1). Classification (GTDB taxonomy): domain Bacteria; phylum Omnitrophota; class Gorgyraeia; order Gygaellales; family Profunditerraquicolaceae; genus UBA6249. The sequence goes on from JAPLLZ010000055.1 coordinate 20,725, forward strand.
TTTAGGAGTGTTTGCTGGTCTCTTAAGTGGTTTGTTGGGTATTGGTGGTGGTTTAGTATTGATACCGGCATTAGTTTTTATTTTTGGACTTACTCAACTGCAGGCTCAAGGTACAACGCTTGCCTTAATGGTTCCTCCAATTGGACTACTGGCCGCAATCCGTTATTATCAAAGCGGGAATGTAAAATTAGGTATGGCAGGTTTTATTTGTTTAGGTTTTTTTGTAGGAGGATTGCTGGGCGCTAATTTAGTTCAAAATTTGCCAGAGGTTTTGATTAGGAAAACATTTGCTGTGTTTTTGTTATTTGTTTCTTTGCGCATGCTATTAACAAAATAATGTGAATTTATTTGGATAAACAAGGTTAGGTAAAATGGAAGTAAAAATAATCCGCAGTCAAAGGCGCAGGCGTTCAGTAAACGCCAGGTTAATCAATGATTTGCTTGTGGTCAATGCACCGGCGTTGCTTTCTCAGGTGCATTTGGATGAAATTATCAATGGTTTTAAAATAAAATTTGCCAAGATAAAGATTAAAAATGAGTTGGATAAAAAAGAGAGCCTGCGGGATTTAGCTAAAGAATTAAATAAGGAATATTTTAATAGCGAGCTAAAAATCGAGTCAATTGAATATGTCACCGGTCAAAATAGCCGGTTTGGTTGTTGTAATTATCGCACCGGGAGAATTCGTATTTCCCATAAAATAGGCATGATGCCCAGGTGGGTTAGAAAGTATGTTCTTATCCATGAAATGGCGCACTTAGTTGAGCCTAATCATAGTCGGTCATTTTGGAATATAGTGCTGCGTTACAGGCTTACCGAAAGAGCCAGGGGGTATCTGATGGCTGTCGGTTCAATCAAAGCGCCGTTAGAATGTTAAGATGAGAGGGCTAGCCGGGTGTTTTGCGGCGATGTTCTTGTTCTTTCTTGCTGGATGCGTTGATGATTCTGTAGTTAAAGGCCCTTATCCGAAGATTGGTTTAGCTTCTTGGTATGACCCCAACCTTTCTTCACCGGAGTTATTTAAAAAACACGGCGTAACCTGCGCTATGCGTAAAATCGATTACGGCAAATATTATCGTGTATGCAATTTAGTCAACAATAAATGCGTATTTGTCCGCCATAATGATTTTGGCCCATCGGCTAGCATGTATAAAAAAGGAAGAATTATTGATTTAAGCAGGGCAGCTTTCGGGAGTATTGCGGACTTAGGTTATGGTTTAATTCAGGTATCAGTCGAAGAGGTGTATGAAGCAGATGTTGATTAAGTGTTTTAAGCCAGAAGCATTCTTGCTTTACACGATTTGAGTTTTATGCTACATTTGAAATAAAGACGGAAAAAGTAAAGACCAGAAGAGTTGTATACAATCTGAACCCATTAAAAAAGATACGTTTTGATTGAATAGATTAGGTATATGAGAATAGCGGTTTTTATATTTTTGACATTATTGTTCTATTCTCCTTGTTTGGCCAAAAATATACCTGAACCAATTAAAGATAGTAAGCCCGGCAGATTATCTATTGCTGATGGAATATTATTAAAACCGGTAGTGGTGCGTATGGGCCTAAGTAGGATGCCGGTATTGGTAAATAGGTTTTCCGGTAAAGTTGAGTATGTCTGGTCGAATATTTATAAATGTTATGTCCGCCCTAAATATACTATGACGAATGCTCAAGCTCTTTATAACCAGTATCATGAATAAACCAAAGGAGGCAGAAGATGAGCTGCGGAAGTTGCAAGAAACCAAAGAAAAAAGCTAAGAAGAAAAAGAAGTAAATTTATTTTTAAGATAAAAATGGCGTTTCGTTACTTTAAAGATAAAAGCGCTGTCATTTCACAAGGTTGAAAACATATAATACTAACTTATAACTAAAGAAAGGATAGAAAATGAATCTTTTACCGCTTTCTTCAATATTTGCTGTAGTGGGCATAGGATTTGGGTTGTTTATGATTTTAAACTCTCCCTTAATTATAAAAATACATATAGAATCTACAGCAAGATCAAATTGGCGTACTGAACCTATCTCAATGGAAAAAGAATTAAAAAACATAAAGCTCAGGGGTATAAATTTAATCGCTATTTGTATATTTGCAGTTATCTACGTTAATTTTTTTATAAAATAGAGATAAATGTTTACAATCATTTTTGTTATTGCTTGTCTGATTTTTGGGTTAGCTTATCTAAAATACGGTAAATTTTTGGCTCAGGTTTTTGAATTAGACAACAAGAAAAAAACTCCCGCCCATACTATGTATGATGGCGTAGATTATGTACCAGCGCCTACTGCGGTACTGTTTGGCCATCATTTTTCATCTATTGCCGGAGCCGGCCCGGTTTTGGGGCCGATTATTGCCGGTTTAGCTTTTGGTTGGTTGCCGGTTTGGTTGTGGATCATTATTGGTACTATTTTTATCGGCGGTGTGCATGATTTTTCAAATCTCATAATTTCTGTCCGTAATCGCGGTAAATCTATTGCTGAAATCGCTAATATTTATATGTCTAAGCGGGCATATAAATTAATGTTAATTTTTATCTGGTTAGCTTTAATTTATGTGCTTACAGTATTTACGGATTTGACTGCTGCTACTTTTAAAGCTGATGGGGGAGTGGCTACTTCCTCGATTTTATTTATATTTTTGGCCATAGGTTTTGGTGTTTCGCTTTATCGTTTGAAAATGCCGCTTTTTTGGTCTACTGTGGTATTTGTTTTTTTACTTTTTTTTAGTGTTTGGCTTGGGCAGCAGCTACCGCTAAATAATATTCCGGCTTTATTTGGCGATACTGCGAAAACCTGGGCTGTGTTTTTAATTGTTTATTGTTTTATTGCTTCGGTTACTCCGGTTTGGATACTTCTGCAACCTAGAGATTATCTCTCCAGTTTCTTATTGTATAGTTCTATTCTAGGCGGATTTTTGGGGATACTTTTCGGTGGGTTGACCTTGAAATTTCCTGCTTTTAGCGGTTGGAGCGCATCAGATATCGGCCCGATGTTTCCGCTTTTATTTGTTACGGTAGCCTGCGGGGCAATCAGCGGATTCCACGCAATTGTGGCTAGTGGGACTTCATCCAAACAGATTAATAAAGAGAGTAGTGCTTTGCCGATTGGCTATGGGGCAATGCTGGTAGAAGGGTTAGTGGCAATAATTGCCCTCTGCACTATCATGATGATTGATATTAATAATCCGTTAACCAAGCAAGCGCCTTTGGCAATTTATGGAGCAGGTATCGCTAAATTTTTCTCAATATTTGGTATTCCGGAACACTATGGCAGATCTTTCGGTATTTTAGCTTTATCCACCTTTATTTTAACTACTTTAGATACTGCGACCCGGCTGGCTAGGTATATTTTTCAGGAATTTTTTAAACTACCGGATAAGAATGTCCGGTATTTAGCTACAGCGGTGACGTTATTTTTACCAACAGTGCTTGTTTTAATTACCTTAAGAGATGCCCATGGGGTGGTTGTTCCCGCCTGGAAAACAATCTGGCCTATCTTTGGGGCAGCTAATCAGCTTTTGGCTGGTTTGGCACTAATGGTAGTAGCGGTTTGGTTGAAGAAAAAAGGTAAGCCTATTTGGTTTGTAGTGTGGCCAATGGTTTTTATGCTAGGCATGACTTTATGGGCATTGATTATGGTAATTCAACAGTATAAACTTAGTTTATTGGGTGGTATTGGTTATGTTTTGTTGTTTTTATCAGTTTTTTTAATATGGGAAGTTGGCGGGATATTTGAAGTTAAAAATCGTATTCGAGGTATCCTTAAGCTATAACCAAAGAAAGGACAAAAGATATGAATTATATACTTGTTTCAACAGTGCTTATTATAGCTGGCATAGTAGTTGGTTTACTTGTATATTTGTATCCGGTTTCGGTAATGCGGATGCAAGTAAAATTTTTTGAGAAATTAAATTGGCGTGTTGAGCTTATCTCACTGCAAAAAGAGTTTAATCGCATTAAATATACCGGCCTGTATTTAGTGGTGCTTTGCCTGCTTGCCGGTATTTATATTAAATTTTTTCTAAAGTAGGGAATACTTGATATGAGGGATGCATCCTTTGGTCAAGGGAAAAAATTATTTAGTATAAAGAAAATTTTTCTAAAGTGAAATTAGGGCATATTTTAGGATTAGAAGGTAACAACTGGAAGCAAGATAAACCTTGTTATTACTTGTTATGAGTATAAAAAACTGGATTTAATTATCCAGCTTTTATTTTTCTTGACATACCACACATTTGTGTGGTACCATATTAACTATGGAAGAGAAGATGTTTTTAACGCCCAAGCAGGAGAAGGTGCTTAATTTTATTCGAAAACGGGTAGGGGAGAGGCTCCCTCCTACAATTCGGGAGATAGGGGAGGATCTGGGGTTTAAGTCTACCGGGACAGTTAGGGATTATTTAAAAGCTTTAATGCAGAAAGGCTTGGTGAGGCGGATGAATAATAAATCAAGGTCAATAGAATTAACTCAACGCGCAAGTTTTAATAAAATTCCGATAATTGGTACGATTATGGCTGGAAAGCCGAATTTGGCTTATGAGGAAATCCAGGGTTATGTTGATGCTGATGATTTATTTCTGGGCCGTTTAGGTTTTGATGATGTTTTTGCTTTAAGGGTTAAGGGCGATAGTATGATTGATGCTGGTATCCTGGATGGCGATGTAGCAATCATTAAGAAACGTCCTGATGCCAATAACAATGATATTGTTGCGGCATTGTTAGATAATAATGAAGTTACCCTAAAAAGGCTGCGTAGTAAAGCCGGTAAGTTTCATTTAGAAGCGGCTAATGCAAATTATCCCCCAATTTTCGAAGAGTTTAAAGTAATCGGCAAGCTGATTACGGTAATAAGGAAGTATTAATATAGATAGTCAACCTTATATGTATAACTGCTTGACAATGAAGAATAAAAGAGTAATATTTTTATAAAGGATTCCATATGATTAATTATACTCCGCCAACTCAGCACACCTCATTATTTTATAACTCAGAAGAAGAATATTTGGATATTATTGTTCCTTATCTTAAGACTGGATTGGAGAATAGTGAATTTTGCCTATGGAATCTTCCGGAAACCTTAGAAGTTAAAGATGCGCACGAGTATTTACGTCCAGCCGCAAAAGATTTAGATGTCTATATAGAAAAAGGGCAATTATCAATCCGGGATTACAGAAGTTTCTATCTAAGGAATGGGGTGTTTTCTGCCCAAAAAGTGATGGAAAGCTTCGCAGAATTGGAAAAATCAGCCCTGGGAAAAGGTTTTAATGGTATCCGGGCTACCGGAGACGGCAGCTGGGCATTAGGAAAAGATTGGCCGGATCTTGTGATGTACGAAAAAGAAATTAATCGTGTTATTGATTTACATAAAATAAGAGCAGTTTGTTCTTATTATATTGCAAAACTTCAATTAAAAAATATCTGTGATATAGGGGCAAATCACCAGTCATCTTTAGTTAAGCAAATGGGGAACTGGAACAGGTTAGATCCTTCGGTGTTTACCAGGGTCAGCATTTATTAAATTATAACTTACCTAGCAAAAGATAATTTCCCTTAAAAAATGAATCAGAATAGTTTCAGTCCTAAGGCCCGTTGGGATCGCTTTGAGCCGGAGAAAGCCGGTTTTAATCCGGATGCGTTAAATGAACGGATTGAGGTTTTGGTATTTTTTAAAAACGCTAAAATATTCCCTAAAAGTTTTACCTGGAATAATAAAGAATATCAGATTGAAACGATCACTTATAATTGGCAGGAGCGTTTAGGCCAGGCTTTGGTTAACTATTTTTCCGTGTTGTGCGCAGGACAAATGTATCAGATTTCATTTAATAATTCTACCTTCCGCTGGCAGATTGATAAAATGATAGAGTAGCTCGGTGGAAATCCTAAATCTGAAATCCTAAACTCTAAACAAACTCGAAACTATAAACTCAAAGCCCAAATATTAGTTTTAATGTTTTAAGTTTCGGATTTAGGGTTTGTTTAGGATTTAGAGTTTAGGATTTAGGATTTTAAATTAGAAATTAGATATGATATTACATATAGATATGGATGCTTTTTTTGCCTCAATTGAGCAAGCAATTAACCCTAGGCTTAAAGGTAAACCTTTAATTATTGGCTCTCGGGGTAACAAAATGCATACGGTTGTTTGTGCAGCAAGCTATGCGGCCAAAGCTTTAGGGATTCATTCCGGGATGTCTTCCCGGGAGGCTTTTAGTTTATGCCCGCAGCTGGAGTTTGTAGCAGCAGATCAGGCTAAGTATATCTGGACTTCGGAGCAGATATTTGAGCTGCTAAAAGAATATGATTTACCCCTAAATTATGCCTCAATTGATGAGTTTCAGTTAGAGCTTACTGGTTACCCGGATCCTTTAAATTTAGCTAAAAAAATCAAAGAGCAGATCTATGCAAACTTTAACATTACTGCTTCAGTAGGGATTGCCAAGACTTGGCTTTTGGCTAAGCTGGCCTCCAAATTAAACAAACCAGATGGCCTAACTTTAATTGATGATTCTAACTTTGAACAGATTTTAAGGCAAACTTCGCTGGATAAGCTTTGCGGTATGGGTGGTAAAACTGGTGTTGGTTTTATCGCTAGCGGGCTTAAAAGCTGTTGGGATTTATACCTAAACTTACCGGGATTTTTTAGCCAGAGTTATCATAACTCTGATAATGTTGATGAAAATCCCGGTAAGTTTAATGAAATGCCTAAGTCCATTAGCCATTCATATACTTTACCTATGGCTCAAATAAACCCCCAGGTTATCCGGGCATGGATTAGGTTGTTATCTGAAATGGTTGCTACCAGACTTAGGCAACAAAAACTGACTAGTGCAACTGTGCATCTTTGGCTAAACGGCCCGGAAATTGGCAGTTTTGGGGCTCAAAAAACATACCAATTGACAACTAACGATGGTTATGAGATATACCAAAGAGCTGTTAAGACAATGGCTAAATCCCGGTTTAAAAACCACAGAATTCGGGCAATTGGGGTCACCTGCAGTAGCCTTTCCAAAGGCAGTTACCAGCCTTTACTTAGGGAAGAAATCCGCAGGGAGGGGCTTATTCAGGCTCTAGACCGCATAAATAATCGCTTCGGAGAGGGGTCGATTCATCCCGCAATTACAGATTTAACCCACTAAATAAAATCTTCAATTAAAGGCAAAAAATTCCAGGAATCCTGTATAGGATTCTGCCTAGGTTTGCTACGAATAAAATAAGGCGGTAAGTTTAAGTAAAAAAGAAATGGCTTTTCCACAGCTTAAAAACAGGCTTTAATAATACGCTGCCCCTCATAGGGTTATAATTACTTAGCTAAGATAGACAAGTTAACATAAGATATATTATAGGAAG
>JAPLLZ010000039.1:0-1393 GCA_026387265.1 Candidatus Omnitrophota bacterium
AAAATTTAAGAATACAGAATAATCCCGGCAATATTAAGTGCCTGCCAGGTTTATTGCCCCGCATAAACGCTGCCGCAAATGGAATCTTTGGAGCGATATCAGACCGACAGTTTGATCCTATAGAAGATGAAAAAGCCCAGGGTGATTTTAAATTTTTTGAAGTCGCCGTGTTTATCAAAGCCCTAGATGATTCCGAGCCTTTCCATACCTGCTCACTAGAGGAATTGTTGTCAGAATACAATAAGATTGTAGAAAAAAAAGAGGGAGCGATACTGATAAAATCCAGCAGCTTAGGCGAAGGGACTTGGTGGTTATTGCCAGAACAGCAAGGTAGTTTATCTTCTTATCTCCATTCTTGCCTTAGCAGCAAAGTTAAGAAAAGCTTAGGGTGGGTTGTTGATTATGAAGTAGCTAGCAGCGAAGAAAAAGAAGCTTTAGCCGCTATTAAGGCAGTTTATCTCTTTAGTTATTCCAATGCGGATTATCTTCTTAAAATGGTATCCAATCTGAATCCTGTTGTTAGCAATGCGGCCAAGGCAAAGATAGAAGAATTGAATAGGTTCGTAAACTTGAAAAGGCCTGCCTCCGGTTTAGACGTGATTTACAAAAGAGATATTAATAATAAAAGGAATGGGTGTTATATAAATGTATCTGATTCAACTGAACATTATTTTACGCCGGAAGAAGAAGGAACATTGCTTCAGATAGAAACGGGAGAAGATGTTAATTTTTTCGTTTGGAAGAAACCTTGTAATTTTCCAAATAACTATCTGGAGCCTGAAATAATTGTTTCTGCTACTGCTAATTTATTTGGCACTAGGTGCAAAAAAAGCGATATACATTACAGGCTGGATAAAAGTTTTCTTGTTGTTTATTATGGCCGCTGCGTGTCCGAGGAGTATTTAAGCTATGCTATAGGGAGTGTAAATGTTGAGTGTATTAAAGAGGCCGCTATAAGGTTTGCTTATTCTATCGGTGTTCTATGCCAACCTGATAAGTTTGAAATTTCTAAGGGTGCGCCGGCAACCTTATTGCGTTACATGTGTGTTAACAAAATCTTTAGCGATAATCCCAGGAAATCTAAAGAAATGGCCGGCAAAAGAGGTGGTAACGATTCATTAAGTACGATACAGCGGGAATTAAGGATATTGCGGATAGCGGGTTTAGTGGATGGTGATAGTCGCGTTGGTTATTATCTACCTGAATGGTTAAGGGGCGTTAATATAGAAGATATTATCGAGGAGAATCAGGAATTGGAGTTTCCGGATTCCAGCGAGGAACAAGTCAACAGAGTTAAAGAAAGGATTAATTCGATCGGAACCAGTCTGGTTGGTATAAAAAAGACCCTTTTAGGATTGAAAACTAAGGTAGAAAATTTGTCTTTTTGTCAGAA
>JAPLLZ010000039.1:1493-12921 GCA_026387265.1 Candidatus Omnitrophota bacterium
GGGATTGAAACACGGCCAAAATATATCGGAAATAATCATAAAAGATATTTTAAGCTCTATCGATGAATTTCTATGGATCCTGGATGTTGTGCCTCTTTTGAATAGATTTATTATAAAAGAATATGCCTCCGGGATGATTAAACTTTTGGATGTCCATAGTAGTTATGCGGCCATGGTTATTGATGAGCTTGTTCAGCCACAAAGCAAAAAACGCTTTATATGGTCATCTACTTTTAGTGCGGAGGCAGATTTGCAAAACACATTTCTGGTAACCCCTAAAATATTCAAGGCTGTAATTGAAGAACTGGGATTGTTGAAAGAGGAAACTAAGAATGTAATGATAACGCAACTTATCAGTCGCATAATTACTGATCTGCCTTTAATGCTTGATCCTTCCAAGATATTTAATAATGAAGAGCTATTTGAATATTTTGCCAAGAGTATTCCTGAGCAGGTGCCGGTTGAGATAATCAGGAGTATTAGTAAAAGGAGTGGGAAGAGAGATTGTGCTGATTTTTGCGGGAAGGAAATTTCAGGTAGCGTTAATGGCGATCATTTGGCCCCTGCAGCTATGCCTACAAATAACAAGTTTTTTGTTTTTGACACACATGAAGAGATATTAAGCTATTTAGAAAAAGAAGGTAATGGCAGGGTTATTGTAAGTTTTGATGCTCATAGTGATAAATATCCTCAATGGTTTTGGAAGATTTTCAGGAAGATAATTAGTCTGGATGAAGGTAATTGGGTGAATTATGCGCAGGAGTTAGGCTATAAAGTTCTCTGGGCACATAAAGATAGTTGGTTGAAGAAGAAGGACGGAATAGTAGAAGAAATTCTTCTTAGCGGCGGTTCTGTCCTAGTAACATTTTGCCTGGATTATTTTTCTCTGGGAGCCATGCTGCCAGGTGGAGCATACCACATGGATAGGGATGAAATAACTAGTCAGTTAAATCTTATTGCGAGCGTATTTCTAAATAATGATATAAATATTGACGGAGTTTTTGTGGCTCGCTCAGAAGAATGGTTGTCTCCCTGTGCGGATGTAGATGAAAATTATATTAATGACTTAATAGATTCTATTGGCAAAACTATGCTTCCTGAAGGTAATAATAATGTTCAGCCATTTCCCGACCGCGTTGTTTCTATCCCGCAAGAGCTCGCCGGTTTTAAAGCTATTGACTTAGGAAAAGCGGTTATCCGGGGTAGAAATGATTTTGAAGTTAATCTTACAGGATTAGAAGAAAAATATCAGGCAAAGTTTAAAGAAATCTGCGGTTTTGTATCCCACTATATTACCGGACCGCCTTTAGAAATAAATATCATTGTTGAACCTGCAACAATTAGTAAGCCTACTATTTGGCATGACTCATCAGCTAAAACCATCCATATGCAGGTAATCCTTTTAACCGATCTTGTTCCTTTGGCTTACGCCTGTTTTGTTGCCTATCACGATTTTATCCTGCATGCTTATAAAGGAGAAAATGAGGGATGGGCGACCCGTATCTCCATTATGACTTTAATTAATAACCAGAGCCTTATTGATAGAATTTCGGGTTTTTTAAAAAAGAGCGATTTTATTGAGATCGTGGATGGTGTTATAGGAAATATATTATGCGGAAAGATTTCTCAATGGATTATTGAATTATCGCGTATTACGAGGGAATTCGGCGACAATATAGAAGGATACGTTGACGGGTTTTATTTAAAATATATTATTGCAGGTCTTGGGAATAACCCAGAGCATTTAAATGAGTTTTTTGAGGCTATCCTGGTTGATTATCCTGAGCTTATGGCGATAGCATTTTTAAGAAACAAGGAAATGAAATTTGCGGCTGAAGGAGAGAGCGAATTTATTTTCAAGATGGAAGAATCAGTTAGGGATAACAAAAATGGATTGAATATAGCGGCATATGAAACTAAGGGTGATATTCTGAACAAGCTAGGTTCTGTTGATCTTGTATTTAATTATGATGATAAGGTTGTTTATATCGAGCAGGTATTTACGGGGCGCGGGTATGAGCTTGAAGAGATCAATCGGGCGCTGATTTTGATGGCTATGGCGGTAGCTAAAGTTAAAGAAATGGCCAAATTGGAAATATCCGGTTGTGTTTCCGATAGAAGAGTTTTCTACCAGGGGCTTGGGTTTAAAGGAGGCAGAGACAAAAATCTTAAATTGGACTTAGCTAAGCATAAGATACAGCCTATAAGATTCAAGCCCTCGGCATTAAAAACATTAGAGGATACGTTTAAAGAAAGGGCTATTAAGCTGGTAGTGCTTAGGGATGGAGTTTTGGTTGGGAGAGATGGATGGATACCTTTAGAAATAAGGCGCAGGGTTAAAGCCCTGCTTATGTCAGGGGTAAAGTTAGTAGTGTTTAGTAGTCTTAGCCTTGAGGAATTTAAAAAGAAACTGGATTTGCATACACAGGAAGATATGCTTTGTAACTTGATCTTGGTTGATCCTGCAGGCGCAAAGATATATCCGGATAACTTTAATTTTAGGCCGGAGGTGATTTCCAGGGATGTATTAAGGAAGGCCGTTGAGATCTCTTTTGATAAGTTAGGTTTTCGTTCATTTAAGCAGGCTTATAAAGATTGTGAGATTGCAGAGGGCTTAATCTATTCCACTTTAGCCATAGGGAAAGGCAAGTCTTGTCTTCCTCAGTGGTTGGCAAAAAGGCTGATTGATGTGTTTAATAATGATGTTAAGAAGCATCCGGAATTCTCCAGGTTGAATATTGTTCAAGATACTTCTAATGTATATATAACCCCTAATTCTCAGGGCAGGGCTTTGGCTGTTCTTTTAAGTGCTTTAAGCATAATGCAGCGGGAGATTGTTATCTTAAATGAACAAGCTATATTTGAAGATTTGTCCGAAGCCATTTTTATCGATTTGGCGGGCCTTGATCATCATCCAAATACTGTTTTCTGTATTCCTAGCGGCGCAGAGAGAGTGAAATTACTCCTGGATATTCTTATTGAGTCTAATAAAAAGACTGACCTTGGTGTAACAGTAAAGGAAGCTGATAACGGCACGGATGTGGTTGATTCACCGGTTAGTCCACAGAGATCTGAATTTATCATTGATGCGCTTAAAGAAGGAGAGATAGATAAAGCATTATTAAATATTAGTAAATTTAAAGCGAAGAATTTCTCGTTTAAAAGATTACAGAGCAAAATAAGAGCCCTGGTTGCGTATACCGGTAAATCCAGCGATTTAATCCATAGTTCTGTTTATAATGCAGTAATAGCAATGTCGAAGGCTGTTTCCGGCGGTAATAAGGAAAATAGCGTAGTTTTAGGACTAGCCGGGCAGATTTCCGGGCTTTATGAAATAGCGATTAAGAGAGGGGCTACACTGGAAGCCATCAGCCTGGGTAACTTAGAGAAAACTAATCAAATTGTTTATGGCGCAGACGGAGTAGTGGTAAAAGAGTTTGATGCGGTAAGCAGCAATACAGTTTTTGAATTTAAATTTCGCCTTACTTTACGCAAGCTCTATCAGCAGGTAATAGGAAAAGATTCGTCTCAGATGTCCCATCTCAAAGCGCTTATACGTTATCCAAGATTTAGCCAGATAAGAAATTTAGTTTATTTCGGAGAAGCTGATAGCGGGTTTGTAGTTGAGGCGATAAATAAGTTTATTGAGAATAGGCCGGAGATTTTCTCCAGGATAAAGCTAACTCAGTCCGGAGGAGTATCTGCAATATTTACTCTTTCTGAAATAAAAGATTTTCTTTGTTCTGAATCTACATTAGCACTAGTGAGGCAGGAAGAAAAGAGACGCAGATTAACATTCTTTACAAGTCATTTTGAAAGAAATCGCAACGATTATATCGAAAGAGTAATAAACAAGAAAATAGAAAAACTCGAGGGTAAGAAATTTGATGTTATTATCGCAGTTAGTAATGCTCCCGAACAACAGCTTCAAGAGACTAAAAAGATATTGGGCGGTAGTGATGGGTTTGTATTTAAAACGTGGGATAAAAAGCCCCAATCTTTAGCTAAAGGTGAATTTGGTAAATTAACAGCAGAGAAAAGTATTTTTCGTAATTATCAATCCGATTTGGGTTTACCTGTGGGGTATGCGCAGGAAATAAATTATAAATTGAATTTAGTAAAAAGAAAACTTCTGGCAGAAAACTTTTTCCGGGAAAACGATTTTGATATTTTAGTGTCCGTTGTCCTGCCTACCTATAAATCCGCAACCTTTCATCGTCTCAGTGATAATAAATATGAAATTATTTTAGATTGGCGTTGTTTTGAGAATGAAGATTTCCTCTATCTTGGTGTTAAGCACGAACTCACCGATATTAAGTTGCAAACTATTATTCCGGATATTGATCCTGCCCTAAGAGAATTGTTTACTTTGATTAATGTGAATATTGATGGAATGATGAAGCTGCGGAATGAGCACCCCCGTAAAGCTGATGAATTAGTTAAATATCTGCGTAAAGTAGCTAATACCCGTATGGGCCTATTCCCGCGCTATGAAATGGTATTAAATAATCCGGCGCTTAATGATCCCGTAACTTTCATTAAAGAGATATGCCGATTGCTGACAAAAGAAACCGTGTATTTTCCAAATATGCGTCATCTGGCAGAAGAGCAGCATATGTCAGAAGTTTTATTAGAAAAGCTTCCTTTCCGTTTTAATCTTTTAAAACTTAAATTGCGGGAAATTAATGAAAAGTTTTTTGAGTCCAGCAGAATTATCGGTGATGAAAAACTAGAGGTTTTAACCAGCTACCATGGGAAAGCCCCTGTCGTCATTAAAGCATTCATGCCTTATGCCAAGAATATTCAGTACAAAATAGATGGCGATAATATATTTTTGAAAATAAAATTCCGGGATGATGACGGACAGATAAAATTCGCCCATATTTATCTTGGTCAAAGCGATAATATTGATTTAACTTTAGGTAGAGGCGGCAAGATATTTTCCCAGACTTATGAAACTTGGCAGAAAGATAATCCAGGGATCTTTCAATATAAATACGATGATATGAAGAAGGAAAGAAATAATGCCTGGGGTAATTTAATAAGACTGCCTCTTACTCAAATGATCAAAAAAATTAACCAGTATAATCTTAATTACGGAAGTAGGGATATTGAAGCGCAGCTTAAGGGGTTATTTAAACAGCTCTTTGATAGTCTAGGTGTCCAAGGGCCATTAAGTAAAAAAACCTGGCTATGGGTGCAGGAGCGCATAGGAGACAATAAGGGGCCTGGCGTTTATTATGTTATTCGAGATCAATTCATTAATGATTACCTTAGTAAAATATTCCCCCGAATATTGTTGGGTGAGATAAATGTTACTCTTGAGCCGATAAAAGAATTATCTATCTGGCCGGTGACTGAAAATCTTAATATGAAATCCGCATTATTGAATTGGTTAAGTACCAATAAAGTACGCGGTGCCCCGATTTATTACCGGGAAGCAAAAAAGATATCTATTTCCAGGTTACTTTATTTATTATCTGCAGCAATTCCTCAGCAACAATCTTTATTTTCTCAAGGTGTATTGTTTGGCAATAGTAAAGATGAGCCAGTTAAGAATTCGTGCCCTCCAGCTGTTGCTTCTATTTCTAACCAGCAAATAGAACAATACGGGGTTTCTGATGAGCCGTTAAACATTGCTTTTAGTATAGGCGGAACTAAGCTAGGTATAGGAGCAGTAAATTCTAAGGGAGAGATAGTGGCAACAGCAAAGGATATTAAGTGGCAAGAACGCTTTGGTTATATCGCTAAAGAATCTAGGCCTGAAGAAATATTGCCTGCTTTTCTTGAGCAGTTAGATGATGTTTTAAAGGCAGGAGGTATTGAGTTTAAGCGGCTACAGAAAATTGGCGTGGCTTTTGCCGGGCCAGTGGATTATGAACAAGGGGTAGCTGGAACGCCATTTGCTGCTCCCAATTTACCGTTTGACCATTATCCTTTAAAGGAGGCATTAGAGAAGCTTTTAAAAGATCAGTATGGACTAGAGATTCCGGTTGAGATTTATAATGATTGTGAGGCTGCGGTGTTGGGTGAATTTTCTGTCCGGGGAGTGTTGCATAAATATAGCGCGGGTACGGCGATGATTATTGGTACCGGAATTAATGCTACTGTTGCCAGGGCAGGTAAGCCTTATTATGGCTTGCAGGGAGAGATAAAGGAGTTAGGGCACAATTTGGTCCCTAGCAGCAACCTTCCTGTTTTTTATGAGAGATCAAAAGGCGCTTATACTTATACTGGAAAACAAACTTTGGGCGATCATCCTAAAAATGATGCCGGGGCTAATCTTAAGGGTGATCTTGAAGACACGCTTTCTGGTCCTAATCTTGATAAACGTTTTCAGAAAGAAGGTTTTACTCTTGTAGGCACCACTGAGGAAGCAAAGCAGCACGGTAATCCCAGGGCTATTGCTTTAATTGAAGAAGCGGGACGGGAAATCGGCCAAGCTGTTGCGGCATTTATTTTTGCTTATAAAGATGAAGATTTTGTCAGACATGTTGTTTTGGTTTCCGGTGTTTCCGAGAAATTGGGTAAAGGGGTTTTGGATGAAGCAGGCAATGATATTTTTATTTCTGCTGTTCGCCGGGGCGCACAGGAAGAATTATTTATTTTAGGAATAAGTGAGCCGGAAGCTCGGGAGCTAGCTGGTGGTATTGTGCGTTCACAACTCACCTACGAAAGAGAATTGCTTGCTTTTGCTCCGATTGAAAAAAATCAGGCACAGAATAATGAGAATGATAGCCATATTGCCAAAGGGTTGGATGATTCTCTGGCGATGGTGGATGCGGAGGAATTTTTCCGCTCCGATTGTAATTTAGTCACAGGAGTAACTACGGGTAAAGATGTTATTAATTTGGATGATACGGCAAGACCAATAGGTGATATCTACGCTTTTTTAAATAATTTATATTACCAGACGAAAGGTGCGCGTGCGCTCAAGGATTTTGTTACGGCGGTATCCGCTGATGCGTTTGTGCCGGAGATTGATGCTAAAGAATTCTACCAGCACTTATTATCATTAGATGAACGAGGTTGCCTGCCGGAGGAAATTATTGTGCTGGAGATAGGTATTGGAAATGCCCAAAACGCGATTAATTTTATCCGGGCTTTCCGGTGTCTAGATGAGGAGAGTCAGAAAGGTTACTTTTCCAGATTGCAATACCGGATGTGCGATTTTTCCGAACAGATGCTTGCCGATGCCCGGTCAATGCCGGTATTTTCCCAGGATTTAAACGGTGTGGTTACTTTTATACATTTGGATGCTTTAAGTCAGCCCCCGTTTGCAAAAGGAGAGATTTTGCTTTACCGCCACAATGAATTATACGATGATCTTCCGGGACAGGTAATTATTGAGAAAAGGTATGGAGAAATTTTTGAAGTTTACGGTTCTTTAAGGGCTAGACGCAATTGCGCCATTATAGACAAGGATTGGGCCGTTATTTCACCGGAGCAGTTTAGAAAAGAATATTGGCCTGACCCAAAGAAACTTTCTCAGTTGCATGAGTCTTATGTTGATATCGTGGAAATTACTGAGGAGTTATGTCCTTCAGACCTGGAGACTATCTTTTCAGGATACGCGGATATTGATAAAAGCGTGGTAGTTCCCGTATTAAATGAAACTTTGGATAAATTTTCTGAAGGTCGCATACCAGTGAATATGGGTGCGGTTATTAATCTAGTTAATTATTTATCAATTTTGAATGAGTATGGTTATGTGCAATTCTATGATTATGGTTTCGAAAGTATGGCTGAATATGCGGATACCTATCTGGGAGAAACAGTACAGACAAGGAGATTCAGTTTAAATGCGACCGTCGATGTGAACTTTGAATTACTCAAAAAAATAGCAGAGGCCTTCGGTTTTGAGGCAGAGATGGATAGGCAATATCAGCATTTGAGCTTGGTTAGCCGGCAAAAAATATTGCAATTAAGCAAGTTTATGAAAAACAGACTAGCGAACTGCAACATTTTGAAAAGATTAGTCGGGTCGATTGCAGGTTTTTCTGATAATGAAATCATAACAGAGGCAATCACCAAGAGGTTGGCGCAGCTGTTTGATGATGCCATTAGCGCATCTAAGTTTTGGGTAGCGGAAAACGAAATCCGGGAATATCTTGCTGTCTTTGAATTACCTGAAACTTATATCGTGAATCTAATAAATAAGTTATGTGCTTATCAGGATATAAAGTGCGAACAGTGCCCTTATATGCATATGAAAATAAGCATGTTCTCTGCTAAAGATAATCCACAACAACAATTTTTATCCCCAAAAGACCTATTAATTAATAAACATAAAATAGAATCCGAGAGGTCTCCATTTTATCTTCTAGTTCCTGTTGCCTTTCAAGAACAGGAAGAGCGGGAATTCGGTAAAAACAAAACCTTAACCAATATAGAGGTAAAAGGATTAGATTCAACCAATCCGGAAAGCTTTGTTGACAATCATTTTGAAATTTCAAGCAAGAGATTGGCAGAGCTTGAGCAACGTTTAGGCCGGGCTCCTCCGGAACTGGCTAAATGGAGACTCGTTATTACTACAGACTCAAATCTTACCAAAGGTAACGTCGCTGCCTGTGATATTGAAAACCACATTGTTTATATCCATCCGTATTTCTTCAATATTTCTGCTGAAGACTGCGCTAAAGAAGGTCTCACTTTAGAACGGTTACAACTAAAAATTCTCTACCATGAGCTTATCAGCCATATTACCAAAGGTTTAAGTGATATTAATGATGAGGCAAAAAAAGATACAGAATGCTTCTTTAATAGTAAGAAAATGATAAAGCCCAATTCTGTTTTTATTTTACCTAGGAAGAAAGCGCTTGCTGGACAAAAATTAGTTTCTACGGAAGCCTCTTCTTTAGTTAAAGAATTGATAGAAAAGTATAATGTGATCGTTGAAAATCAAAGGCTGAGGTTAGCAGGCGAGGCTTCTACCGAAGGGGATGAAAAAGAAAGGTTATTAAGGGAGTCTTTAAAGATATACAAAGATAAAAAAAGATTAAATCTACCGGTAGTTATCGGAATAAGTGGAAGTGCCAGCTCCGGTAAGACTGCTGCTGCAGAGGCAATCGCACGGGAATTAGGGCAGACTGTGGAAGCTAAGGTGGCGCATTTTGATGATTGGCTTCTTCAACGTTCAGACAGAAAGCATGATCCTGCGGCCGGCAGAACCAGCGAAAACTTATTCGATAAGTTCGAAGTAGATAAATTTATTTCCTCCATTAAACTTTTTATCGAAGGGCAAGATTTGTTAAAACCGGTATATGATCAAACAGCTGCCGGCAGGGTAAAAATCGGAATGAATGAATCCGGTGAGATTGTAGTCTATAGCGGCAGTAGTCTTAAGGCTACTGTAGTAGAGGGAACAGATGGAAACCCGCAATTTGTGCTTGAGCGTTGTAATGAAATTATTGCAAGAGGTAGTTATGTTACTATCGGAGAAACTCCTATACGCGTAATAAAAGGTAACCAACAGGATGGAGAAGTTTTATTGATTATCCGTGATACTGCTCATCTTATCGGCTATTATCGAGAAGGCAAAAGAAGCTTGATAGTATTAGATTCTTCCGGGCAGGCAATAAAGCCAATGGTAAAGCCCGCAACAGGAGAAATAATTGCCAGTAGCCGGACACAGCTTATTAGGGAAGGTTATCTTGATGAGCAGGGCAGTTATGTGGCAAAACCCTGGGATGCAAAAGAATATACAAAATCTAAACCGGGTATTTTTATCGTGGAAGGTATTTTGGCACTGTATGATTATACGGAAGTTCCAAAAGAACATTCTTTAGCCAATTTATATGACGAAACAGTATTTATCGATGCTGATTTTGATGTAAGGTTAGCGCGCGCTATCGATAGGTTTAAAAACCGGACAAGGATAGAGAAGGGTAGGGAGACTTCTAACCAGGAAATCGATAACTATGTGGATAAATTCAACGCCAGAAAGCGCCTTGAGGATATATGTATATATCAAAATAAAGATACAGCAAAGTTTCAATTGACCAGCCAAAGGCGCTGGGAGTCTATTTTTGTCCTGGGTAAATCCGGAACCATTACTGCCTTAAATAACTTGGAGACTTTTAGGGAATTAGGTATCAATCCTTACTTGCTTGAAGAACAGCTGGAATCAATGGAGTCTAAGTATGTTTTAGAGGTTCTCTCAGCGTATGCCGGCAAAGAACTTCCTTATTCTAAAAAAGTCGAAGGGACAGCATTTGACGTCTTTTTTGTGGAAGGCGGCTTAGTGATAAAATCTCCTATCGATGAAGAATCTTTTGTGAATGAAATAGGGCCATTTTACAGAAAGGTTCTTTATCCTAAGGGTGGGGAAATTCTTATTCCCGGGATTATATTAAATATCGAAGATTACAATATTGTGGTTCAGGGGCGTCAAGGCAAGCAAGTCTTAAAAAATGTTTTGATCCAAAGCCAGGCAGAACCCTTAAGAGAAAGGTTAGAGCTGCTTCTTAAACAAGACAGGCTTAAAGAAGCAAAAGCGCTCATCTATAAGTATTTTGAATTACAGAAAAACATGTGGAGCCTGGGAATATTGGATAAAGACCCTAATATTATGGAGAAGTATGGGATTATTATTAAAAATGGGGTGGAGAAAATAGTTTCTTTGGCAGTTGATAGTTTAACCTGTAATTATAATTTTTATAAGCCAGCTATTTATAAAAGGGAATTATTTAAGGAAATTCAGCCTTATTATGACGCCCAAATAGAGCGGATGATGCTGGTCGAATCTGAATTTAATAAATATTTCGACATCAATCCTATTGGTAAAAGATTACCCGGGGTAACTCATGTAGAAGTTAATCGAAAGCAATTAGAATATATATCTGGATTGGTCTTAACGGCTAAGATCAAACAGGCAAAGGAGATATTCGAACAATATTACCGGCAGCAGGCGCCGCCGGAACTTATCTGGACCAAGTTTTATTTGCCGGCTATTTATTACAATATTTTTCTTTCCAAAGCTATAGAAGATTTATATGAACAGATGTTGGGCGACCCGATTTTATTATCCCGTCATACGCAAGGTGAGCTTAAGAACAAGATAAAAGATTCCCATTTGGCCTTAAGCGATGGCGATAAGAAGCATTTAGATATTTTTATAGATGCGCTTTATGAAATCGTTAAAAAATACAATTTCGTCTCCTTAGAAGATTTAGATCAATGCACTCCCGATCAAAAACGGAACACCTATTCTTTACTTGTTACTGAACAAGCCCGCCGTCAAACCGAACTTAAATACGGTAAGAATAAAGAGATAACCAATATAGAGGTAAAAGGATTAAATTTAACCAATCCGGAAAGCTTTGTTGATAATCATTTTGAAATTTCAAGCAAGAGATTGGCAGAGCTTGAGCAACGTTTAGGCCGGGCTCCTCCGGAACTGGCTAAATGGAGACTCGTTATTACTACA
>JAPLLZ010000022.1 GCA_026387265.1 Candidatus Omnitrophota bacterium
TCCTTGCTGATGCGAAAAAGAAAAAGTTTGAAATGGTTGTTGTCCATAAGATTGACAGGTTCAGCCGCAATCTAAGGGATTTGCTTAATCTTGTTGAGGAGCTTGAGCTGCTTGACATTTCCTTAAAGTCAGCAACCGAGGCTTATGATACATCCAACTCGGCAGGCAAGATGATGTTCCAGCAATTGGGAAGTTTTGCCGAGTTTGAAAGAAACAGGATAAAGGAAAGAGTTTTTCCTGGAATGATTAAAGGGGTGCAGAGAGGCAATTGGCAGGGTGCAAGATATTCCCCCTATGGCTATTACTATAACAAGGAGAAGAAACTTCTTGAGGTTGTGAAGGAAGAGGCTGATATTGTTAAGCTGGCTTACACAATGTATCTTGCAGGCCAGAGCACGCAGCAGGTCGCAGGCTATCTTTACAGGAAGGAATACAAGACACGAAGCGGCGGAAGATTCAACACAAAGCTTATCTGCGATATTCTCAAGAACCAGATTTACTTGGGAAAATTAGTCTGGAACAGGCATCACTATGACAAGAAGCAGAAAACACTGAAAGGCTGCAAGTATGTCAGGAATGATCCCTCGAAGGTTATAATTGTCAAGGGAAGGCATGAGGCGATAATCTATCAGGATGATTTTGACGCTGTCCAGAAAAAGATGGCTCTTGCGAGAAAAGGGGTGGTAAGAAAGTGCAACTCGAATGAATATCCTTTGACAGGAATTGTTTCCTGCGCGAGATGCGACAACAACTTTCAGGGGTGCATGAATACTGCCACAAGAGAGAATAAGAAAACAAAATCAAAAAGAAGATATTACAGATGCAGTGCGCGGCAGGTCTATGATATTAACTGCCTGAATTCTTACGCAAGGGCTGAGGATATAGAGATAGAGGTTTACAGTATTATTTCAGTTATATTCGATCAGGATATTGATGACGCAAGATTATTCAATCTCGTGAAGAGCAGCTCCCATTCCCATTCAGAGGATTCAGAAAAGCAATTGGGGGAGGCGAAGCTTAAGCTTGAGGAGAATATTATAAAGCAGGGGAGGTTAAGCGGGATATTTACAGAGGGATTGCTTGCGATTGAGGCATACAAAAAGCAGATTATCCCTTTGAGGGATGAGGAAAAGGAAATCAAGGGAAAGATAAGGAAGCTTGAGCTTTCCCTGATTGAGCGGGAGAGGAACGATGAATATTTGAGGATGATTAAAGATGTGGTGAATCATTTCCAGAGCATCAACGAGAGAATGGATCTTGTGAGCAAGAAAGGGCTGCTCAGGATGCTTTTTCGGAGCATTAAGATAG
Source organism: Candidatus Omnitrophota bacterium (assembly GCA_026387265.1). Classification (GTDB taxonomy): domain Bacteria; phylum Omnitrophota; class Gorgyraeia; order Gygaellales; family Profunditerraquicolaceae; genus UBA6249. The sequence goes on from JAPLLZ010000022.1 coordinate 1,309, forward strand.
ATAACGGGGGGATAAAGAGCTTTGAGCTTTTTGAGCCCTACAAAAGCCTTTACGAGGGAGCGAGGATAAAATGGCAAGTGCAGGAAAACCAGATACTTACGACGGAAAGGGCAAGCGTCTCTACATTGTTACCTTCGGATGTCAAATGAATGTTAGGGATTCTGAGGTAATCTGTGGGTTGCTTCAGAAAGCCGGCTACAGAATTTGTGCTGATGATCATAATGCAGACATAATTATTTTTAATACCTGTTCAGTGCGTAAACATGCTGAAGACAGGGTTTGGAGCTTAATTGGCAGCTATAAAGGCTCAAAAATTATCGGTTTAGTCGGATGTATGGCGCAGAATTATCGGGAACGCGCCTTTCAGCGCGATTCCAGTATTAGTTTTGTCGTAGGGCCGCAGGATATTCATAAACTTCCGGATATTCTGAATAAGTTTAATGTTAAAAGCTTATTGGAACGTAAGATTTGGGAAACAGATGGCACTTTGCGCCCGGAAGAGATCTATCATACTGATTTCTTCCAAGATAAAAATCATGCTTATGTAGTTATTTCTGAGGGGTGTTCTAATTTTTGTTCATATTGTATTGTGCCTTATGTGCGCGGTGCCTTACGCCATCGCAAGCACAAAAACATTTTGGATGAAATTCGTAAAGCAATCGATGGAGGGATTACAAAAGTAACTTTGTTAGGGCAAAATGTTAATGCCTATCAGGATGGCCGAGTTAATTTTACCAAATTGTTGGAACGGGTTAATGGGCTTAGTAGATTAAAGGAAATCGATTTTTTTACCTCTCATCCTAAGGATGCCAGTATTGAGTTTTTTAAAGCTATAAGGGATTTAGATAAGCTAGCTAAACGCCTACATTTGCCTTTGCAATCCGGTTCAGATAGAATACTAAAATTGATGAACCGGGGGTATAAGGTAAAAGATTACTTGGCTTTAATTGATTCTTATCGTAAAATTGTTAAAGGTGGTTTGTTAACTACGGATATCATTGTTGGATTTCCTACGGAAACAATCGAAGAATTTAAGGAAACCTATTCTTTAGTTAAAGAAGCCGGATTTAATGCTGCTTATATTTTTAAATATTCCACGCGGCCTGGTACTGAAGCTGCCAAAATGATTGAACTTAAATTGGAAGAAGTAAATAAGCGGCACAAAAAAATCCTGGATTTACAAAGATGCATCTCTAAGGGGCTAAAGAGTGGGGGGACGGATGCAAAAAATTAGGTTTTGTTTAGTTATTTTTATTTGTTGCGCTTTTCCGGGATTGTGCTGGGCATTAGATATGGAGGTTTTAAAAATTGATTTTTTGCAGGGTAATTACCGCCGCGTGATATTTGAAGGTCAGGCGGAAGTCGAGCGGATGCATTTGAGTAACATGGATGAATTGAATTATATCTTAGGCTTAAGCTATCTTAAAGAATCAAAAATTGATTTGGCGCAGAATTGTTTCCGGCGGATTTTGAATAATTCTAATAGTAAATTTAAAGAAGTGGCAAGTTTAGGATTAGGCGATACTTATTTAGTTTCCGGACAATTTCAGCAGGCAGAAGATGTTTATAATAAGCTAATTGTAGATGATTCTAATAGTAGCCAGAAACCAGCGGTATTGTATCGTTTAAGCCAGCTTGAACTTAAAAAAGGTAATCATCAAAAAAGTAATAGCTATTGGTTTAAACTTAAGCAGGATTTTCCCTTAAGCCCGGAATTAAGATCAACTAAAGGAATTCCGCTGGTAAATATCCCGGTAAATATAAATGATTTGAGTGAGTATTCTGTGCAGGTAGGATTTTTTACTAGCAGCGCTAACGCTAATAATTTTAAAGAAACATTGTCAGCCAAGGGGCATTCTGCTTATGTAGAAAGTTTCGGTGCTGGTTTCCGGGTTAAGGTAGGTAGATTCAAAACAGAGAAGGAAGCGCTAGAATTGGAAAGCAAGCTTGCGCAGGAAGGCTTTCCAACCAAAGTCTGTCCGCAGTAGTTTATGCTAAAAAAGAAAATAGTTTTTCTCCTGGGGCCTACCGGTATAGGTAAATCTGCCGTAGCTATAAGTCTGGCCAAAAAGATTAATGCCGAGATTATTTCTTGTGATTCCATGCAGGTGTATCGCAAGATGAATATTCTTACTTCTAAGGTATCAGGCGAACAAAGAAGAAAAATCAAACATCATCTTTTAAGCTCGATTGATCCAAGTCAGGAATATAATGTTGCTCAGTATCGCCAGGAGGCACTATCAATTTGCGATAAGTTATTTCGTAAGTTAAAAATTCCGTTATTTGTCGGCGGAACCGGGCTTTATTATTCAACCATTGTTGACGGATTATTTCCGGCAGTCCCGCAGGATAAATTAATCCGCGCTAAATTAGAAAAACAGCTTAAGCAAAAAGGAAATAAATACCTTTACCGGAGGTTATCTAAGTTAGACGCGGATGCAGCTAAAAAAATTCATCCTAATGATGCCAGGAGGATTATCCGTGCCCTGGAGGTGTACTTAAAAACAGGAACACGTATCTCTGAATTACAAAAAAAAAGAGTTGGATTAGATCAGCAATATGAGGTAAATATTTTTGGTTTAAATTCAGATAGGCAAATTCTTTATAATATAATTAACCAAAGAGTAGATAGAATGTTTGCGCTTGGGTTAATCGGCGAGGTCAAGCGTTTACTTAAATGCAAATTGAGCCAGACTGCTCAATGCGCTATTGGTATTCGTGAATTGAAAGGGTATTTCTCCGGGCAGTATTCTTTAGCGGAAGCAAAACGCCTCATGCAGCGTAATAGCCGGCACTATGCTAAACGCCAGTTAACCTGGTTTAAGAAGGATAAACGTATTAAGTGGATTAATATTAATAAAAAGGTATCACCAGCGCAAATTGCAACTAAACTATGGAAAAAGCTCTCTTAGTAAGCGTTCAGCTAAAAACAGATAAACATCATTGGCGTATTGAAGATATTTCTGCAGAACTGGAGGAATTGGCTTCTTCGACATCGGTAGAGGTGCTGGAGAATGTGATTTGTATTTGTGATCATGCTACGCCTAATTATCTTATTGGCAAAGGCAAGGTGGAAGAGATTGGTTTTATTGCCCATGAAGAAGGGGCGGATGTTGTGATTTTTAGCCATGATTTAAGCGGTACTCAGCAGCGTAATCTGGAGAAAGCTCTGGGCCGCAGAACAATTGACCGCACACAACTTATACTGGATATTTTTAGCCGCCGGGCCCGTAGCCCGGAAGGTAAAATGCAGGTGGAGTTAGCGCAGCTGGAATATTTACTTCCGCGTATGTCTGGAAAAGGGGTAATGCTTTCAGATTTAGGAGGCGGTATTGGTACGCGTGGCCCGGGAGAAACAAAATTAGAGCTTGACCGGCGCCAGGCTAGGAAAAAAATTGATAAGTTAAAAGAAGATTTAAAAGGTACGCGCCAGCATCGCCAGGCAATGTGTAAAAAAAGAAAAAGCAATAATCTGCCGATTGTAGCTTTAGTCGGCTATACTAGCGCCGGTAAATCGACACTTTTAAATCTTTTAACCGCATCGACTCAAGTTACATCAGAAAAATTATTTACTACTCTTGATCCACTTTCTAAAAATTTGTGCCTTCCCAATGGACAAAATGTCATTGTTTCTGATACAGTGGGATTTCTGCATGAACTTCCACATCATTTAATTGAAGCTTTTAAGGCTACTTTGGAAGAGGTAAGTGAAGCAGATTTATTAATTCATGTTTTGGATGCAGCTGATCCGCGTTTAATTTTACACAATCAAGCTGTACTTAGCGTTCTGGAAGAGCTGGAGTTGCAAGACAAGCCCGTTTTGGTGGCATTAAATAAAATCGATTTAATCCAAGACCGCAGCTGGCTGGAGGTATCTAAAAAAGAATTTTCCAATTCTGTCTGTTTATCCGCCAAAACCGGGGAAAATTTAGATATTTTGATTAGCAAGGTAACGGATTATTTCTCCGGGCTTATGCTGAGTTTAAATATTGTTATTCCTCACCATCGAATGGAGCTGGTCGATTTCTTTTATCGGCAAGCCAAAATAGAGAAAATTGATTATCTTCAGGATGGAATTAATATCAGCCTGGTTATCCCGAGGATGCTTTTTAGCAGGATAGAGAAAGATAAGGATATAAAAATCAATCCTGCAACGCTGGCTAAGGATTGATACTTAGGCGGCAGATTACTTCCTTGATTTTTATAGTACAGAGAATAAATGATGCCTAATGTATTATCTGTTAGATTATCTAACAGAATTAATTATTTTACTTGACAAATATTAAGAGTTATGCTAAGCTTAATTTGCATGGAGGAAGGGTATGCCAATATTCAGCCTTAAAATTGCGCCCGAAGAACCGGTTTATGTTATCGGTGTAGTTTGTAAGCTGGTAAATATTCCGATTTGGACATTGCGGCAGTTAGATAAAGCAGGGGTAGTTCGGCCCAAACGCGTAGGCAAGAAGAACCGGCTTTATTCGCTGAAAGATTTAAAGAGGCTGGAATATGTGCATTACCTGATGGTACGCAAACGTGTTAATATTCACGGGATAAAAATAATACTTTCTCAACCAAAAACCCTGTTTAGAGATGAGTAATGGTTGTGTAAGTATTGTGCTTTAGTTCCAGAAACTATAGTCTAGGAAAGGAGCGGAGAATTTTTTTTGGGAATAAGTTAGCACTCTATTGATTTAACTGCTAATTTTGTTGACCCCGTTAGAAACTGTGCTATACTTTCTATTACTTTAGTTGTTTCTAACGGGGTTGACAAAATAATAGATTATGTTAAAATCACCACTTAACGTCAAAGAGTGGTGGGCTTGGAATTAATGAGTAGAAATGCAATTTTTGGAGATGATCTGATGCGTACCGTGGATTACAATACCCGCAGGAAACAGGTTCTGAATGCGGCAATTAACCGTTATATCAAGAATGCGCTTCCTGTGGCTTCTGATGATATAGCCGAGGAGTTTGATTTAAGCTCGGCAACCATAAGAAACATCTTTTCTGAACTGGATGATTCCGGGTATTTAAAACATCCTTATACTTCAGGCGGAAGAATTCCTACAGATAGAGGATACCGTTATTACGTAGATTTTCTTATACAACAGATTGAACTTCTGGATGAAGAAAAGCAGCATATTCTTAAGGATTGCAAAAGAAAAATACGGCGGCTTGATGATGCTTTAGAAAACACATCTGAAGTTATCTCTGAAATTACGCACTATGCCGGGATCGTCTCTTTTTTGCAGTGGCAGGATAAGATGTTTTATAAAGGTATCAGCCGGATACTTGATCAACCGGAATTTAAGGACGCTGATAAGATACGTTTGTTGATTAAGTTGATGGAGGATAAAGAAAAACTCCTGGATATTATCAATCGGGATTTTTCCGGTAAAGTGAAGGTTTATATTGGAAGCGAACTGGGGTTTCCGGGAATGGAAAATTGTTCTTTGGTTGTTTCAGCTTTTAAGTTAAAAAACCAACCATCAGGCAGGCTGGCAGTATTAGGCCCCATGCGTATGGAGTATAATCATATTATTCCGACTATGGAGTATATCTCTGAAGTTTTGAATCAGATTTTGGAGGAATTTTAGAAGAAAATGGAAGAACATAAAGGGAATCAAAAAAATCCGGAAGAAATCAAAAATGGCCAAAACAAAGAAGAGCCGACTGTTATATTAAAACAGGCTGAGTATTTGGGGCTCTTGGAGGAGGTAAAAAAGGGCAAGGAAAGTTGGGATAAAATGTTGCGGAATCAGGCTGATCTTGAAAATACCCGCAAACGTCTGGATCGGGAAAAGCAAGAGTTTGTAAAGTTTGCTAATGAAGGCCTTATTCTTGATTTGCTTAATGTTTTGGATGATTTGGAGCGTACAGTGGATTTGGCGGAAACCGGAAAAAAAGAAGATTTATCTGCTTTTTTAAAAGGGATAGAAATGATTCTGGCGCACTTATATGAAATGTTAAAGAATCATGGCGTAAAGCCCATTGAAGGAGAAGGAAAAATATTTGATCCAAATTTTCATGAGGCTTTAATGCAGGTAGAGAATAAGGATTTACCTGAACATACGATAATTGAGGTGTTGCAAAAAGGATATCTAATTCATGGGCGGGTATTAAGAACCGCTAAAGTGAAAGTGTCAAAGCAAAGCGCGAAGTAATTAAGATGTGTAGTTATCAGTTGTTAGTTCTTAGCTATCAGAAAAAGTTTTAAACTAATCACTAACAACTAAAAACTGTCAACTAATTTTATGGAGGTGACACATGGCAAAAGTAATTGGGATTGATTTAGGTACATCTAACTCGGCAGCTGCGGTTATGGAAGGCGGAAGGCCGGTTATTATTCCTTCGGCTGAAGGAGCGGGTGTGGCTTCCGGGAAAGCTTTTCCGTCTTATGTTGCTTTTACTAAAGATGGACAGCGCCTGGTAGGAGAACCGGCAAGGCGTCAGGCAGCGATTAATGCTGAAGGTACGATTCAGGCGGCTAAGCGTAAAATGGGGACGGATTTCAAGTTTAAAGCTCACGGTAAAGAATACACTCCTCAACAGATTTCCGCGTTTATTCTGCAGAAAATAAAACAGGATGCAGAGGCTTATTTGGGAGATAAAGTTGAAGAAGTGGTGATTACTTGTCCGGCGTATTTTAATGATAATCAACGCCAGGCAACTAAAGATGCCGGTGAAATAGCAGGTTTAAAAGTTTTAAGGATTATCAATGAACCTACCGCTGCTTGTTTGGCTTATGGTTTGGAAAAGGCGGATAAAGAGCAGAGGATTATGGTTTTTGATTTAGGTGGTGGTACTTTAGATGTCACTATTATGGAGATGGCTCAGGGAGTATTTCATGTCCAGGCAACTAGTGGTGACACTCAGCTGGGCGGAACGGATATGGATAGAGTTTTGCTTGAGCATATTGTCGGGCAATTCAAGCGTGAAACCGGCATTGACCTGATGAGTGATAAAATGGCGGTGCAAAGAGTGCGTGAAGCAGCGGAAAAGGCAAAAATTGAGTTGTCTTCTACCGTAAGTACGGATCTCAACCTGCCTTTTATTACTGCTGATGCTACCGGTCCTAAACATTTAACCATGACCATTACCCGGGCAAAGCTAGAGGATTTAGTTGGGCCGATTATTGAACGGTGCAAACATCCCATAGAGCAGGCTTTAACTGACTCCAAACTTGCAGTTAAAGAAGTTGACCGGATAATTATGGTCGGGGGGCCTACGCGTATGCCGATCGTGCAAAAATTTGTCGAAGATTATGTGGGTAAGAAAATTGAGCGTGGAGTTGACCCGATGGAATGCGTGGCATTAGGGGCGGCAGTTCAAGCAGCAATTATTACCGGAGATGTTAAAGATGTGCTCCTTTTGGATGTGACTCCGCTTTCTTTAGGTATTGAAACCTTAGGTGGAGTTAGTACCAAGTTAATCGAAAGGAATGCTTCTATTCCTACTCAAAAAAGTCAGAGATTTTCAACTGCTGCGGATAATCAGACTGCGGTTACTATTCGGGTCTTGCAAGGTGAGCGGCCGTTGGCTGATGATAACGTGGAATTGGGTAGGTTTGATTTAGTCGGGATTCCTGCTGCTACGCGCGGCGTACCGCAAATTGAAGTAAAGTTTGATATCGATCGCGACGGGATTGTGCATGTTTCCGCCAAGGATTTGGGTACTGGCAAGGAGCAGAAGATTACTATTAGTGCTCCTAAGAAGTTATCCAAGGAGGAGATTGATAAAATGGTCAAGGATGCGGAAAGATTTGCCGCTGATGATGCTAAAAAGAAGGAAGAAATCGAGTCGATTAATCAAGCGGACAATCTTATTTATGCCACTGAGAAGTCGTTGAAAGATTATGGAGATAAGGTTAATCAAACTGAGCGAGCAGATATTGAAGCAAAAGCTAATGATTTAAAGAGTGCGATTAAGGATAAGAATATCGAAAGAATTAAAAAAGGGATGGAGGAGTTAACGAAAGTTTCCCATAAGCTTGCGGAAGAGATTTATAAGCAGGCAGCCGCTAAACAGCAAAAGTCTCAAAATGCCGGTCAGGATTCTTCGGCGGGACAGCAAAATTCTGCTGAAGAACCGGGCCAGAGTGCAAAAAAAGACGAAGATATTATTGATGCGGAGTATAAGGAAGAAGATCAAGACGGTAAAAAATAAAAATGTCAGTTAAGGGTGATTATTACGAGATATTAGGAGTTTCCCGCACCGCGAGTCTGGATGAAATAAAAAAAGCATATCGTGAGATGGCGCTTAAATTTCATCCGGACCGCGTGCCCGCGGAAGAAAAAAAAGCTGCAGAAGAGAAGTTTAAGGGCATTTCCGAAGCATACGCTGTACTTTCAGATTCTTCTAAGCGCGATCTTTATGATCAATATGGCCATTCGGGTATTGACCAGAAGTATGCCCAGGAAGACATTTTTAAGGGCGCGGATTTTAGCAGTATTTTTCGGGAGATGGGTGGTGGTGGATTTGGCGGTGGTGGGAGTATTTTTGAGGAATTATTCGGTGATTTAGGTTTTGATATTTCTGGATCAAGGCAATCCCGGTCGCCAGGCGCAAGGCGCCGCGGCAGAGATCTGCAAATTGCGATTGAAATCTCATTAGAGGAAGTAGCTGTAGGCGTAGAAAAAATTATTACTGTTCCGCGCTATGAAACTTGTACGGTTTGTTCTGGTAGTGGTGCTAAGCCTGGAACCAAGCGGACAGTTTGTCCTCAATGTAAAGGTGCCGGCAAAACCGTGGTTTCTAACGGTTTTTTTCAATTAGCCCAAACTTGTTCTCGTTGCGGCGGGGAAGGATCAACGATTGCGGCAGCCTGTCCAGAATGCCGTGGTGAAGGCAGAGTAAAGGTTACTAAAAAGATAAAAGTTAAGATACCGGCAGGGGTGGATAATGGTTCTCAGCTGCGTGTACGTGCCGAAGGGGAAGCGGGTATTAATAGCCGGGGAGATTTATATGTAGTGATAGAAGTAAGAGAACATGCGATTTTTCAAAGGCATAATAGCGATATTGCTACTTCTGTGAGTATTAGTTTGTCTAAAGCTATTTTAGGAGGCGAGGTAGAAGTTCCGGCTTTAGATGGTAAATTGATGATGAAGATACCTGCAGGTACTCAGTGCGGTAAAACATTCCGCCTTAAAGGCAAGGGGTTGCCGGATTTGCATTCCCGGGATATTGGAGATGAGTTGATTAAGGTGGATATTGAAATTCCGGTGAAGCTAACCGGGCAACAGAGGCAATTAATTGAGGAATTTGCCCGATTAAACGGCGAAAACTTAGGCAACAGAGAAAGTTTTACGGATAAATTTAAGAAATCATTTCGCTAAAATTTTAAAATTAAGAGGAACCTATGCCTACTTATGAATATGAATGTTTATCATGCAAGCACAAATTTGAAATTTTACAAAGCATAACTGCTAAACTTAAGACTAAATGTCCCAAATGCGGTAAAAAGCTAAGAAAGTTGATTAGTAGCACTGGAGGGTTTATTTTTAAAGGCTCAGGTTTTTATGCTACTGATTATAAGAAGGTAACGAAATCCGCAAATAGTTCTTCTGGTGGCGCTTGTCCTAAAGGTTGTGCTGGTTGCCCTGGCCATTAGTAAATCGTGCAAAGCCATTTTGATTTAAGCAGTGCAGGTATGAATATTTTTAATCTATTGTTTTTGGAAAATTTTATGGTATTATCTATATTCAAGTCCTAAAGCCGTAACTTTACTGATAAAATAGCCTTTTATGAGCAAAACAAAAGCTTTTAAAGCATTAGTTTACAATCTGGAAAAAGTTGTTGATTTTAAGCATGTAGTTTGTCCGCCATACGACGTAATTTCCCCTCAGGCTCAGGATATACTTCATGAGCGCTCATTAAATAATTTCATTCACATACTTTTAGCGAAAGATTCTGCTTTGGATGATAAATACCGCCGAGCAGGTACAATATTTCGCAGCTGGCTTAAAGATAAAGTTCTTATTCAGGATGAACAGCCGGCTGTATATTTTTATAGCCAGCAATATGTTATTCAGGGTGAAAAGAAGACCCGTTTAGGTTTTATCTCTTTGCTTAGGTTAGGAGATGAAAAAGGCTCTGCTGTTTTTGGCCATGAAAATACGCATAACGCTGCCAAGCAGGACAGGTTTAAGTTGATGAAACAGGTAAAAGCCAATCTTAGCCCGATATTTATAATTTTCCTGGATAAAAAACGTATTATTCAGCGTATTTTTCATAAACAAATTCCTGCCGCTAAGCCTTTTATTGAAGTTACTGATGATGAAAAAACAGTACATAAATTATGGCGGATTAATGACCCGGATCTGCTTAAAATGATCGAGTTGAGCATGAATAGTGAAAATATGTTTATTGCTGATGGGCATCATCGCTATGAAGTTGCTTGTGCTTACCGGGATTTAATGCGTGAAAAGTTAGGTGCAGAATTTACTGGAGATGAAGATTTTAACTTTTGTTTGGCTTATTTTACCAATACGGATTACCGCGGGTTATCCATTTTACCCATTCACCGTCTGCTTAAATTGGATACACAATTAGACTTGAATGATTTTATGGCTAAAGCCAAAGAGTATTTTGATGTGGATCAGTTTAAGGACCGGGGACGTTTTTTATTTTTAATGCAGAAAGCTGGCTGTACGGAGCATCTGATTGGTGTATATAAAGATAAAAAATATTTTCTTCTGCGCCTGAAGAATGTAAAGATGCTGGATAAGCTGATTGCGGATAAAGCTAAAGAATACCGGGCGCTAGATGTAGCGATCCTTAATTATCTGGTGTTAAAAAATATTCTCAAACTCGATTTAGATAATTTAACGGGTATAAAATACAGCCCGGATCCTTCTGAGTTGATGGATGAGGTTGATAGCGATCCTTTGAAAGTAGCTTTTTTCCTGAATCCGGTTAAAATTCAGCAGATAATCAATATTGCCATGAGCGTCCACAAAATGCCTCCCAAATCTACCTATTTCTACCCTAAAGTGCTTTCAGGTTTAGTCGTGAATAAATTTGAAAAGGAATAAATATGGCTTTGTTTGGTAAACCAAAATATACCATTGTGCGTTTAAAGAAAAGAGAAATTCCCGATGGTTTATGGACAAAATGCGAGGAATGCTCTGAGACGCTTTATAACAAAACCCTGGAAGAGAATTTTAAGGTTTGCCCTAAATGCAGCTATCATTTTAGTTTGACTGCTAATGAAAGAATAAACTTATTATTTGATAAAGATACTTTTAATGAATTTGATAAAGATATGGTTTCTGTTGATCCCCTTGATTTTAAGGGGCCCAAGACCTATAAAGATAAATTAAAGCAGGATCAGGAGGCAACTGGATTAAAGGATGCGGTTATATCCGGGGAAGGTAAAATTAATGCCCGTCAAGCCGTGGTGGCAGTTACAGATTCGCGTTTTATTATGGGATCAATGGGTTCGGTAGTGGGTGAAAAAATCACCCGCGCAATTGAATTTGCTACTAAGAATAAGCTGCCTATGATTATTGTTTCCGGATCCGGCGGCGGAGCGCGTATGTATGAAGGCTTATTTAGCCTTATGCAAATGGCCAAAACATGCGCTGCTTTGTCCTACCATCATAAAGCTAACTTACCCTACATTTCTATTCTGACTAATCCTACTATGGCTGGAATTATGGCTTCTTTTGCCGGAGTAGGGGATATAATTATGGCTGAACCAAATGCCCTCATCGGTTTTACCGGCCCCAGGGTTATTGAACAGACAATCAGGCAGAAATTACCTGTAGGATTCCAACGTTCGGAGTTTTTGCTAGATCATGGGCTAATTGACATGATTGTGCATCGCAAAAATATGAAAGTTACCTTAAGTCAATTGCTTGACTATTTTGCTTAATTTTGTGTAATAAAGCCTCATATTTTGTTTGGTAGAGACGCAATACACCACGCTAATCTGAATTGCGTGGGTGTCCGTCTGGTGACGGAAATTTTGCATCTCTACAATAATATTTGTAATAAATTGAGGGTAAATTAAATGGCTCAGGTAAGTTTAAGGGATGTATGTAAAGTTTTTCCGGGCAATGTTAATGCGGTAAATAAAGTAAATTTAGGTATTGAGAATAAAGAATTTATGGTTTTAGTCGGACCTTCCGGGTGTGGTAAATCGACGACTTTAAGAATGATTGCTGGCCTTGAGGAAATAAGCTCCGGGGATGTTTATATCGCAGATAAACGGGTTAATGATGTACCGGCTAAAGACCGGGATATTGCCATGGTTTTTCAGAATTATGCGCTTTATCCTCATATGACAGTTGAAGAGAATATGTCATTTGGTTTAAGGCTTAGGCATATTTCTAAGCATGAAATTAGTCAGCGGGTTAATGAGGCGGCGGAAATTCTAGGGATTAAAAGATTGTTGAATCGAAAGCCCCGGGAACTTTCCGGTGGAGAGCGCCAGCGGGTAGCCGTGGGTAGGGCAATTGTAAGAAAACCCATGGTTTTTTTATTTGATGAGCCTTTAAGTAATTTGGATGCTAAGATGCGCGTGCAGATGCGTACGGAGATTCACAAACTGCACATTAGATTGCAAACTACTATAATTTATGTAACTCATGATCAGGTAGAAGCAATGACCATGGGAGACCGGATTGCAGTAATGAAGGATGGCGTCATTGTCCAATTAGGTGATCCGATTGATGTTTATGACCATCCCAAGAGCAAATTTGTTGCTAGCTTTATTGGTTCTCCGCCGATGAATTTTATGCAAGGTAAAATTATCAAAAAAGAAGGCAAGCTTTATTTTGATGAGGGTAAGATTCAGGTGAAGTTGGTAGAGGATATGCATAAAAAAATGGTTAACTATGTTGATCGTGAAGTTATTTTTGGTATCCGTTCTGAGGATATTTATGACAAGTTGTTTGTTTCTCAAGCCCCGCCGGAAAATATTGTCCGGGTAAATTGCGAAGTATTTGAGCCGATGGGTTCAGAAGTTTACCTTTACCTAAACACCGGAAAACACACCTTTATTGCCCGGGTTAGTGCTCATGACCGCCCTAAAGTTAACCAAGAGATGGATGTAGTTTTTGATATGAGCAAGGTGCATTTCTTCGATAAAAATACCGAAGAAACTATTTGTTAAGTTTTAAACACCTCCTTAACTAAAAGCTCTATGCAGCAAAATGCCAATCAAAAAAAGATCTGGGTTTTTGTGTTTATCGCTGCGGTTATTCTTCTTGTAATTAATTTTATTTTCTTTCATCAAAAAATCCCATTAATTGCTCTGCTCGTTTTTATTTTTAGTAATATTGCCGTTTTTATTTTTATATTAAAGTATTATTCTGATAAAATCCTGCATATTCAATCTGCCGCAGAGCATCAACAGGAAACAATAAATATTATTGATGCTGAAAACAAAAAAAACCAAGAGTATAATCTCGCCCTTAAATTAAAAATTGCCCGGTATGATAATTTAAAGAAGTTAATTGAAGACCTCAATAGCAGCTTAAAGCTGGATGCGGTAATCAGGGCATTAAGTTCAACCGTTTACACTTTAATTTCAAATAGCACGGGGGTAGCCCTTTTTTACCTGGTTGATAGTCAATATCAAAAACTTAATTTAGTTTATTCAATAAAAGAAGATGCAGGGGTAGTTGTTCTTACTAAAGAGGGGGATATTTTTGACCAGTGGGTTTTAAGGCATTCTAACCAGTTGATCGTCGAAAATTTAAAAAAAGATTTTCGTTTTGATTCCGACAGCATAAGCGGCAAAGAAATACGTTCAGTTTTATCCCTAATAAGTTCTCCTTTAATCAGCAATAATTCTTTATTGGGGTTGCTTCGGCTAGAAAGTAACCAAGAGTGTTTTTTTAATCAGGATGATTTAAGGTTTCTTTCTTTGGTTGCCGATTTAGGGGCAGTAGCTTTGGAAAATAGTCTGCTTTTTCAGAAAACACAGGATTTAGCCATTCATGATAGTTTGACCGGTTTGTATACCCGCAGCTATTTTATTGATCGATTAAGGGATGAAACCAGACGTTGTCAGCGTCTGGACCAGTATTTATCATTAATGATGATCGATATTGATTTTTTTAAGCAATATAATGATAAATTCGGCCACATTGTCGGCGATTTAGTTTTGAAGAAAATGGGGATTGTATTAAAAGAGTCATTAGCGGAATTTAATCCGCTGGTGTGCCGATTTGGTGGCGAAGAATTCTTAGTTATGCTCTCAGGCGGTATAGACAAAAAGAAAGCATTAGCTATTGCCGAAATGCTTCGCCAAAGAATTCAGAACGAAAAGATAATGTTGCGCCGGCAAAATACCCAGGTTACTGTTTCTATCGGGGTGGCTAGTTTGCCCCTAGACACAAAAGATGAGGATGAATTGGTGCAGAAAGCAGATAAAGCGATGTATATTGCTAAAGGGAAGGGTAGAAATCAGGTATGTTCAGCATAATTTTATTAATAGTTATCACTTTTTCCTGCGGGATGCTTTGTAGGGAAATTTTCTCCGGCCGCCTTAAACGCCAGCAGGATGCTCATGCTTGCCTGATAAATGAACTTAAGCGCCTCAAAGATCTTAAGAAAGATTTAAATGCCGAAAATAACCTGTTGAGTAAAAGATTTGATGATACTTTAACGCTTTATGAGTTGACTAAAGATGTTTGCAGGAGCCTGGATGAAGAAAAAATATTTTCGATTTTTAGCAAAAATTTAAAAAAACATATTGGCGTAGGCGATTGCCGTTATATTAAAGATAACGCAGATTTAATTAAATATAAAAATTATACAATCTTGCCTTTGAACTTGGAGGAAAATCAGGTTACCGGCTACTTGGCTGTAGACAGGATTTTAGAAACAGATAAAGATAAGTTTGGAATTCTTGTCCAGCAGTTTCTTATTGGTTTAAGAAGAGCGTTACTTTATCAGAAGGTTCAGGGGTTAACCATTACTGATGTGCTTACTAATGTTTATTGCCGCAGGTATTTTTTAGAGCGTTTTAATGAAGAACTCCGGCGTTCTAAAAAGAATAAATTAAATTTAACCTTCCTCATGATTGATATTGATAATTTTAAACAGTTTAACGATCGTTATGGACATTTAGTCGGAGATGCTATATTGCGTCAGGTTGCTAAAACTATTCGTGATGCCGTCAGGCAAATTGATTTTATCGGCCGTTACGGGGGAGAGGAAATTTCTGTTGTTTTGGCAGAAACAAACAGAGAGCAGGCTAATTTTGCTGCTGAACGTATTCGCCAGGCGATTTCGCTTGAGGTGATTAAAGTTTATGATGAGCAATTAAAGGTTACTGTTAGTATTGGCGCTTCTAATTATCCTGACGTTGCGGCAAATATGCAGAATTTAATTGAACTGGCAGACCAGGCTTTATATTTAGCCAAAGAGACTGGAAAGAATAAAGTGTGTTTTTCTCCCGCTTAAATTTAAACATTATCCCTTGAAAATCAAAGCTTTTTAATATAAAATACCTGACATGGTTAAAAAATACATAATTGCCATAGATTTAGGGGGCACTAATTTAAAGTGTGCTTTGCTTGATGGCCAGCTAAAGATTAAAGCTAAAAGTTATTTTAGCACAAAGAGTTTTGATAATCGGTTGAAACTTATCCAGGGGCTTGCAGATTCTGTTGGTAATTTCATTGTAAGCCAAGGTTTAAAACGTTCGGTTATTTTAGGTGTTGGCATTGGCGTGCCTGGTCCGGTAGATACTTTGGCAGGAGTGGTGCATTTTTTACCCAATGTTCCGGGTTGGAAAGAAGTAGCGCTTAAAAAAATATTGGAACGAAAAACCAAACTGCCGGTTTTTGTAGATAATGACGCAAAGTTAATGACTTTGGCAGAACATCAGGTGGGGGCAGCAAAAAAAAGTAAGAATGTGTTGTGTTTAACTTTGGGTACAGGAGTTGGCGGTGGTTTAATCATTAATAATGTACTTTACCGCGGTGCAGATAATGCGGCTGGTGAAATTGGGCATTTGCCGTTAAATGAAAAAGGCCCGCTTTGTGGTTGTGGTGCGCGTGGTTGTTTGGAAACTTATATTGGTAATAATCGGATTCTTAAAAATGCGCGTAAAATATTCGGATCTAAAATCACCCTGGAAAAGGTAAGTGCATTAGCTAGGCAGTTTAATCCTAAAGCAGTGGCTTTCTGGAGTCAAGTTGGTAAAGAATTAGGTTTAGCTTTAAGTGGGATTGTGAATTTACTTAATCTTGATGCGATTGTAATCGGGGGAGGGGTTTCTGGCGCCGGAAAAGTTTTGCTTGAGAGTGTCAGGCGGACAATTTTACTTCGGGCAATGCCCGGTCAGGCTAGAAGGGTAAAAGTAATTCCGGCTAAATTAGGAATTGATGCTGGAATTATTGGGGCGGGATATTTGGTTAGGGAAAGATTAAGTTAAGAAAGGAATGTTTGGGTGAAAATTTTTATTGATACGGCAAATGTTAAAGAAATTAAAGAAGCCGCCAGTTTAGGTTTAATTGATGGGGTAACGACCAATCCTACACTTATGGCTAAGGAAGGCCGGGATCCTGAGCAAGTATTAAAAGAAATATGCGCTTTGGTTAGCGGCCCGGTAAGTGCTGAGGTAATCAGCCTTGAGTCGGTTGGCATGGTGAATGAAGCGCGCCAGTTAGTTAAATTAGCTAAGAATATTGTAGTAAAAATTCCGCTTACCAGGGAAGGGCTAAAAGCGGTTAAAATTCTGGATGGTGAAGGTATCAAGACTAATGTTACGCTGTGTTTTTCTGCAGCCCAGGCTTTATTGGTGGCTAAGGCAGGAGCAACTTATATCTCACCTTTTATCGGCAGGCTCGATGATATTGCCCAGGAAGGAATGAAGCTGATCAGTGATATAAAGAAAATTTATGAAAATTATAATTTTAAGACTCAAATTATTGTTGCTTCTGTGCGCAACCCTATGCATGTAGTTGATGCTGCTTTAATTGGAGCAGATATTGCGACAATCCCCTACCTGGTGATTGAACAATTAATTAAGCATCCTTTAACTGATATCGGTATAAGTAGGTTCTTGGATGATTATAAAAAGATTCCTCAAGGAAAGAATGTTAAATAATTTTAAAAAGTTTTATTTTCATAGCTTGGTATTAGTAGTGTTATTGTTTACTTTGTGGGGTAGTTTGGCTTTTGCGGAAACCAATAAAGAATCACCTATGATTATTAATGGTGATAATGTGGAATATTCTGCGGATAGCAAAGAAGTTGTTGCTACTGGTAATATTGAAGTTATTTATAAAGGTGCTAAGCTAACTTGTAATAGGTTAAAAGTTAATATGCAGACAAAGGAAGGTTTGGCTGAGGGTAATGCTAGAATAGAAGATATTAAAGGGGTAGTTACCGGAGAAAAGATCGTTTATGATTTTGCAAACAAAATCGGCACTATTTATGACGCTAATTTTCGTGCTAATCCCTACTTTGGTAAATCTAAAAAAGTTGAAAAGCTAGGTGAAAGTGAGTTTATTTCCAAGGGTGGATATTTTACTACCTGTAGCTTGGATCATCCACATTACCGTTTTGCTTCAAAAAAGATCAAGATGTTCCCTGGCGATAAAATGCAGGCTCGGGAGACTACACTTTATTTATGGAATATTTTGTTATTTTACCTGCCACGGTTTAACTATTCAATGAAAAAACCCATAATGCATGTCCAGGTTGAGCCCGGTACGCGTAAAGATTGGGGCCCGTATCTTTTAAGTACTTGGCGTTATAATCTTACGGAAAATTCTAATCTTAGGGTATTTTTGGATTATCGTACCAAACTGGGCTTGGGTGAAGGTTTTGATTTAAACTATAAGACGCCTACAACAGGAAGAGGAGATTTTAAATTCTATTATACTAATGAGAAAGCTGAGAATTTGCCTGCGGAGGCTACGGGGACGCCTACGGAATTTCAAAGATATTTCTTACGCTGGCGTCATAAATGGGATATTGATCCGCGTACTAACGTGATCGCAGAGTTTTACAAAATATCCGATAAAAGACGCCAATATGAAAATAATCCTGCGCCCAATATTTATGCGCATAGTATTCTGCAGGACTATTTCTTCCGCGAGTATGAGAGGGATTCGCAACCGATAACTTATGCGTTATTCCACCATGCTTTTAATTATTCTAGCGTGGATATACTTTTACAGAAACGCACCAACCACTGGTTTGATCAATTAGATAAACTTCCGGAGATTAATTATGCTCTACCGAGCCTGCAATTAGGCCAGACGCCTCTTTATTTTGAGAATATCAGCCAATTAGGCTCCTATAATAAAAAAGCTACTACTGCCCCGGTTACTCTTGATGATGTTACAATAACCAGGCTAGATACAACGAACAAAGTTTCATTGCCTACTAGATTGGGTTTTGTGCAGTTTAAGCCGTTTGTGGCTTCCCGGCAGACTTTTTATGATAAGGGGGAGAACGGACAAACCGGGATCGTACGCACAATTTTTTATAGTGGTGCTGATCTTAGTACGAAATTTTACCGTATTTATAATGCCAAAACTAATTTTTTAAAATTGGACCTGAATGGTTTGCGTCATATAATTACTCCTAGTATTGGCTATTTGTATACGCATCCTGCGACTATACCGATAAGCAATTTAAAGCAAGTTGACTCAGTTGACGCGATTAATCGTGGCAATACCGCTACCTTAAACTTATCGAATAAATTACAGACTAAGCGCAACGGCCAAAGTGTGGATTTTGTGGATTTTTTAATTACTACTGATTATGTAATCGATCCCAAGACTGGCGATAATGCTATTCTTACTCCTCGGGCGGGAGATAGTTTAGGTGATAATTTTTCAGATATACTTTTTAAGTTGAAAATATTGCCGTATTCCTGGATCAGGTTTGAATCTGAGGCAACTTTTGAACATTCTGATCATACCAATATAAATTATAACAAGTTTTCTTTAGCTAATTATTCTGTCACTTTTGATTTTGCCAAAGGGCGCTCATTATCCTTTGGCCAGCGTTATGAAAGAAAAGGATATAATGAAGTTACAGCAAGCCTTAATTGGCGTTTAACTCCGAAATGGAAATTTAGAATTTATGAGCGTTATAATCTTAAAAATACTATTGATTTAGAAAAGGGATTCCAGGAGCAGGAATATACTTTAACGCGCGATTTGCATTGTTGGGACCTGGATATTAGTCTTAACAAAAAAGAGGATACCGGAACAACGATATTCTTTGTTTTTAGGCTTAAGGCTTTTCCTGAAAATGAATTTGGATTTGATCAGCAGATGGGTGAAAGTAAATCCGGCGCGCAATAAAATCTTACCATTATTTTGTAAAACAGGCATAGTCTTAAGGTGGATTTAAATGAATATTTCGGTCATTGGTTCAGGCTATGTAGGATTAGTTTCCGGAGCTTGTTTTGCCGAGTTGGGCAACCATGTTATTTGTGCTGATAATGATTTGCAAAAAATCAGCGGCCTTAAAAAAGGGATAGTTCCCATTTATGAACCCGGATTACAGGAGCTGATTGTTAATAATCTTAAGAATAACCGGCTTAAATTTACTGCTAATATTAAAGAGGCAGTAAGAGACAGTGAGGTAATTTTTATTGCTGCTGGTACTCCTGCGTTAGAAAATGGCGAGGATGATTTAACCGGGATAGAAGATGTGTACAGGATTATTGCCCAGCATATGGATGGCTACCGTTTAATAGTGGAGAAATCTACTGTACCGGTAGATACCTGCTCCTGGATTAAAAAGACAATTTCTACTTATATAAAAAAGAAACATAAGTTTGATGTAGTTTCTAACCCGGAATTCTTACGGGAAGGTTCAGCCATACATGATTTTAACCATCCTGACCGTATCGTCTTAGGGCTAGAGACTTTAAGGGCAAAGCAGATAATGACTAGTTTATATCAACCGTTTAATTGTCCGATACTAATTACAAACATAAAATCTGCCGAGTTGATTAAACATGCTTCCAATGCCTTTTTGGCGACCAAAATTTCTTTTATTAATGCGATATCCCGTATTTGTGATCAAGTGGGTGCAGATGTAAAAGAAGTAGCTCTTGGTATGGGGATGGATAATCGTATAGGCAGATATTTTTTGCATGCCGGGCTAGGTTATGGTGGTTCTTGTTTCCCCAAAGACCTGGATGCATTTATCACGATTGGTGAAAAATTAGGTTATGACTTTCAGATTCTTAAAGCCGTAAGAAATACTAACCAAGAGCAAAAGGCTTTTGTTTTGAAAAAAATTAAAGATGCTTTATGGATTATTAAAGGTAAGACTATTGCTGTTTTAGGCTTGGCTTTTAAGCCTAATACTGATGATTTAAGAAATGCCCCTAGTATTGATTTGGTTAATGCTTTGATTCGGGAGGGCGCAAAGGTCAGGGTCTATGATCCTAAAGCCATGGAAAAAGCCAAAAAACTCCTAAAAAATGTTACCTTTTGTAAAGACAAATATCAGGCGGCATTAGGTGCTGATTGTTTAATTATTGCAACAGAATGGAATGAATTCAAGGAACTTGATTTTATGAAAATAAAAAAAAAGCTAAAGCGTGCTTTGATTATTGATGGAAGGAATATTTATGACCCAAGATTACTTATGGATATGGGGTTTACCTATATAGGAGTTGGGAGGGGAAATGGATAAAACTTTATTGGTTGGCAATAGGAAAATAAGGAATAAACGTCTGGCGATTGCCGTAGTGGGATTGGGTTATGTTGGGCTTCCTTTGGCTTTAGAATTTGCTAAGAAAAAAGCTAAAGTGATTGGTATTGAGATTAACGCCGATCGGTTAAAATCTATCGCTATTGGTAAGTCTTATATTAGTGATATAAGTAGCCAAGAGTTGGCTACTGTATTGGACGCAGGTTATTTTAAGGCAAGCAGTAATTTTGCGGATATTCAGCAAGCTGACACAGTGTTAATTTGCGTTCCGACTCCTTTAAAAGGAAGGTATCTACCGGATATTTCATTTATTAAAAGTGCGGTGAGCCAGGTTGCTGTGCATTTAAAGAAAGGGGCGCTGGTGATTTTAGAGAGCACCACTTACCCGGGAACTACGGAAGAGGAGATTTTGCCGATTTTTCAAAATCACGGTTTAGAACATGACAAAGATTTCTATCTTTGTTTTTCACCGGAGAGGATTGATCCGGGTAATAAAAAATTTCCAGTACAAAAAATTCCCAAAGTTATCGGTGGTTTAAGCCCCAAAGCCACAGAGCTAGCGGCAGCAGTTTATCAGATTATTATTAAAAAAGTTGTACCTGTGAGTAGCAGTCGAGCTGCCGAAACCGTTAAATTGCTGGAGAATACGTATCGGCTAATTAATATCG
Organism: Candidatus Omnitrophota bacterium; assembly: GCA_026387265.1. Lineage (GTDB taxonomy): Bacteria > Omnitrophota > Gorgyraeia > Gygaellales > Profunditerraquicolaceae > UBA6249. The sequence continues at coordinate 22,626 of JAPLLZ010000022.1, forward strand.
GATTAATTGATGAATTATCGATGATGGCGCATAAAATGAAGATTGATATTTGGGAGGTTATTCAGGCGGCTAGTACTAAGCCATTTGGTTTTATGCCTTTTTATCCGGGTCCTGGAGTAGGCGGGCATTGTATACCGAAAGATCCGCTTTATCTTCATTGGAAGGCTAAAAGTTTTGGTTTTCATTCGCGTTTTATACAATTAGCCTCAAATGTTATTAAATATATGCCGGAATATATTGCTAAAAGAGTCAAAGATGGATTATTGCAAAAAGGCATAAAGCTGGCTAATTCCAGGATATTGGTGGTTGGGGTTACTTATAAAAAGGATATTAAAGATTTGCGTAAATCGCCGAGCATTGATGTGATTCAGAGCTTAAGAAAACAGGGTGCCAGGGTTTCTTATTCGGATCCGCTGATTCCTTTTTTGAAAATTGATGGGTTAGATTTAAAATCCACAGAGCTAAGTGCTAAAAAAATAAAAGAGTTTGATTGCTGCATCATCGCTACGGATCACAGCCAGATTAATTACACAGTTTTACTAAAAAATGCACAATTTATCTTTGATTCTAGAAATGTTTTTAAAGGTAAGCATTCAGAAAAGGTGGAGAGACTATGAGTAAATTTCTAGTAACTGGAGGGGCTGGGTTTATCGGCTCCCATATCGTAGAAGCCTTGGTTAAGCAAAACCATTATGTGCGTGTTTTGGATAATTTTTCTAGCGGTAAGATGTCCAATCTTAAGGGATTAGAAAAGAAGATTGATCTGGTCAGGGGTGATATCCGTTTTAAGCCAACATGTGTCAAGGTGACTAAAGGGATTGATTATTGTTTGCATCAGGCGGCTTTAAGAAGCGTGCCCAAAAGCATGGTTGAGCCGCATGCTTATAATGATGTGAATATCGACGGAACTCTGAATATGTTGGAGGCTTCTAGTCAGAATAAGCTAAAGCGTTTTGTTTTTGCTTCATCCAGTTCGGTGTATGGTGATGTAAAAAATTTTCCGCAGAAAGAAACATTTGTACCTAACCCAATTTCGCCATATGCTTTAAGTAAGCTCACTGGTGAATATTATTGTAAAATATTCAGTTTATATTTTAAACTGCCTACAATCGCACTGCGTTATTTTAATGTTTTTGGCCCGCGCCAGGCTTTGGATGATGATTATGCGGTAGTAATCCCCAAATTCATTCATTGTTTAATGAATAGCCAACCTGCGCCGATTTTTGGTAACGGTCGCCAGTCCCGGGATTTTACTTTTGTGCAGAATGTGGTATCTGCTAACTTGCTTGCTGCCTCAGCTTCCAAAGTCAAATATGGCGGTTTTAATGTTGCCGGTGGAAAAGATACTTCGATTTTAGATTTAGTTAAAATTTTAAATAGAATTCTTGGTAAAAATATCCCGCCTAAGTTGCTTGCCGTGCGGCCCGGTGATGTATTTAAAACGTTAGCGGACATCAGCAATACCTCCAAGAAATTAAATTTTAAACCTGTGGTAAGTTTTGTCGACGGATTAAAAATTACCGTTGATTTTTGGAAAAATAATGTCTAAGCAGACAGTTTTGATTACCGGCGGCGCAGGGTTTATTGGTTCGCATTTGTGTAAGAAATTATTAAACAATGGCTATAAGGTAATTTGCCTGGATAATTTTATTACCGGCAGACGGGATAATTTAGCGCCGTTTGCTAAAGATAGTAATTTCCAGTTAGAAATCTGTAATGTTTTCGGCTACATTGATATCCCCGGTAAAATAGATTATGTTTTACATTCTGCTTCTTTGCCTTCGCCGAAGGATTATCTTAATTTTCCCATTCAAACACTCAAAGTTGGTTCTTTAGGTACACATAATGCGTTAGGTGTAGCTAAAAAGAAAAAAGCTGTTTTTATGCTTTTTTCAACATCTGAAGTTTACGGAGATCCCCTGGAGCACCCGCAAAAGGAAAACTATTGGGGGCATGTTAATCCTGTTGGTTTACGTGGTTGTTACGATGAATCTAAGCGGTTTGCCGAAGCGATCACGATGGCCTATCATCGCGTGCACAAATTAAATACTAAAATTGCGCGTATTTTTAATACCTATGGTCCGGGAATGCGTCATAATGATGGACGAGTGGTGCCTAATTTCATTAATCAGGCTCTTACCGGCCGGGCTTTGACGGTTTATGGTAATGGAAGGCAGACCAGGAGTTTTTGTTACATTGATGATGTGGTGGAAGGTGTATTGCGGTTAATGCTTTCCAAAGAAAATTTTCCGGTTAATTTGGGTAACCCTAATGAATTTACTATGCTGCAGCTAGTAAAATTAATTATAAAATTAACCGGGTCTAAGAGCAGGATAGTTTTTAAGGGATTACCTCAAGATGATCCTCGCCAACGCCAACCGGATATTGCTAAAGCAAAAAGGCTCCTGGGCTGGAAACCTGCGGTATCCTTGGAGGATGGGCTTAAACGCACAATATCCTGGTTTAGGGGTTAATTTAGCCTCATTCCTTGAAATCCCTTCCGTAATATGTTATACTTTCTGATAAAATCGCCTTCTTATATATTGCCAATCAAGAGGTTGTGGCAAGCGGCTTTAGGCAGAATATCCTAAAAACAGCTTTGAGTTTTAGGACGAATAATCGAAAAGTTAAAAGTTTTTCTTTTACCTAGGAGAATCCAATGCTGATTGACTTTTTTTCTCGTTTAAATTTTTTAGATTTTATTATTCTAATTGTTTTATTTAGAATATGTTACATCGCTGCTAAAATGGGATTTTCCATTGAAATTTTTAAACTTTCCGGTGTAATATTTTCTACTTACATTGCATTACATTATTACACGCCGTTATCCGATCTTATCCAAAGGCGTTTTCTACCTAAAGCGATGCCGCTAGAGTTTATGGATTTTATTGTTTTCTTGTTATTAATTATTTTCGGGTATTTATTTTTTGTGCTGTTGCGCAGCATCCTATTTCGCTTTATACAACTAAACGCTATCCCTCGAATTAATCAATTTATTGGTTTATTCTTAGGTTTCGGGCGAGGTTTTTTAGTTATCGGCCTGATATCTTTTACTTTAGGAATTTCTAGTGTTTCTTATCTTGTTCGTTCGGTTCAGAGTTCTTATTTAGGCAGCAAGGCTTTTAGTATCTCACCTAATACCTATAGTTGGCTTTGGGGTAATATTTTTTCTAAGTTTTCCGCGCATGAAAAATTTAATCCTACGGTTACTGAGGCAATGGATAATATCAACCGCAGATGAAACTAATTAATTTTTATAATTTGGCAGTTCATTTCGGCCGATTAGCCGATCCGCGTAAGGATAAGCATAGGATAAAATCCTTTCCGGATTCAGCTATTCATTTTGGCCAGCCTAGCTTAGAGATAAAAAAGATTATGGTGGGTATTGATATTGAGGTTGCTGAACTTTTATTGGCTGACCGGATCCGGCAGCAGGAAGGTTTGGATTTAGTAGTTGCCCATCATCCTGAAGGTAAGGCTTATGCTGCCTTGCATGAAGTGATGCGGTTGCAAGTTGACTTATTGACTCAAGCGGGAGTGGCTCAAAAAACGGCTGTTCGGTTGATAGAGGAAAGAATTTCCGAGGTGCAGCGCAGGATATTACCGCAGAATCATACGCGGCCGGTAGATGCGGCCAGATTATTAAATATGCCTTTCATAAATCTGCATACGCCGGCGGATAATCATGTGTACCGGTTTTTAGAGGCAACTTTTAAACAAAAAACTAATCGTCCGCGATTGCTTGAAGATGTGGTAAAGATATTAAATGCCATACCTGAATATCAGATTGCTCAAAAATTTAACACTGGCCCGCGCATAATTCTAGGTAATCCAAAACGGCCAGTTGGTAAAATTTTGTTTGAGATGACCGGAGGTACGGAAGGATCAAAAGATGTTTTTGATAAGCTGTATAAAGCAGGAGTAAGAACTTTAATCTCCATGCATTTAAGTGATGAGCATTTTAAAAAAGTAAAAGACGCTAATTTGAATGTGGTCATTGCCGGCCACATCTCCTCAGATACCTTAGGATTAAATTTGCTTTTGGATAATATCGAAAGGGCAGCAAAACAGGATTTTGAGGTTATTAGTTGTTCCGGTTTTACCAGGATTAAGAGAAAGTAAAGCTATGGCTGGACGGATTCCTGAAAACATATTAGAAGATATTCTTGGCCGCATAGATATAGTTGAAATTATTTCCGGCTATATTCCGTTGAAAAAGGCCGGTGCCAATTTTAAGGCTAACTGCCCGTTTCATCATGAAAAAACTGCTTCTTTTATGGTTTCACCGGAGCGTCAAATTTATCATTGTTTTGGCTGTGGTGAGTCAGGGAATGCTTTTAAATTTCTTATGCGTCATGAGCGAATGGAGTTTCCTGAGGCAGTAGAAATGTTAGCGAAAAAAACCGGGGTTATTTTACCGGATCAAGATAAACCAGAGCTGGCTCGGGCAGCAAGTTTAAGTAACCAATTGTATAAAATTAATGAACTGGCAGTAAACTATTATGAAAATAATCTGTATGCCGCTAGTGCGGCAGCGGCGATAAAATATCTTTTGGATAGAGGGGTTAAGCCTGAAACAATAAAAGATTTTCATTTGGGATTGGCTACAGCCAGCTGGGAAGGATTAATTAATTATTTGAGGTCAAAAAATATTAGCCTGGCGCTTATGGAGCAAGCCGGGTTAGTTTTGCCTAAGGATTCCGGTGGTTATTACGATCGTTTTCGTAACCGTATTATTTTTCCTATTTTCGATATGCGTAGCAGGATGCTTGGATTTGGCGCCCGGGTAATGGATAATAGTTTGCCCAAATATATTAATTCTCCGGAAACGCCAATTTATACAAAAGGCAAAAATCTTTTCGGACTTAATTTATCTAAGGATTTTATCAGGGATGCTGATTGCGCAGTAATTGTCGAAGGATACCTGGATTTTATGATTCCTTATCAGGAAGGGGTTAAGAATATTGTTGCTTCACAAGGGACGGCGCTTACGCTGGAGCAGATTAAACTGCTTAAACGTTATACTTATAATGTAGTTATGGTTTATGATGGTGATACCGCAGGAGAAATCGCTACACTAAGGAGCTTGGATATCCTTATTGACGAAGGGATAAATGTTCGGGTTTTCCCGTTGCCCAAAGGTATGGATCCGGATACATTAGTACGCAGTAAAGGAATCAATGCGTTAAAAGACAAGATTGAAAACGCGGTAAGTTTTTTTGACTATAAACTTAATGTTTTAAAAAGCCGCCATAATATTAAAGATGCTCAAGGTAAGGCTAAAATTGCTTCTGAAATGCTTTTAACGATTAATAAATTTGACAATGCTATTCTCAGAGGCGAGTATACTAAGAAACTTTCTGAAGAAATGGATGTCCCAGAGCAGCATATTCTTGAGGAGTTGCATAAATTAAAGCCAGCTGTTTTAGCACCTGTAGCACAATCAATAAATTTAGGTGTAAAACTGCCTGAAATTAATCCGGCGGAAAAACAGTTGATTAAATTTATGCTTGAGGAAGTTGAGTTGATTGACAAAGTTATGCAGCAGTTATCACCTTCTGATTTTTCCGATGCACGCACAGCCAAGATTGTTTCCGTAATGCATGAGCTGGTTCTTCAGGGTAAAAATATCGAACCAAGCGTGCTGATGAACTATCTTAATGAAGATGAAGCTAGTCAACTGGTTTGCGAAACTATGTTTATGCCGCCGCTTACAGATCAGGGACGAGAAAAAGCAGTTAATGATTGTATTCTGCGGATTAAAGTGCAGAGGCTAAAGAGCCGTCGTGAACATTTGCATATCCAGATTAAAAGCGCTCAATCCCTGGGGGATGAGGATAAATTAAACAGTCTTATTCAAGAATTTCATAATCTTATAAAGAAAGGCGACTAACTCATGAAAAAGAATCAGCAGCAGCCCACTAAAGATATGGAGAAGTTGATTGCTCTGGGTAAGCAGAAAGGTTTTCTTACCTATGATGAAGTTAATGATCTGTTGCCTGAGGATCTTTCTAGTACTGTAGCAATTGACCATCTTTTTGAATTATTAGGGAATGAGGATATTCAAGTGGTCGAAGGAGAAGCGGATGCCGGTTTATCGGCAAACAGGGCAGCCCAGCAGGATAAGCAAAATTTAGTCCAGCAGCGCGAAGAATTGCTTAGTGAACAGCTTAAAAGCGAAGAACGGTTTATGCCTTTAGATGACCCGGTAAAGATGTATTTAAAGCAGATGGGGTCGATTTCCCTACTTAGCCGCGAAAATGAAATTGAGTTAGCTAAGAAGATCGAGGATGCTGAAGATAGATTTAAACGCGCTGTTTTAGTGACTAAATTCGCTCGGAATGAGGTTTTAGTGGTCGCCGCTAATATTTTAGAAGATAAAATTAATATGGAGGATGTAGTTAAAGAAGATATTCGGATAAAAAAAAGTAGTGTTATTGGTAGGTTTAAGCGTCTTTTAGTTAAAATTAAACAGACGCGTAGTGATTCTAACGCGATAAATTTAATCTTGCAGCTTAATTTTACCACTTCGGTAATTGAGGCGGCGGTACGTAAATTAAATCTTTTACTGCGGGAATTGGAGCACATCAGGCGTTTAAACCGAAGAAATAATGTGCGTAGTCGCCAAATACTCAAAGCAGTGGCGCAGCAGTATAGTAAAATTAAA
>JAPLLZ010000018.1:0-394 GCA_026387265.1 Candidatus Omnitrophota bacterium
TATTGCCAATATGAGGTTTATTATGGAGCTGCGGGCAAAAACAACACTTAGAATTACACGCCTTCCCCATAAACAAAACTACCCATTTATTTTGCTTACACGCCTTACATCCAGGGGAAAACTTCTTTCCTAAATGCGCAGAAAGTCCGAAATTATCTATAGTAAGGCCTGGAATCGAATTCATCCTTCTACTTATAGATTCAATGAATTTGTTGCAATCCATTTTAGCATTCTTACTAGCAAGATTGATTCTTCTATTTTTCATTTATCACCCTTCTTGCAAATTATAGTCGAAAAACTATATTGTCAATAGCAGACTATTAGTTATTATAACACCTTCTCGGTAAAAATAAAACAAAACGAGAGGTTTGTAATAACCTCTCGTTTTTTTATC
>JAPLLZ010000018.1:400-6881 GCA_026387265.1 Candidatus Omnitrophota bacterium
CCACTTATTTATAGAACATGCCAAGAGAGTGAATCTTAATGAGCACGCAACTTATGGAACGAGCAAAGCGAGTAAACATAAGTTGCTGTGCGAATTAATCCCTGACGTTACGAGTTCCACCACGAAAGTGGTGGAAGGAGTGCTTAACGTCAGGGAGGACCCCCCCCCATAAAAAAATAAGTGGCATTTTCTGCCACTTACTTATAGAAAATGCCGAGAGAGGGAATCAAGGTGCGTAGAGAAATCATCAAGTCCCAACCTCTTGCATTTCATTATGTTAACAAATGTTTTGAACATTGTCTACTTTTATTTGAGCCGTTAATGAGCCAATAAAAACTTCATCCTTATGTTCTTTTAAGGTAAATCTCTCCTTAAAGACTTTGCTCTTGTAGTTATCCGCCAGGTGCTTGTATTTTTCCATTGTCTTTGGATCTTTCCACCCGCCTATCGCCTGTATCACGTCCAAAGGCACCTCAGCTTCGGTACTAAGCGATGCCCAGGTGTGCCTTGTTTTATGAAGTGCTTTCACGGGTAACCCTGCCACCTTACAGATCTTTCTAAACTCCTGCCTGATAACATCAACTGATAAGAAATTACCTACGGAATTAACAAACACCCACTTATCGGATTTATGCAACAGTGATTGCAGGGCAGGGAACAATTCTTGATGTAAAGGTATATCCCGCAGTTCTCTGGTCTTAGGCTTGAAGAATAAAGTAGGTGTTACCTGTTTAGGGCGTATATATATCTTCTTTCTGGCGAAATCAATGTCGTTCCAGGTCAAAAATCGGAGCTCATTTCTCCGCATACCTGTAAAAAGCAGGGTTGCAAATACAGCGTGCCAGTTTATCCTCTTGCTGAATACCTTAGAGGTTTCTAATATAAGATTAACCTGTTCTTTGGTATAGAAAAATTCATCTGGTTCAGGCACCGACAAAGGCTTGATTCTTCTAACAGGATTATGCGTTAGGCAGTTTTTCTCCTCAATCAAAAACTTAAACACGTTGCTTAAAGTATCCCTTTCAAAATTGGCAGTCCTATGTGCAACCCCCTCTTCATCTGTACGATAATTAACAAAATCGGAGATATGCCCTTCCTCTATTTGGTCAAAATAATCCAGCGATGGATATTTAATAGCAAGAAACCGCTTAAAATTACCTATGACTATTCTATACCTCAAGAAACTAATCGGGCTTAGTTGCTTACGCTTAGTATCAAGGTATGTTTCAAACCCTTGTGCGATAGTAACCCTATAAGTCAGATAGCCAGATTTCTTACTACGCATCTGAGCCATATAGTCACGAAAGTTTACCATAGCTTTCTTTTTCGTCTCCCCTAGCTTAATATAACTTCTTACGCCATTTGGACAAGTAATTCTAGCTACCCAATACTTTCCTCTATGCTGTATTTTTGGTTCTCTGAAACGTTTCCTCATAACAGCTTAGTCGTTGGTGCTCCTGTCAGCTTATTCTCTTCCCATCTCAGAAGATCTTGTTGCCTAAAGCGGATTGAACCTCTTAGTTTAATATAAGGGATTAAGCCTAAAGAAGCCCATTTGTAGACTGTAAACCGTGAAATGCTGTATCTTTCACAAAGCTCTATTGGTGTTAATAGCCTGTCTTCCATTTCTGTCTCCCTTCTTAAAAGTTAAAATCTGGATTTTAGCTTTTACTTGTTGATTTAGCCTGCCTAATTCTGATTCCTTCTGCCTTAATCCTGCCTAATTCTGTTAATACTATGTGGTTCGTTCTAGTGTCCACGAGTTTATATTGAATTCTCCCTAAAGAATAAGAATCAACTTCAGCCCAAATAAGTAATTTTTTCTCAACCAATTTCCCGAATGCCCTTGAAAGGATAGGAAGAAATGCTTCATCAACTCTGCACTCCTGACCATTGCGGTCAATAGTCATTTTGCCATATTCCCTGGCTACTTCCCAAGCTATGCCATTTTTGGGCCTTGCTTGCCCCGCTTCAGTTGATTGCAACAAATTAAATAGAACTATTTTTTCTACTTTACCAATTCTCACCTTAGCACCTCCTTTTTACTGCCTTCCAACCAAATAGCCAGAGAGTTTTACTCTATCGCCTTATTAACAAAACACAGTACTACTTAGTTTCACGTAAAGTATACAATGCAATCACGTGCTTGTCAAGATAAAACTAAGTATTACTGTGTTTTATAAATCAGCTACAATACGCCCCTAAAATAGTTGACACTTAGTTTTTTTAGAGTAAAATAACTTTATGGGTGAGCTTGCAGAACAAATTAGGAAATATCGTAGAGCTAATGGAAAGAAGGTGTACGATCTTGCTAAGAAAGCCAGAGTTACCCCTGAGTTTATAACTGAGATAGAAAAAGGACGTAGCTACCCTTCTCCGAAAGTCCTTGAGAGGATCTGTCTAGACTTAAAATATGATTTTAGGCCAATTTACTTCAAAGAAAGACACCCAGATATGTATGCTTTAATGAATAATAAGCTAATTGTTATAGAATATAAACACTCAAAAAAACAAAAATAACCCTCGCCTGCTTTTAGCAATTCCCTAATTTCGCAACTTACAGTCAAATAATTAATTACTTACTGGTGATTATTGCTTCTAACCTATTTATCTTAGTATCCAGATCCTTAAGCCAGCGATCAGCATCTCTAACAAGATCTGGAATACCAGTTGCTTTAGCCCTATCTAATCTTGCTTTTGCCTCTTTTAATTTATCTAAAGCAGGGTGCCATTTTCCTAGAGCATCATAACACTCTGCAATAAATCTTTTCAGCTTGCCTAAACTTATATCATCTAGCTTCTGTTCTTCGCCCACTCTCTCTGCGATTTCATATATTTTTAATACCTCATTCTTAGGAGCTGGCGTGTGGTCTAAATTTACGCCCCAGTTCAAATAAGCAACAAAATTATTCTTATCCAGTTCCGTAGCTTTCTTACAATGCTCAATTGCTTTATCCTTAAAAATATCAGTGTACAAAAACCCTAACTGCGTATGTGCTATTAAACTGTTGGGGTCAATTTTTAATACTTCTTCAAACTCCTTGATTGCTTCTGAGCTTATGCCGTTCCTCAAATACATTTCTGCGAGGCTAAAATGTCTAACTAAATTTATATCTCTCTCTGCTTTTTTCCTTATTTTTGCAACACTTCTCCACTCTCTAAACCCAAATAACCCTAGTAAGAAAGAAATCAAAATAAAGATATAGGATGCAACTGAAACTAAAGAAGTTGCTTGTTTGGCGGAGTCTAAACTGATTCTCGCATCATCCAAAACTCTTTGGTATAGAGAAGATTCTAAATTATCTACTTTATTCTTTAACTCTGAAATATCAAAACTGGTCACGGTTTGAGCTTGCTTAGATTCAACTTTATTTTCTGCGGTAGGCGGAGTCGCTTCTACTGCTGACGTTGCTGTCGCTACAGGCACTGGAGGAGATACTTCAGGTGCTGCGGATGCCAGATGCAGAATTCTAAAACCTGTGGTTAATAACATTATGGAGCAAATCATTATTATTTTTTTCATAACCCCTCCCACATCTTTAGCATTTGTCCAAGTAACTATTACTAGTTTTCATTTATTATAATAGGTATATTTATGCATTTTGCCTTTAACAAGCCGAACAGGATATTTTTTAGCAGTCTTCTTTAGTTTATTTAATATACTCTTCTCAATATCAATGCCAAACAAGTTGCAGAAATCTATAACATAAATCATCACATCAGCAAGCTCATCTTCAATTTCTACACGCTTCTTCTTATTCTTTAGTAATTTATGCGATTCATCTATAGTAAGCCACTGAAAATGTTCCATAAGCTCCGCAGCCTCTATGGCTACGGACATAGAAATGTTCTTGGGAGAATGGTATTTCTCCCAGTCTCTTTCTTTAATAAATTGCTTGATGCGGGTTTTAATCTCTTGGAGAGTAATATCAGAGTTCTTCATAGGTTTATTATACTACTTTTTAGCTACCATTTAACCCTTTTTCTTGATCTTCAACCTTCCTGGCCACCTCAACTATCTCCTGACACCTAGTACAAACAAGTAAATGCCTCTCCAATTGCCCTGCCTCGCTCTTGGACAACAGTTTATCAATGTAGCAAGCCATATAATTCTCATCTGGACAAATAGCCATATCTAACCCCTCCTACCATAATAGACGCAAGAAGTGGGTAAATCTAACATTTATTTTTAACAACTAGGGAATTATAAATAGGATAAGATTGGGTAAGCTGGGGCTAAGTATTCTTTTTGTTTTTAGGCGTATTCTGCTTATACCACGCTCTTGCATCAAAAAGATATTTTGGGTTTGCGTTAATTTTATTCACAATAAAATCAACTAATTCAGGAGAATAAGAATTATTTCCAAAGGCTTTGTAGCAATAATGAAATCTACTGTTACCTTTAATCTTTTCTTTATGTGTGATTACTTGGAAATCATGGCTGTTAAAAGTAATTTCCTTTTCTATTCTTTCTTTAACTTGATTAATACAATCAATGCGTCTAAATGGATGGGTTAAGGAAGGGTCCTTAGGAACTTCAATTATTGTTCCGCTTAACTTGCCTTGCGGACCTGATGAAAGTGTAATATCAGCATCTTTCGGATTTTTAACTAGAGCAAGTTTATATTCTACTGAAATACAATATCTTTTATCACTTAATGTAGCCATATTGCTTTCTATTTCATCAGCTTTCTTTAAGAAAAATTCAGCAATTTCTTTCCCATGCGATTTTCTCAATATAATAGGATTAATTTTTCCGATATCAAAGATTAAACTCAACATAGCTGGGGATATCCTATCCGCCATATTAACACCGAACCATTCCTTTAGTTTTTCCAAATAGTTCAGAACCCCAGCCTGAAATAATCCAACATAAATGGTTTCCATTTCCCTGACTACTAAATGAGTAGCAGAATAATGAATATCCGTTTAAGGGCATCCCTCAGTGAAATTGATTTTCTAGGATTTCCTTTCTCTCTGGGATAAAAGATTGATTTTTCGCTCTTTGTTCCTTCTAAAAGATATGATTTTAACAATAGCTCCCACGCATTAGAAAAAAAGAAACAAAATGACTCCATTCTATATTGAATAGTGGGTTTGTTGTATATCTCTAAACCCAACAAAAAGGCTTCTTGACTCTTTTGAAGTAGCTGTCTAGATAATCGCTTCACAGAAAAAACATCTCCTATCATGCCATCTATAATTTATAAATGATTATATCATAATTAAATCAATCTAACTTCGCTTTTTGCTCAATTCTACCGCTTATTTATGCTTGGAAGATGCCTTCTAACTTCGTATTCTGTATAAATTACGAAGTAATTAACCTTGCAAAAACATACTTATTCTTCTAAAATATACTTGTTATGAGAGAAGAAACCAGGGTAATTACTTTAGAAGGCATTCAGTGCAGAGTGGAATTGCTTTGCTTTGAGCCAACAGATAGGACAAGAATCCGAGAGCTGTATAACGCCTGGCGGACCTTAACAGACGGTATGCACGCATTCAACTCAAGAGGAGTAAATATACCAGAGGGATTATCCGAAGCTGCCTTTTGTTTGGAATATAATTCAGCGAGAGTTATCAAAGTCCACGGAGGAACTTCTGGATCTTTTGATACCATAGACCTGCAGAATTTTAGAAGACAGCAAATAAAAGCAACCAGCGTTGCTGAAGATTTAACTAGCTTCGGGCCGAGATCAGTTTGGGATGACCTATATTGGCTTGATTTCTTTAGAGATGGGGCGTTTGATGGAAGATTTGATGTATACAGGCTTCCTAATGACCTAATTTATAACTTTAGAGTGAATGCTAATGAAACTTTCCGAGACCAACAACTACAAGGACGAAGACCTAGACTAAGAATTAGACAAGATATTATAACTCCTAACAATCTACAGCCTATCGGCACTCATACAATATAAATGCAGTAGTTTAAGAGCTACCTTCCCGAACTCCTAATTTACAGTATAAATCTCTGCTAATGCTTCTAACAGGGCACTCATCACAAGTTGGCTCGGCTTTGCATACTTTATAACCGTGATGCACAATTAAAGCGTGGAATTCATTATACAAATGAACATCTTTAGGTAGATTTGCCATAAAAAAGCTTCTTATCTCTTCATAAACATCTAAATTCTTAAATAATCCATACCTATCCATAAATCTTTTTGTATACGCATCTGAAACAAAAGACGGCTTGTTGCCTGCATAAAGAATAATACTATCAGCTGTTTCTCTCCCTATTCCTTTAATACTAAGTAGCTCTTCCCTCAAAATATCTGTATCAACAGAAAACATCCTGTCTAAAGAACCACTATATTTATTTAGAAGATACCGACAGAATGCCTTCAACTTCTCTGTTTTCTGATTATAAAATCTTGATGAATATATTAACTTGGCAATTTTATTATGCGGTGACCTAAAGATAGCTTGAGGCGTAAGACAACCTGCTTTTTTTAAGACAACGACTGCTATTTTA
>JAPLLZ010000018.1:7011-31071 GCA_026387265.1 Candidatus Omnitrophota bacterium
GATTGTTCCTAATAACGTGCTGTAGCGAATTCCGTTTTAGTCTTGGCCGTTTCTGGGGCATACTTAGCATTTAAGGCTATTTTAATTCTTTCAGCTATTCTTTCAATTACAGGCACTGTTACTGAATTACCAATCTGTTTATACAGTTGGCTTGTTGCCACATTTCCTGGCAAAATAAAACTATCGGGAAAACCCTGTAGCCTGGCACATTCCCTTGGTGTAAGTTTCCTAATATCGTTGCTATATCTGATTAAAGGAACATTATGTCCGCCTGTCCCCATATTAGCCGTAAGAGTGGGGCAAACATTACTCTTATTCTCCCTAACATACATTCTTCTCCACTGATAGACTGAACCTTCGTTAACCATAAATTTGGAAAGCATATTAAACATAGACGGATTAATATCTCTATATTTTGAGTAGGAATACTTTTTTTCATCTACATCAGAATCTAGTATATCCACCCAGCTTCTTGTTGACGGAATTGCATCTGGAAACTTAAAATTATTAGAACATACTGATCCGCTTAATTCCCCAAGAGAATTAAAGCTGTCTTCACCCCTGAACCCAACAACATAAATTCTTTCCCTGTTCTGAGGAACATTGCCATAATCCTTGCTATTTAATACTTTCGGTATAAAAGAGTACCCACTGTTTAAGATATAATCTTTTATAACTTTGAATGTATTTCCATTATCGTGTGTTGTCAGGTTTTTTACATTCTCAAGCAAGAATGCTTTAGGTTTAATAACATCTATAAAACGTATTGTCTCAAAAAACAAATCTCCCCTTTCATCTCGGAAGCCTTTACGGTATCCTGCTATTGAAAACGCCTGGCAGGGAAAACCAGAAGTAATAATATCAACTTTCTCCAGCTGTTCAGGGTCAACCTTATGGATATCACCCTCTATAAAACTGTGCTTAAAATTAGTTTTATAAGTAACCCCTGCCTTTTTATCAAAATCATTTGCCCATACTGTTTCAAAACCAGCTTTCTGAAAACCGAGACAAATGCCTCCGATTCCAGCAAATAAGCTACCGACAGTATATTGAGCTTTATGTTTAGTCATTAATTTCTTTCAGTATTCTTCTCAAGCTAATCTGAGGATTGTTTTTTATTTCGTGACTCCAAATCCTAACTACTTTCCACCCAGCTCTTCTTAATTTCAATGTGTTTCTCTTATCCCGCTTCCTGTTGTTTTCTATTTTATCACGCCAGTACGCTTTTGGCAGCTTATTTTTCCATCTTGGAAAATTCCAGCCGTGCCAGAAATCACTATCTAAGAATACAGCAACTTTATGTTTCGGGAATGCTATATCAGGCTTACCGATAATCTGATAGTGTTTTTTGAAACTTATGCTTCTTCCTTTAAGTAAGCTGAATATAGTTTTTTCTATGCCAGTATTTTTAGAACAAATACTCTGCATATTCTTGCGTCTATCGGCCCTACTAAGATTATCCATATTAATGACAAAAGCGTAAATCTTTGCTACGTTTCTTAAAGTGCCCCTTCAGAGATCTGCTTCTCTAATACAGTTCTAACTTGCTTTTTGTCCCAAGAGACATCCTTTGAGCCACAATAGAAACATTCACCTTTAACCACATCTTCACAGCTTGATATTGTCAATGCACCGCAACTTTTGCAAACATAAACATCGCCTTCTTCAGTTGCACGCTCATAATCTTCTTTTTGCATCTGCAATTGGTCACCCATATTGCCCTCCTTCATAGGGATTATATCACATCTTTAAGAAATCAAACAGTAAGTAACTCAGCACATTCTGCTAAATCTTCTTACGTGATTCCTGTATAAATCTGCGTGGTTGACACAAACTTGTGCCCCAAGAACTCCTGAACCTTCCTAATGTTATTAGTTTTCTTCATCAGCTCCGTACCTACTGTATGTCTCAGGCAATGCGGTGAATACCCGCCCTCTAAATTGCTTTCTCTAACCCATTTATTAAGGTTCAATTGTACCGCTCTTTGGGTAATTCTCTTATGGTTCCTTGACAAAAACAAGGGAATGTCAAATGAAAAACCCTTATCTTTAGATTTCCTCTGTCTGATATATCTTTCTATGTGATCTCTGATGCCCTTGTTTAATGGTATTAGCCGAACACGGTCCCCCTTACCATTAACCTCCAATGATGCTTTTGCAGAATATCCGTTGTGCACGTCTTTAACATCAAGATTAATGGTCTCCGTAAGCCTCAACCCAGTGTTAAGCATAAGATCAAACATAAAATAATCCCTCCAAGCTTTTCTGCTATCAGCCAGAGTCTTCAAAAACTGTCTTTTTTGTTCGTAAGTAAAATATCTTATTGAATTCCTTTTAGCCATCTTGCACCTCCTTTATACTAAAACGTTTTTGATCTTACGCTCCAAAAGGTCTAACGATGTTAGAAATTTACCTTCAAAAATACTCAACAGCCTTACAATAACCGTTAGTTTTTAGGCAGTTTAGGAACAGATTTGTTGCTTTGTTTCAATTTTTCAAGCTCCTTCGTTGCCTTATACGTGCTATTCTCTATAGCTTTCTGGTATTTAATCATTCCATCTAAAAGCTTTGATCCATCATAAGCACCATTTGCCAAAAAGGATTGTGTACTGCCAAATAATTCAGATTCAAATTTCAACAGCTTACATTGCCTCCAAGTCCCAGCAATTATTTTATCCACCAACAGTTCCTGCGACACTCCTGCTGGCCTGGATTCTTCTTTTATAGCTTTCTCTAGTGCTAGAAAATCTTCCTTTTCTTCTCCTTCACGTACCACCTGTCTGCTAAATATGGTTGAAAACTGCTTATCAATTGCCATAATTCACCTCCGTAGTTTAGAATTTATCTTGTAAATGTCAAAAAAATCCAATTCATTTGAAATATATTTTTTAGCCAGATACCTACTTGGCAATTTCTCTCTTGGAAGATTATGATTATAAGAAACTACCTGTGAATCACCGAAGAAATCATTGCATTTATTCTGAAGGTTTGAGGCGAGTGAAGGATTAATGCCCTTTATTAAAGAATGCAGGTGCACGCCACCCCTAACATCGCCTTTTTCGTAAAACACCCAGCTAAGTATATACTTGGGAAAGAACACTTCGCCAGACTTATTCAAATGCTTAAAGAAATGCTTAAATTCTTTCATCGCCTCTTCAAACAATGTTCGTGTCCTAAAAGTCAGGCTACAGTAAATATCCCAATGCTCCTTATCCAAAAGATTCTGAAATCCATCTACCAGCTTATAGTTACTTATCATTTCTAACCTCCTTTTTATGGGCAACACTTCACCCAAGACTGCACTTCTTTAATCAATAAATAGACTATCTAGCTTCCATCTGCGGTTGGAATATGCCTAACCAGCAGTAGAATTTTGAGCCTTTAAGAGCCTTTAAGAATCTTCAAATGTACAAAACTATACAAAGGCTGTATAAAGTTGCCTAATAAATAAAAAAGCGTAACTGTATGACTTCCAATACAATTACGCCTAAATAAAGCAAAAGAGAGGGTTATGAAAACCCCCTCTTTTATATTATGCCGAGAGAGGGAATCGGACCCCCCACGCCGGCCTTTTCAGGGCCGCGCTCTACCACTGAGCTATCTCGGCTAAATCTTTATCTAGATAACCTAACAACGAATCCCCGCCACAATACTTGGCGGGTCCGCCAATTTTTTTGGCGGACGCCAGTGTTTCTGTGGCGGACAATTACATCGGCTAAAATTCCTCAATCTTTCGATATATTGTACACAAATTCCTTAAAAAGAAAAGAGAAAAAACAAGTTATAGATCCTGTTCTTACTTTGGCTCTTTCTTTAAAAAGACTTTAGTAAAACAAAAAATGGTCAGGCCAATAATTAATCCCCAGGAAAAAACAAGAAATACCCAACCGGTTAATTTCATTTAACTCCTCTTCTGCCCACCTGGCCTGCGCCTCCAGGCAATTTTAACTAAAATTGCCAAAATTACAAAAACCACCAATAAACCTAAACGGGTTGCAAAAATAAACGGCTTGTCTTGGACAGCAACATTCTTCATCAAAATGATCGGCAACCATTCCTGCGCAAACCACATCCCCAAGATAATCAATAAAAACAGCGGGGTGATATATTTAATAATAAATTTATAAACCTTAGGAATAGTCATGTCTGCACCTTTATGAATTTCTTCCCAGGCCCGATCCATCCCAAAGACCCAAACAAAAAGTACCGTCTCAATGGTAGCAAAAACAACCAGAAAAAATGTTCCTCCCCAGAAATCCAACTCATCAACTACTCCGCGGCTCAAGAAGAATATCGCTGGCTGGCATAGAATAAAGGAAACTATCCCAAAAATTGAAACTGCGCGCCTCCTCTTAATATTAAATTCATCTTCCAAAAAAGCCACTGCTGGCTGGGCTAAAGAAACCGAAGAAGTTATCCCGGCTAAAAATAAAAGAAAAAACCAAAAGAATCCAAAAAGCTGCGGCCAGGGTAATTTATTCAAAACCAACGGCATGGTCACAAAGCCTAAATTGAATACTCCGGATTGAGCGATAGATTTGATGTCCGCTGGGCCGAAAAACACAAATGCCGCAGGAATAATAATACTTGCCCCTAAAATAACTTCAGCAAATTCATTAGTAGTTGCTGCGGTTAACCCGGAAAGCACTACATCATCGGCTTTTTTTAAATAGCTGGCATAAGTAAGAATTACTCCGATACCTACGCTAAGGGTAAAAAATATCTGCCCGGCTGCCTCCAGCCAGACTTTAGCTGACCTAAGCGCAGAAAAATCCGGATTCCACAAAAATCCAAACCCGGCAGAAATATTCCAATCCGGATGGCTTAAATCCGGAGTCCCTAGCGTTAAAACCCTAGCCATAAGGATTAAACCGAAAATAAACAAAAGTGGCATTGCCCAATTACAAAGTTTTTCTATCCCGCCTTTAATCCCATAATAAATCACCCAGACATTCAATAGGAAAGTAATTAAAAAGAAAGCATATGCAGTAGCTATCCCATTAAAATACTGATTTTTCTCCAACCCTTGGAACCCAATTAAAAAACTGCGCAAGGAATGCTGGTCTAGAAGAGAAGTGTATCTACCGGTTAAAGCAAAAAAACTATACGCTAAAGTCCAGGATTCGATAAAAGTATAGTAAATGAATATAACTAGTGGGCCGAATATTCCGATTATCCCAAAATATTTAATGAAGCGATTTTTCTGCCAAAGACTGTGGAATATCCCGGGGGCAGTGCCGTGTTCGAAACCTCCTCCATAACGGCCTAAAGTCCATTCAATCCACATTAGAGGTATTCCTAAGAGCAAAAGAGAAATAAAATAGGGGATCATGAACGCTCCCCCTCCGTTAGCAGCAGCTTTAGCTGGAAAACGTAAGAAATTACCTAAACCAATGGCCGAACCTGCCACCGCCATAATAATTCCCAGGCGCGATCCCCAGCTATCCCTCTTTTTTTTCTGCTCCATCATTTCTCTACATTGCTTTAAGTGCTTCCTGGATTAATGGTAGTACGCCCTCGGCTTCTTCTTTTACCAGGCGCCCGAGTTTGGCAAAAGCATATTCGCCATTCCTATCTTTTACTTCCCTAACGATTTGAATCTTCTTGGGACCGTTATTATAAGAGTAAACGCTCACCACAATCTTACCGGAATCGTTCTCCCAAAAACGCGTAAATACTTGTGTATCCAAACTGCTGTCGTATGGCATTATTCCTCCTAAATGAGCAGACGACTTACGGAGTGTAGCGACGTAAGTCGTAGGCCGCCAGGCCGTCTGCGAATTTGAGCTCCTTTTAGCTCTTGTTTAACGAAATCCTTGCGAGTGAAACGAGCAAGGATTATTCCCTGTTTTAAAACTTCTTTCCATGCCGATAGGGCCGGGTCTTATTATATTCAATCTTCTTCAACAACGCTTTCTGTAGATCAATTTTACGCGAACCGCAATAATCAAAAATACGGATACAGCAATCAGCCAACTCTTCAGCCAATTCATCCTTTGTGCCATGGTTACGCATTGCCTCCAAAGCTTCCGACAACTCTGAATGCATCAATGCAATTAACTCTCCGTCATTGCGTATATCCTCCCACCACCCCTTACTTTGTGCAACGCGATGGCATTCTTTAATTAAATCCTTAATTTCGGGATTTTTCTTTAACATCGATTTTATTCTCCTTCGGGCCAGGGCTTACTAATGCGCCAAGACCGGTAAAAATTCTATTGGCAATTTCTTCTTTAGCATAAATACTCGGACTGGATATTTCAATTAAAGTTTCGCCACCAGTCTGCTCCGTAAAGAATATACCTACCGGAGTTGTGTCGGTAACCGAAAGATAGACCGCGATTAATTTTTCTTTAGTATCCTGCGCATAGATATATGCTTCTTTGTTTTTTTCATTTAAAATCTCTTTAACCTTGGCATAACAGCGATTATAATCCAGGGCAAAAGATTTCTTCAAGGCATCTTTACGGTTATCCTCTAAGACCTGCGTAGATACACCGGCAAAACCTTTCCCTATTTCTTTAACTGTTGAGCACCCTAAAAGAACAACCGAGATTAAACAACCGACTACGGCCAGAAAAAACTGATTCCGATATTTCATTATTTAATTCCTCCTTTTGCCAAACAATACAACTTAATCTGCCTATTCATTAACCAACTGCTTAATTTGATCCAAATGTTTACGCGCTTCAATCTCACCGCGCCTGGCGAATTCATCGGCTTTATGTAATTCCAACCAGAATAAACCTGATGTGTCCGGATGTAAAACAATATCTGCCAGTTCGCTCTCGCGCCGGGCTACCTCAGATTGCAAAACCTCTACACTACTAAAGATAATATTTACAATATTTAAGTTAAAAATATTCTTCAGGCGGCTGAATAACCCCATCCGTTTAGGCTTCTGATTCTGTGCGATTAAACCGGAAGGAGCTGCATCTTTAAGTTTTTTTATTTGTTTTAAAATATCCTCTCGTGAAGGGGTAACATTAACCGCAATAATTTTCCTAACTCCCATTTGCATCAAAGGCTCAGTGGGTAAAGGATAGGTCACCCCACCATCAAAAAGTACCTCTTCCTTGAATTTAAACGGGGCAAACACCCCCGGCATGGAACAGCTGGCCATAATGGCATCAACCAGCGGACCTTTATCTAAGATTTTAGGCTCTTTCTTATGCACATCGCTGGCGATAATCTTTAAGGGCAACTTAACATCATGAAAAGTTTTATCTCCAAAATGTTTTTTCAAAAACCGGTATAATTTATTTCCTTTAATAAAACCCAGGCGCGGGAAAGTTATATCGATCAGGCCCCAAATATGCTTTGGCTCTTTAAATTCCCGGGTGATCTCCAGGATTTCAGAGCTACTTTTACCAATTGCCCAAAGGCTGGCAATCAGCGAACCAATACTTGAGCCAACAATAATATCAATCGGTATTTTTTCTTCCTCGATAACCTTTAATACACCCACGTGACAAAACCCGTAACCAACCCCCACACCTAAGACTAAACCTACCAGACAATCGCCCAACTGGCGCGCAATACGCCTGATCGCTTTAGAATATTCACAATCCGGCGCATCAATAATTAACCGCGCGGGAGAATCAAATTCAATCTTAGGAATAGTCGCAAAAACATCTTGTCCTAAAATTTCCAGCTGATCACTATGGCCGATCTTAGATAATTTATATTCATTGATGATCGTTTTTATTTTAGCCGGATCGAAATTATAGTCTGCCTTTAACCGGCTCGTTAAGTTATTTGTCCGCTTTAAATCACAGGGGTCCGGGCTAGTCAAAATATGGATCAGGTCGCTTTGATTAAGCATACTGATAATCGAACGGTCCATCGCCGCAGGAAGATCCAGGATAATATAATGATAATCGTTAACTAAAATACTTACGATTTCGACTAGTCTTTTAAGACAAAGATCGTTATCCTCCTCATAATAAAAACAAAATAAATCTATACCAAAGCTATTCTTAAGAATAAAATCCTTGGGTAAAGCATAGATATCTGCGCAGCTGGATAAATCAAATATCGGCGGCTGGTGAATATTTAATTTTTGCGGCAAGGTATGTGTCTTACCTTTAGTCAGAATATCTAAAATAATTACCGACTTATGCGTTTCGCGGTTAAGACTCAACGCTAAATTTAATGCATAAATAGTCTTACCCGCCTGCGCATAGGAACTAAAAACAGAAATTACCGTGCTTTCAAAGATTTTTTTCTGATGAATATCTTTGCGTTTAAGCCTGCGACTTAATGTCCGGCTTAGATCAATAGCCAAATGCGGGATACCCTGCAATACAGCATTAAAATCATCTTTCTGAATCACCAGAATAGCACAATCATTAATTACTTCACTGCTCACCGAATGCGCTTCATTGGTGAGTAAAGAAATAATACCGAAATATTTACCCCGGTGTAAATATTCCAGGGTTAAACGGTTACCTGCTTTATCCTTAGTATAAATTTCCACACGGCCGGAAAGAATACAATAAAAAGCGCTCGGAGCAGAGCCTTCTTCGTAAATTACCTGTCCTTTGTGATACTCAACGATCTGGCTCTTAGCATCAATAATCGCCAGTTCTTTTTTGCTCAGGCCCGCAAAAAAAGATAATCCTTTAATAATAAATTCTTTATCTTTGATATTCATTAAATTTCACCGCTTTTAAATACTTCTGCCAACTTCTTTGCGCTTTCTCTGACTGTGCGCTGCTGGTTTTGATAATCTATCTGTACCAGCCCGAAACGCGGGATAAATCCTTTATCCCACTCAAAATTATCGATCAACGACCAATAGATATAGCCTAAAACTTCGACTCCTGCGGAGATAACCCGATGTAATTGCTGCAAATGCTGATAAATATAATCCCACCTTAATTTATCATCTTGCGTACAAATGCCGTTTTCAGTAATGAATACCGCCAGTTTATATTTTTTCATAGCCAACAAAAGCTTAAATAACCCTTCAGGATAAATATCCCATCCTAGTGAATTTTTAGGTAAAGGATGATGATTATACGGACAGGTCTGCGCTAATAAATCCTTGATCCGCCAACTTTGCACATCTACCAGATTGCGGCTATAGTAATTAACCCCGATATAATCCAGCGTTTTTTTACGTAAAAGCTTTTCGATAAAATAAAAATTATATAATCTATTGCGTAAATACGCAGCCAATTTATTCTTTGCTGTCGGCTGGCAAATCTCAAAAGCCTGTAAATTAGCGGCAATACTTACCATCGGTTTGACTAGATTTTTCTGCCGGTAAATTTGATGTATGATCTGATAAGCTTTGGTATGTGCCCCGGCTAAATTCAGGGTTACTTTGACCGTTTTGAATAACGAGCGCTCTTGAGGAGGCCAGACACCTAAAAAATAGGAATGTGAAGAATAAACCAGCGGTTCATTAATGGTTATCCAAAATTGAACCTGATCAGCTAATTCCCTGACTATTCTATCTACAAAACGTAAAAAATATTTCTGCAGTTTAAATTTTGTCCAGCCGCCTTTTTGGCTAAACCAAACCGGATTGGTAAAATGATGCAAAGTAACCACCGGCTCTAACCCCTTGCTTCTTAAGTCCGCAATAATTTTACGGTAGTGCTCAATTTCCAAAACCTGAAAATTGCCTTCCTGCGGCTCAATCCGGCTCCATTCTATGGAAAAACGGTGACAATTATGATTTAGCTGTTGAGCAATAGAAAAATCTTGCGCATAAAGCTCATAATGCCTGCAGGCGGAATTAGAGGCTTCTTTTAAGAGGTGCCCCTGTTCAGCTTGCCACCAGTCATTATAAATATTCTGGCCCTCAACCTGATGCGCAGAAGTTGCTGCGCCCCAAAGAAAGTTTTGCGGAAATTTATTCATATCGGGTTATATTATAGCACCGGAAAAAAGAAAATCCCAACATAAAATGCTGGGATTTTCTTTAAATAAATTTTACTATAAATCAAATTTGGTTATCTTTTAGCCGGTTCAACTGCTACGCTGGAACTCTTACTAAGAGCTTCCCATGTTTTTGGACCAACCTTACCATCAACCTTTAAACCATTAGCCTTCTGGAATTCCTCAATCGCCTTCTTGCTCTTAGGACCAATCTTTCCATCAACATTACCAGTATAAAAACCTGCATTCTTTAAAGCTGTTTGAATCTCAATACCTGTAGGTTTATACGGACCTTGGGGCGGTAAGGGTAGAACTTCTTTACCCGGTGTAGAAACCGCTGTATTTGTAGTTAAAATTTTTGCTTCAGGAGCCTTAAGATCAGGGGCAGCTTGAGTAGGCCCGCCAACTGCACTTAAAGATTCCATTGTAATGGGCTGTAATTCCTCCATCTCCTGCTTTTTACCACAACCAGATAATGCCGCTAAAACCAGAATTACTACTGTAAAACTTAACAACCTCTTCATACCGATCTCCTCTCTATATAATTTATTATATTAATTATTATGACGTTTTTTGATTTTAAATAGCCGGAGCCTATTCACCTCCCTGCCTGCCGGCTTAGCAGGCTTACTGATATTAATTCTAGCAAAATACCCCAAGAAAGCAAATGGAATTTTAGTTAGTAGAGACGCAAAATTTTGCGTCTCTACATTATTATATGTGATGAAAAAACACCCTGACCTTTGAATCAATAACTTCCTCTACAACCTCTTCAACCCGGAAAACAAAAAATTAATTAATGTAAACAATACCAGGCATACTAAACCACACACAAAAAGAGCTGTTGACACCCCCCAGTATTGCGCTAAAGTCCCGGAGATTAAATTTCCAAAAGGCACAACCCCGGCAAAAGTAATCATAAATAAACTCATTACCCTGCCGCGGAATTCATCGGGGACATTAATCTGTAATAAAGTATTCACTAAAGCAATCGGAATAACACTTGTGCTGCCCACAAAAATTAAAGCGAGAATAGACAGAAGATAATTTTTAGATAAAGAAAAGGCAATTAGTGAAACCGAAAATAAAAATACCGACCAAATCAAAAGCCTGCCTTTGGATTTAAAATCGCCTAATCTGGCTAAACCTAAAGCTCCTGCCAAAGCGCCAATTCCGGTACTGGACATAAGCACCCCCAGGCCTTTTACTCCTACGCCAAGTACATGGCTGGCAAAAACCGGCATCAGTATAATATAAGAAACACCAAAAAGGCTCATCGCGGCAACCACACTCACTAAAGCTAAAATAAGAGGATTGCCGGAAACAAAAGTTAGCCCTTCTTTAATATCTCCCAACGCAGAATTATTGTTGCGTGCCGTACTTTTTCCAAATTTAATATAAAAAAGTGCAATGATTACCGCTAAAAAACTAATCCCGTTTAGGTAAAAACATCCACTCATCCCAATTATCGAAATCAACACGCCGGCAATCGCCGGCCCAATAATCCGTGAAGAATTAAAAGCCACTGAATTTAAAGCAATCGCATTAAACAGATGTTCCTTGCCTACTAACTCTACAACTATCGACTGCCTGGCCGGAGCATCAAAAGACATAATCACTCCGTTGAATAAAGCAATAAGCATAATCTGCATTGGCGTAATAAATTTAAACTGGGTAAGCACTGCCAATAAAAATGCCAACAACATAAAAGCAGCCTGGGTAAAAATTAGTATATTTCTTTTATTTACCCGATCCGCTAAAACTCCTCCAAATAAAGAAAGTATAAATATGGGAATCGAACCTAAAAAACCGACTACTCCCAAAAGAAAAGCCGAATTAGTCAGTTGGAATACCAGCCAGCTTTGCGCCACAGTCTGTACCCAGGTACCCACTAAAGATACAAACATGCCTAACCAATATATACGGAAATATTTTACTTTTAATGAAGAAAACATATTTATTTTTATATTAGGCGGGAGTGCTTAACCTTTGCCTTACCAAATCGCTTACTAATTTTCCATCGGCCTGTCCGGCAATTTTAGCCGTCAACTCTTTCATCAGGCGGCCCATATCTTTCATGCTACTAGCACCAGTAGAGGCAACCGCTTCTTCAATCAAAGCCTTAATTTTATCCGCGGATAATTCAGCAGGTAAATAAGCCTTAAGAATCTCTAATTCTTTTTTCTCTTTTTCTGCTGCCTCAAGGCGTCCTCCAGCAGTAAACTGCTCGATAGAATCCTGATGCTGTTTAACCTGTTTTTTTATAACTACGATCACCTCTGCATCATCAAGTTTATCTTTTTTCTTGGCGGTTGCCTGATTAAGCATATCTGCGCGTAAAAAACTCAAAACCGAACTCTTTAAAGCATCCCGGGCCTTCATTGCTTCTTTGTAATCATCAAATATCTTTTCCACTAACATAATTACCTCCTTAAATGAGCAGACAACTTACGGAAGCCGCAGCTGACGTAAGTTGTAGGCCACCAAGCCGTCTGCGAATTTATCCCGTCGAATATGTCAAAATTCTAGAGAATTTTGACATAGCTCCTGAGACGGGAGTTTCCTTACAGTTAAAACGAAAAACAGTTTTTAAATTCAACTAAACGCCTCTCTAAATCACTCCGGGAAAGTTTACTTGTCCGGTGTAAACCAAAATCTTCTACATTAAAAGATGCCGCCACTGTTCCATAGGCTAAAGCCTTTTTAATCGCCAAAGAATTAATTTTGCGGGCGCCGGCCAAAAAACCCATAAATCCACCAGCAAAGGTATCTCCGGCCCCTGTAGGATCAATTACTTTTTCTACCGGATAAGCTGGCAGAGAAAAAACAAATTTTTTATTGTAGAATAACACACCATGCTCACCTTTTTTTATCAAAACCATCTTAGGCCCTAAAGAACATAAATGCTTGGCCGCCTTAATCAGGTTACTCTCACCACTTAAGGATCGCGCTTCCTGATCATTGGCTACATAAATATCTATGCGGTGGAGTAACTTAATCAACTCCTTACGCTTAGTATCTATCCAATAATTCATACTATCTAAACCCACTAATTTCGGAGAATGCATCTTGATTAAAAGATGTTCCTGGATATCCGGGTCGACATTGGCTAAAAATATATTTTCGATTTTACGCTGCGCTAACGAAACTTCCGGCTTAAATACCGACAACACTCCCAGTTGGGTATTTAAAGTAAGCGCAGAATTTAAATCACCCCGGTATTCACCTTCCCACCTAAATGTTTTTCCCTTATCTATAATCAAGGAACTAAGGTTAAGCCCCTTATTCCTTAAAAAAGTAATGTGCTTGCGTGGGAAATCACTGCCTACAATTGCAATTAAATTCACTTTAGTAAAAAGCCTAGCCGCCATAGAAAAATGCGCCGCGGAACCTCCCAATAATTCTTTACGCTTGCCAAAAGGAGTTTTTACGCTATCCAAGGCCACCGTGCCTAAAACAACTATGCTCATTTTTAATTCCTTTCAATTTTTGACGCAAAAATAAGCAGCTAAAAATTACTTCATAAAAAATAATACCGCCCCCGCCATAAACAAACAATAATATCCGAAATAGTAAAACTTCGCTTTGTTAATAACTGACCTTAAAGCTAGAAGTGCGATCATCCCAAAAATAAAACTAAAAATTAAACCAGCTGCCAGATTTACGATATCCTGCTGCCCCAAAGATTCTATCTTTCTAGCCTCCAATAAAGCCGCCCCAAGAATTATAGGAATGGAAACCAAAAATGACACACTAAAAGCCAACTGGCGGTTAATCTTTCTAAAAAATAAAGTAGAAATAGTTACCCCTGAACGGGAAACCCCGGGAATAATCGCTAAGCCCTGCGCCAGGCCCAGAATAAACACATCTTTAGTTTGCAGCTTATCTTTATTTAATTGCGTGAATTTTTTAGTCACCAGAAGCATTATACCGGTAAACACCCAGGCAATAGCAACTATTCTAGCTGAACTAAATAAGCTTTCAAAAAAATCTTTTCCTAACACGCCGATAGTCCCGGTGATAACCGTCACTGCACAAAGCTGTCCAAATAATTTTAAATCTTTAAAAAGGTTTAAGATATCTCTCCGGAAAAATATAACCACCGCCAGAAGCGTGCCTAAATGCAGGACAACCGAAGTAGCTACCAGATGTTGCTGGATATTTAAGATTTTCTGCGCGATCACCAAATGCCCGGATGAGCTGACCGGCAGGAATTCACTTACGCCCTGGATTACCCCTAAAATTATATACTTAATCATGTTTGGATAAGAAATCCTTAAGATCAGCCGCTAAATCAATACTGATTGTTAAATTCTTCCCGGTTACCGGATGTTTAAAGTTAAGTTCCTGGGCCTCTAAACAAACGCGCTTAAAACGCAAAACAAAATCCTTACGAAAAGCAAATTTATCCTCTCCTACCAAAGGATGCTGGATATTTTTAAAATGAATACGGATTTGATTAGTCCGGCCAGTAAGCGGAAAAACCTCCACTACGCTATAATTGCTTTTCTCCTGAATAACTTTGTATTTAGTAAGCGCGCTTTTTCCTTCAATTGCCGAACTAATCTCTCCTTGCAGTTGTGGTAATCTACCATGAACAAAAGCGATATATTTCTTGCCTACTAATCTGTCCCTAAAGGCCTGGGTCATCTTTTCTTCAATGCTTCTGCCTTTAGCATAAATTAAAAGTCCCGAAGTCTCCCGGTCTAAACGATGACAAGGATACAGGCGATATTTTAGTCCCCGGTCTTGCACATCCTGATTTAAAATACTGGTTAGTGTGCGCGATTCTTGTCTAGGCGTAGGAACACTTAATAATCCAGCGGGCTTATTCACCACCAATAACCAATCATCCTCAAAAACAATCGGAATATTCATCCTGCGCCTTCTTCATTAATTAACTCATTAAAAACTAGCTGTAAGTTATAAGCTTTAAGCTTACAGCTTAAGACTTACAGCTTAAATCGTATGACCTTAATAATTAAATGCTGGAGTTTATGGGGTTTATCTAGATAATAGCCAGCATACGATCAATCGCCAAGCGCGCTTTCTTTCTGATTTCATCGGAAACCCGGACTTCTTCCTTAAGCTCCTCTAGAGCCCAGAGTACTTTCTCTTGTGTAGTACGTTTCATGTTCGGGCATACCGCGCGTTCGCTGGCCAAATAAAATTCTTTGTCTGGATTATCCTGTTTAAGCCGATAGAGTAAGCCTGCCTCCGTACCGATAATAAACTCTTTAGCCGGATCTTCCTTGGCAAATTTGGCCATTTGGCTGGTAGAAAGCACAACATCCGCCATCGCCACAACTGAGGCCAAACATTCCGGGTGCACCATCACTTTAGCCTGGGGATGAAATTTTTTCTCCCGCTTTAAGTCTTCAGGCAATATTTTAACATGCGTGGGGCAAAACCCATGCCAAGTAATCAGCTTTCTACCGCTTTTTTTAGAAACATAGTCTGCCAAATATTTATCCGGAACAAAAATTATTTCTTTTTCATTTTTTAGCGCATTAACTACCGCCACTGCGTTTGTCGAAGTACAACAATAATCTAACTCAGCCTTAACCGCTGCCGAAGTATTTACATACCCCACGGCTACTGCCCCAGGATGCTCATGTTTAAGCTTTTTTAAATCTTGCGCATTCATCATATTGGCCATCGGGCAACCAGCAGAAACATCAGGCATAATTACTAATTTATCCGGGGAAAGAATAGAAGCGGTCTCTGCCATAAAATAAACCCCGCAAAAAATAATAACTTTGGCTTCGGTTTTAGCAGCAATCCGGGAGAGCTCCAGTGAGTCCCCACGGAAATCGGCAATATCCTGGACTTCAGGTAATTGATAATTATGCACCAGAATAATGGCATTGCGTTTTTTCTTCAGCTCTTTAATCTTAGCAACTATTTCCTTATCTTCTTTAATCATCTTAATCAATAACCTTTTGGATTATCCCTCCTCCTACAACTGTATCTTTACTATAAAAAACTGCAGATTGACCGGGAGTAATAGCAAACTGTGCCTGCTTGAAAACCACTCGCTGCTGATCTTTACCCGGATAAACAATAGCATTAGCTTCTTTATGATTATAACGTATACGCACTTTAATCTCAATCTTCTTTTTAGGAAGTTTGCTCAAGTAGTGCCCATCTTTTACAACAAAACTGCTTTTATAAGCTTCTTGACGGCCACCCAGAATAACCAGATTATTCTTAACATCAATCTGCGTTACATAAAAAGGATGTTGCGCAGCCACCCCCAGCCCGTGACGCTGGCCTATGGTATAAAACGGTATCCCCTGATGCTCTCCCAAGATATTGCCATCTTTATCTATAAAATTTCCCGGCTTAATACAACCCCGCCCTTTGATTTTAATAAATTCATTATATTTACCGTCAGCTAAAAAACAAATTTCCTGGCTGTCCTGCTTTTCCGCTACAGAAAGCCCAAAATCAGCAGCCAACTGCCTTACTTTAAGTTTATGTAAATCACCTAATGGAAAAATTACGTGTTTAAGTTGCGCCTGAGTTAGGCGATAGAGAAAATAAGACTGGTCTTTTTTAAGGTCTTTGGCTTTCTTAAGCAGATACCCATTCGGGGAATTCACGATTCTGGCATAATGTCCGGTAGCCAAAAATTGCATCCCCAGATTAATTGTTTTTTTAAGTAAAATGCCGAATTTTATAAACTGATTGCATCGAACGCAAGGATTGGGAGTACGTCCGCTAAGATACTCCTGGTAAAAATTCTGGATTACCTGCCGGTAAAAATCTTTATCCAGGTTTAGAATATAATGCCGGATTCCTAGCTTGTGACAAACACGGCGCGCATCTTCAATTCCGGCTAAACCGCAACAGCTGGGCCTACGGCCATTCTTTTCTGCCAGATTAAAACACATAGTTAAGCCAATTACCTCATGCCCCTGCTCTTTTAACAAGGCTGCGGCTACTGAAGAATCAACCCCTCCGCTCATTGCTACCACTATGCGTTTTTTAATATTTTTCATGCTTAATAAGTACTAAGCAAAAAGGCCCAGCTGATTATGCCGGGCCTTTTGCTTTATTCCTGTTAGGTTATAACTTCACTACTTTAGTAGCTTGTTCACCTTTGGGACCTTTTTCAATCTCAAACTCGACCTCCTGGCCCTCCTCGAGAGTTTTATAGCCATCACCCTGAATTGCGGTATGATGTACAAATACATCCGCGCCGTTCTCAGGAGTAATAAAACCATAACCCTTTTGATTGGAAAACCACTTTACTTTACCTTTTGCCATTTTCTTTGCTTCCTCCTTTCCACAAAATTATAGCCGAACCAAGAGAATAAACAAAAAACCGTAAGGCGTGTTATTCTTTCTCCTTACGGTTCAAGACTTCTACTCCCTTGTTTACTACAAAAGAAATTATATAATAACCGCGCTTATTGTCAATAATTATTATCACCTTAAATTATCTAACTCCTTAAGGTTATAGTAATCTACCACCTTAACTTTAGCTTTAGATTTACTGACCAGCCAATCATGATATTTACGCATAAACCGGTCATGATCGGATTTTGCGGCCCACTGATATACGGAAGCATATTGATCCTTATAGCCGTAACGTTTCATTGTCCGGTATGACAAAAAACCACAAGCTTTTTTGGTATAACGAGCCCACATTAAGCTATCTGCGCGGTATTTAGCAACCTCTTTAGGTTTTACTACAAATAAAACTACGTGAATAAACATGTGCCTCCTTTTTTATCAATCGGTCAGCTATTATATATTATCTGCTTCCTAAAATCAATAAACCTACCATTCTATTCTTAAGCCCGCCTGAATATATCTACCAGGCTGGGGAATACCGGCAATATCCTGATACTCCACATTTAAAATATTGGTAGAGCTTAAGAAAATCTTGGCGTTTTTGTTTAAATTATAATTAAATCCGGCATCCAGCAACAACCAGCCGCGCCGGCCGGGCCGCTGTTTGTAATTAAATCCTATTTCCTGCCGCCCAAAAGGAAAATCCAGAACAAAAGTTGTACCTACTAAATGCCGGGCATAATTGGGACCATATTTATAAAGGTACCCCTGACTGTCTACCACCTTATCGGTATAGACATAGTGCGCATCCCAACTAAATAGCTGATTAATCTTTTTATGCAGCGAATATTCAACCCCGAAAACATCATCAGAGGTAAAATTTCTTGCCTGCCACTTTTGGGTAGAATCGGTTCTTACCCAATCAATCACTTGATCCTCTTGGCGTAGAAAGAAAACCAGGCCTTGTGATAATTTCTCCTGCTGATATTCAAAACCTGCCTGATAATTCCAGGCCCGCTCAGCAGTTAAGTTAACATTGCCAATAGTAGTGGAATCATTATAGTAAAGCTCAGTAAATGAAGGAACACGCATACTTCTGGAGATCCCGAAATTAAACGCTGCTTCGGGAGTAAATTTAAATTTAAAATTAGTAGAACCAGTATACACTTGATTGAAATCGGAAAAGTCGTCTAAACGCAAAGAGAAACCTAGATCCCACTTTTGGCCTAATGCCAAACTATCATCCAAATACACGCTTTGATGGTTACGAATATGTTTACCTAAATTAGTCGAAGCAATCCTCTCCTGGCCCCATTCCAAACCTAATCCCACCTTACCCAACAGCCCAGTTTCCTTTTGGAAATAAATACTGGGAACAAACATATCTGTACGATGGTCGTTATAGTTATCTACTGTTTCATTCAAGGCAAATTTATCAAAATGGCGGCGCCACAAAAAGTTCGGCTTAATTAATAACCCATCCTTATCTAGGCTTAAATTGCTGTTTAATAGATAAGTCTTGGTCCATTCTCGGGAGGGATAGCCCATCCCCGGAGTGTAAAAATCATATGCTCCATATTCTTTCTCTTGATAACCAAAACTATTTTTCCAACTTCCCAGCGGCAGCTGCCATTGCGTACTTAAAGAACTGGTAAACTTTTTATAATCCGTATCATAACGAAATCCTCTAGACTGCGCATCCTCAACCGAAATCCTAAAACCCAAATCCTTAAACTTATCGCTAATACTAAATAACCCATAGCCGTTACGCTGGTTGCCCGTCGCAAATTCCCAAACAGTTTTTTTCTCTAAAGGTTCCTTAAGCGCGAAATTCACCGCGCCGCCGATAGCATCCGGGCCAAACAAAGAAGAACCTGCTCCGGGTATAACTTCAATTTTTTTTACATCTTCTTTAGTAAAAGGGATGTCGGCATTATAATGCGCAGTCTGCGGGTCGTTTATTCTTGTACCATTAAGCAGGATCAATACTTGTGAAAAAGTAGACCCGCGCAGCGAAAAATCCGCCTGAATGCCGCCGGCTAAAGACCGACTCTGCAAATCAAGCGGCAAACTACTTAAATTCTCTAAACCGGATTGGTAATTAAATGCTTCAGCTGAATCAGAATCTGTAGAATAGGAATTTAAAAGAAACTGTTTCTGCCTGGTAATCACCAAAGGCTCAAGCTCCTGAATACTTTCTTGGGCGGAAAAAGAAATTTGCGGAAAAGCAAGCAACACAATAATTAAAAACCGCTTCAACTTTATCTTAAACATAAAAACATTATAAAGTGAGCGGTTTAATTGTCAACCAATAATATTTATATGGTTTACATTAGCGGCAAGCCGTTACATCACCGCTAGAAACCTTTTGTATCAAGCCGGAATCTTTACGGATCAACAAAGAACCATCCTGATCAATATCCGTTGCCTGGCCTTCAATATGCTTATTTTGATAATAAACTTTAACCCGCGTGCCCAAGGTAAGCGTAAAATTACGCCACTTATTAATAATCTCCTGGCTTCCCTTATCCTCCAAAAGAAAATAGTTGTTTTCTATTTTGCGTAAAATTTCCTGCAGTAAAGCCACCCGGCTAATCCAGGCGCCACACTCTTCTTTCAGGGAAATAGCCTGGGAGAGCAAAGATTTTTTATCGTTGTTCACATTTAAACCGACCCCAATTACCACAAAATTTACCTTATCTACTTCGGCATTCATTTCCGTTAGAATCCCAGAAACTTTTTTATTATTAATTAATATATCATTGGGCCATTTTATCTGCACATCTAAACTGGTAACTTCTTTTACCGCTTCACAGATACTTACTGCACTCATCAAGGTCAAGATCGGACAAGCAGCAGGCGAAATCCGCGGCCTAAGGATTAAAGATAGGTAGATACCTTTATATTTAGGTGAGAGCCAACTTCTGCCTAATCTACCGCGGCCTTTAATTTGTGACTCCGCCAACACCAATGTACCGCTGTCCGCAGCATTCATCCCCAACTGCATAGCCGCGTCCATAGTAGAAACTAAATAATCAAAATAATGGATATTTTGACCAATAAATTTTGTATGTAAATTACGTTTGACCTCAAAAGCAAAAAGGCGGTCCGGGCAAGATTCCAGCCGATAGCCTAAATGCGGGACGGCAACAATCTCATAACCTAAATCTTTCAATTCCTGGATATGTTTCCATAGCCCCTGGCGGCTAATCCCCAGATGTTTACTAATCTGGTCCCCGGAAAGATAATCATGTTTTTTATTTAAATAATCCAGTATTTTTTCTTTCACCCAGCCCTTCTTTCTCTATTAAAACACCAGCCCTTCTAAGAAGGGCTGGGTTCATCTTTTCTTTAAGTACTCCTCAAATTTCCCCCAAAAAGGATCGACCCTAGGATGCTGGAGTACATAGTTTTTCTTTCCATCTAAAACACGCATCCCTGTTGATTGCGCAGTCACTTCACCGGCAACACTAGCAGGAATACCTGCTTTTTCCAGAGCCTCAACGATAGTTTTTGCTTTTTGTTTATTAGCTGTAGCTAATAATGTACCCTCACTGATAGATTTATAGGGATCAAGATCAAAACATTCACAAGTCAACCTAACCTCTTCCTGCAAAATAATTTTGTTTAAGTCAATACACATACCCACCTGGCTATGCTGGGCAATTTCAAAAAGCCCGCCCCATATTCCGCATTCTGTGGCATCATGCATCGCGGTTACTCCGCCGACAGAGGCCGCAATTGAAGCATCTTTAACCGTAGACATTTGATAAAAAACATTTTGCGCGCGCTGCACAAAAGATTTTCCGTATTTAGCTTCTAAAAATTCCGGGAAATACGCACTCATCAATCCTGTAGTTTCAATCGCCGGCCCCTTAGAAATAATAATTGCATCCCCAACTTTAGCTTTTGGATTGATCAATTCTTTCTTTTTACCTAAACCAAACATGGTTGCTCCGCCGACCATTGGATAATTGCATCCGGCATACCGGGCAGTATGCCCGGTAATTACACTGATCTTAAGCTTCCGGCATTCTTTATGCACCGCATCCCACATCTGCACCAATTCCGGTTCAGTAATTTCTGGCGGAAGATTTAAATCAATTGCTAGATATTTTGGAGCAATTCCGCTTACCGCCACATCACTAGCAATAATATGCACAGCAAACCAGGCAGCTTTTTCCAGGCCTAAATCCCGGGCAATAAAAAACGGGTCGCAAGATACAACCATTAC
The DNA here is from genome assembly GCA_026387265.1 of Candidatus Omnitrophota bacterium. Lineage (GTDB taxonomy): Bacteria > Omnitrophota > Gorgyraeia > Gygaellales > Profunditerraquicolaceae > UBA6249. The sequence goes on from JAPLLZ010000018.1 coordinate 28,438, forward strand.
CTTTGCCCCCAGATCTACGACACCAAAATCTACTCCGTTTTGAGGGCCAACAATAATCGATTTATCTGGTTTGCCTAATTTACGATAAATATGCTGATTAAAAAAATCCGGATGGACTTTCCCAAGCGTAGGTAAACTATTTTTCATAAAGAGGAGACATTGCGCGTAACTTTTGTACAACTGGAGGTAATTTTTCCAAAAGATAATCTATGTCCGACTCCTTAGTCCAGCGTCCCAGAGTAATCCTAAGAGAGCCATGTGCTGTTTCATGGTCTAAACCAATCGCTAATAAAACATGTGAAGGCTCAAGAGAACTGGAGGTGCAAGCTGAACCGGTAGAACAGGCAATTCCCAACATATCCAGGCTCAAAAGTATAGATTCACCTTCAATATATTTAATCGAAAAATTTACACTATTAGGCAACCTTTGCGTAGGATGCCCGTTAAGCCTAACCTCAGGAATTCTGGCGGGAATTTCCTTAATCAACCTATCCCGCAAAGCACTCTGAAACTTTATCTCATCTGCCATTTTGCTTTGGCAAAGCTGGATTGCTTTAGCTAAACCTACAATGCCAGTAATATTATGCGTGGAGGCGCGCCTGCCTTTTTCCTGATCTCCACCGCGCATAAATGTTTCAAGGCGCGTACCTTTTCTGACATACAAAGCACCTACTCCTTTTGGCCCGTAAAATTTATGGGCAGAAAGAGATAATAAATCCACATTTAGCTTATCTATATTTATCGGAATATGCCCTATGGTCTGCACAGCGTCAGTATGAAAATAAATCCCTTTGTCTTTGGCTAGTTTACCCAATTGCGCAATCGGCTGAAGCGTACCAATTTCGTTATTAGCATGCATAATACTGATAAGAATAGTTTTATCAGTAATCGCTTTCTTTAAATCCTCTGCAGAAACCAGTCCATCTTTATCTACTTTTAAATAAGTAACTTTAAACCCTTTTTTCTCCAGAAATTTCGCCGGTTCGCTAATAGCATGATGCTCAATTACAGAAGTAATAATATGATTACCTTTTTTCTCCAAAGCATAAGCTGTACCTAAAAGCGCATAATTATCTGATTCGGTGCCTCCGGATGTAAATACAATTTCTTCAGGTTTTGCACCAATAAAATCCGCCAGGCTCTGTCGGCTATCCTCTAGGGCTTTTTTGGCCTCTTGGCCATAAGCATGTAAACTTGAAGCATTGCCAAATTTTTCAAAAAAATACGGCTCCATCGCTGCAATAACCTCAGGATCAGTAGGAGTAGTTGCCGCATAATCCAAATATACTTTTTTCACCCAACCCTTCTTTCTCTGTTAAACACCAACCCCCTAGAAGGGCTGGATTCATTTCCCAATTACCTCATTTAAACTACCAGTACGATATCCCTCTAAATCTACAGTAACATAACTATAACCCAGGCCTTTTAATTTTTCAACTATTTGCTTGCGCTTATTCAGCAATTTGCCAATTTCATTCTTATCTACTTCGATACGGCAAAGCTGGTTGTGATGCCGCAGGCGTACCTGCCGAAAACCCAATCTATGCAAATAGTCTTCCGCCTGATCAATACGCTTAAGTAAGCTGGAGGTAATTTTAGTACCGTAAGGTATCCGCGAAGCTAAACAGGCTAAGCTTGGCTTATCCCAGCTGGCAAGCCCCAGAATTTTACTTAATCGGCGGATATCTTGCTTATCGAAACCTGCCTGGGTTAAAGGTGATTTTATTTTAAGCTTACGCTTGGCAATTTTCCCCGGACGATAATCCTGATCATCTGAAATGCTGCTAGCCTCTAAAACAAACTGCAATTTATTTTGCTTGGCAATTTCAATTAATTTTAAAAAAAGCTCTTGTTTACAAAAATAACAGCGCCAAACAGGATTGGCTGTAAATTTTTTATTGCTCAGCTCAGCAGTTTTAATTATCTTTAATCTTACATCAATCTGTTTAGCTAAAATTTTTGCCTTAGCCAATTCAGATTTAGGATAAGTTTCCGACACCGCAGTAACCGCCAGGATTTTATCAGGTGGCAATAAAAGCGTACAAACCTTAAGCAGAAGCGCGCTATCCTGGCCGCCAGAAAATGCTACTACCGCTGACTTATACCCCAGAATGATGCCCTTAAGACATTGAAACTTATCCTGCAGCCCCATAGTAAAATTAATTTTATAGGGCGACGACTTCTTTTATTTCCGGAACTTCCTGCCTGAGAATTTTTTCAATCCCGTTCTTTAAGGTCATCGAGCTCATCGGACAACAACCACAGCTTCCTTTTAATTTTAATTTTACTACTCCGTCAGCCGTAACATCAATCAATTCTACATTCCCGCCATCAGCCATGAGCATCGGCCGAACCTTATCTAATGCCTTTTCAATTCTCTCTCTCATTTTTTCTTCTCCTTTATTATATTATTAAATTATTGTACCACCGTAAAAATTGCCTGCAACTTAATTATTTAGCTAATAAGTAAGTTCCTCTCATAATCCCAAAGCTAATTTAATTTTTTCTTTGTCAAAACCTACAATAATTTCTCCGTCAATATCCAAAACCGGAACCCCCATCTGCCCGGTTTTAGCCATCATTTCATCCGCAGCCAACTGGTCTGCGGAAACATCTAAATTCTGAAATTCTATA
>JAPLLZ010000035.1:0-5023 GCA_026387265.1 Candidatus Omnitrophota bacterium
GCGTTATATGGAATAATCTTAAGTGGACAGTTAAACGCCTCTAGCTGTTTAATTAAACTAGCGGTTATCCCTAAATCTAAAACCGCAATGCTTTTCCCTTTAGTTTTACCTAGAGAAAGTATTTTTTGAGTAGATAATTCCGGCAGTAATGTTTTTACCGGCTGTTGTTTAAATATTTTTATTTTATCCAGCAGTTTTTTAGAATCAAACTCCCGCGTAGAAATAATCCCGATTAACGGGCCTTTCTCGCGCAGATGCACAGTAAGAGTGCGCGTGTCTAAATTGTAGATTGCTGTTTTCTTTTGCGCCTTGAGGAAATCATCTAAACTTAACTTGGCCTGCCAGTTTGAATAGATCTGGCTTTTTTCTTTCATCACCAAACCCGCCACCTGGACTTTTGCGGATTCACTAAATTTAGGCGCGCATCCATAATTACCAATAAGCGGATAGGTAAACACCAGGATTTTTGCTGCATTAGCCGGATCCGTGATCATTTCCTGGTATCCCACTACAGCAGTATTTATAATTACTTCCCCTAAACATTCTGTGACTAGATCGCTCTGCCCATCAAAACTTTTTCCGTCTTCCAGAAACAATATTGCTTTCATAATTTCATTACCCCCGCTCAATGATTGATTTTGTTGATTTCGCTCCACTCAAACCAAAAAAATCTACCATAAATGTAACTTTCAAACCACTTATGTCAATTTTTAGCCTAAAAAATGGGCTAGCATCTAAACTACATTACTTCTCATATTTATGCCCCTGACAGGAGTCGAACCTGTACCACTAGCTCCGGAGGCTAGTGCGCTATCCATTGCGCTACAGGGGCGTTTCAATTATTCTCAATGCCCCCACCCTGAGCTTATTGAAGGGCAGGGGGATTAATTTAAAATAAATTCAACTGCTCTTCGCTTTTGGCCGCAGACGTTTCTGCAAACACTGAAACTACGCCATATTCACCGTCATAACCAGGCTTGATATTAACTTTGCCTTGGCGCGCTAACATAACTCCTTCCACAATTTTGGGAGGAAGCCCTTTAAGCAACTCTTCCTTTGAAGCTCTGAGTAAAATTTCAAACTCTGTACCAAATTTGCTCAGATAAAGGCGGTAATCTCTTTCCACGCTTACTGAAGCTTTACCTAAACCTTTAGCTGAAGCAATAATTTCATCCAAAGGAATTAAATTTTTAAATGGGATAGCATTCTGCGGCTTGAATCCTTCCGGCCGATCGGCTAATTTTTCCACGCGATTAACTACTCCTACCGTAACCGGCTTACCGCACTTAGGACACTTTCCATTGTTCTGTTTAGTTTCCTGAGGAGACCAACGAATACCACAAAGGCGATGCCCGTCAAAATGATATTTTCCTTCTTCCGGGAAAAATTCAATCGTATATAAAAACTTATCCCGATCTTTATTTTTCAAAACCTGGCGGATTGATTGATAGTCTAACCCACAATTAAAAACATTGGCTTCCCGGCCAATTTTCTGGGGCGAATGCGAATCACTATTGGAAATTAAGGTAAATCTATCTAAAGCGCTAAGCCTCCAATTCATTGCCGGATCAGAAGACAACCCGGTTTCTAAGGCAAATATCTTCGGTGTTTGATCTTCAAAACAATCTTCAATTTTATCAAATCCGGACATCGAACCAAACAGGCTAAACCAGGGAGTCCAAATATGCCCCGGGACAAGCATGCAATTTTCATCAATATCAAATACTATTTTTGCCAGCTCTGCAGCATCCAAGCCGATAATCGGGCGGCCATCGCTGGATAAATTCGCACCCCGGCGGGAGAGAGCATTATTAATCTTGTCTACAACGGCAAAAGATGGAGCAAAAATTAGATTATGAATACGATACCCCCTGCCTCCTTTAGAATAAATACTACTGATTTCAGCAGTGAGCATAAAATAAATTCCGGCATGTTTAAATAAACCGTTGCCGCAATCTTCTAGGGTATGCTTTAACTCTTCCAGCCACAAATGGTGGGTAAAGTCACCCGTGCCCATTAAAGTAATGCCTTTTAATTTAGCCCACTGCGCTAAATGCACAATATCCATATCGCGGCTGGTTGCCCGCGAGTATTTAGAGTGAATATGTAGATCGGCAATAAATTCCATTCTTAGCCCTGGTATATTACTTTCCCGTTATAAATCGTATATTCCACCAATCCTTTTAGCCTTCTTCCAATAAACGGAGAGTTTTTAGATTTTGAAACTATACTTTTTTTCTCAAGGATAAATTCTTTACCCGCATCGATGACAATTAAATCTGCCTGCGCACCTACACTTAAAGTCCCCTTATCAATTCCTAGTATTTTTGCCGGATTTACCGCTAGGACATTAACTAATTCCTGCCAGCTTAAAATCTTTTTTTCAATTAACTCCATAATACTTATTGCCAATCCAGACTCAAGCCCAATTTTTCCGAATTCCGCGCGATCAAACTCAATATCTTTTTCGTTTTCCGTATGCGGGGCGTGATCCGAAGCAATCGCATCGATCACCATATTTTTTAATCCGGCCTTTATTGCCGCTACATCTTGTTTAGCCCTTAAGGGCGGATTAATCTTCATATTTGTATCATAATCAACAATGTCTTCGTCGGTTAAGGCAAAATAATGCGGAGCGGTTTCACAGGTGACCTTAACTCCTCTTTTTTTAGCTGCGGCAATTATATCTACTGATTCCCTGCAGCTTACATGCGCAATATGTACAGGGGCGCCGCATTTTGCTGCCAGCTCAATATCGCGACTGACTCTTTTATATTCTGATTCATTAGAAATACCACGCAAACCCAAGCGGGTAGAATTAAAACCTAAGTTCATTACTCCTTTACCGGAAAGTTTTTTATCTTCGCAATGGCATACTGTTAAAAGCCCGGCCTGCTTTGCTTTTTTAAACGCCTCCAACATCAAGGTATCACTATCTACGGAGCAACCATCATCGGAAATAGCCAAAGCGCCGACCTTCTTAAGCGCGGCAATATCGCTTAATTCTTGACCCAATCGTTCTTTAGTAAGCGTCCCGCAAATAAGCACATTCACTAAAGCGCTTTTCTTAATAATTCCCTGCAACAACTTGATGTTGTCTTCGCAATCCATCGCAGGATGCGTATTGGGCATTGCCAATACCGTAGTCACCCCGCCCTTAGCCGCGGCAGCAGTAGCACTGGCGACTGTTTCTTTGTCTTCCCTGCCGGGCTCACGCAAATGTACATGTATATCGATAATACCTGAAGCAACAATTTTTCCCGCCGCATCGATTATCGTTGCCGCTTGAGCTTGAATATTTACCGCATCAATTTTATTAGCCGGATCAACAACTCTGCCATTTTTTATTAGTATACTCATCCTTTGGCTTCCTTTGCCTGGCTCACTAAAAATAAAACCGCCATCCTTACCGCTATCCCGTTAGTCACCTGCTCTAAAATCACCGAATTCTTTCCATCAGCCACTCCGCTGGACATTTCAATCCCCCGGTTTATCGGCCCGGGATGCATGACGACAATATCTTTTTTTGCCTTCGCTAATCTTTCTTCCGTAATGCCAAATTTTTTAAAATAATCCAACTGTTCCGGGAATGCCGCGCCTTCATCCCGTTCAAATTGCATTCTTAAAACATTCACCGCATCTGCGTTTTTCAAAACTTCATCAATATTGTTTGAAATCTTAGCGCCGGTTATTTCTATTCCGGGCGGAATCAACATTTCCGGAGCACACAAAGTAACTTGTGCCCCTAACTTCGTCAGTCCCCAAATATTTGAACGGGCAACCCGCGAATGCGCAATATCACCAACAATCGCCACATTCAAGCCGCTAATTTTACCTAATTTTTCCTTTAAAGTAAAGATATCCAGCAGGGCTTGGGTTGGATGTTCATGCCAGCCATCTCCGGCATTGACTACGCTAATGTCTAAAGAACGCGCCAGGATATTAGCGGCGCCGGAACAATTATGCCGCATAATAATAATGTCCGCTTTAAGCGCTTGGATGTTTTTTCCGGTATCGATTAAGGTTTCTCCCTTGCGCACACTGGAAGTTTCAGTAGCAATATTAATTACATCGGCAGAAAGCCTTTTGGCAGCAACCTCAAAAGATACCCTAGTACGTGTAGATGGCTCATAAAAAAGATTAACTGCGGTCTTACCGCGTAAAGCAGGCACTTTTTTAATCTCACGGGTGGAGACCTCTTTAAAAGATTCCGCTGTATCTAAAATAAGTTGCAGCTCATCTGGTGTTAAATATTCAAGCCCTAAAAGATCTTTTCTGGTCCACAACATTATTCTTTCTCCAAGATCAAAATTTCATCGCTACCATCAGATTCTTTAAGGTGCACCTCTACGGATTCTTTTTTAGAAGTAGGAATGTTCTTGCCCACAAAATCTGCCCGGATCGGTAATTCACGATGCCCCCGGTCAACCAACACTGCCAACTGTATTGACCTGGGCCGGCCAAAATCGATCAATGCATCCAGGGCTGCCCGGATAGCGCGCCCTGTATACAGTACATCATCGACTAAAACCAGGTTTTTATCATTGATATCAAAATCTATTTCGGTTTTACGCACCAGCGGCTGACCGCTGGCCAATGCTAAATCATCACGATAAAGTGTAATGTCCAAAGCGCCGGTTAGGACATCTACGCCTTCAATCTGTTTAATGCTGGCGGCAATGCGCTGGGCAATATATACTCCGCGATTTCTGATGCCCACTATACACAAATCCACGCTACCCTTATTTTTCTCAATAATTTCATGGGCAATGCGCATAATCGCGCGGTTAATACCTTCTTGGTCCAGAATTTTAACCTTTTCTTTCATAATTTAAAAAATGCAGAATAATTTCTCATAATAAAATAGTAGAGACGCAAAATCTTGCGTCTCTACATTGTGTTTGGATGGGCAAAAAAAATCCGCCACATTATTTTGGCGGATACTTTTATTGTTATACAATTTTATTTTCATTTTTTCACCTTACCAGCTTCTCTGAGCCGGGCTTAAAGGTTAACTTTAGTT
>JAPLLZ010000035.1:5063-10764 GCA_026387265.1 Candidatus Omnitrophota bacterium
GCAAAACCTCTTCAAACTTTTTAGTTAATTCCCGGGCAACTGCGATTTCCCGATCCCCAAAAACAAACTCAATATCATCCAGGGTGGCTAAAATCCTGTGGCAAGATTCATAAACAATCAGCGTGCAATTAAGCTGTTTTAATCTCTCCAGCTGATTCTTGCGTGCTCCGGTGCGGTTTGGTAAAAACCCGGCAAAATAAAATTCATGCGCCGGTTTACCCGACAATACAAGTGCATTTATAAAAGCCGCCGGGCCAGGGACAAACGTCATCTCTAGTTTGTTCTGGATGACCAAATTAATTAAATTGTACCCGGGATCCAGAATCCCTGGAGTACCGGCATCTGACACCAAAGCGATATTTTTACCTGCTTTTAATAACCCCACCAAGTACTCCCCTTTAGTAAACCGGTTGTGTTGAAAAAAACTAGTGGTGGGAGTTTTTATCTCATAATGCGTAAGCAAGATTTTAGTATGCCGCGTATCTTCACAGGCAATTAAATCTACGCTCTTTAAGACCTCAACTGCCCGGTACGTAAAATCTTTTAAATTGCCGATTGGCGTAGCTACTATGTATAACATATTAAACTCTAAATCCTAAACCCTAAACAAACCCTAAATCCGAAATCTAAATATTCAAAACAAAAACTTTGCGTTTTAAGTTTAGGTTTCGGGTTTGTTTAGAGTTTCAAGTTTCGGGTTTATCATTCTACGGTTACTGACTTAGCTAAGTTGCGCGGCTGATCAACATCGCATCCGCGTTTCACAGCAATATGATATGCCATCAACTGCAGCGGGAGCACTACAAGCAGTGGAGAAAAAATTTCTTCTATTCTGGGAACATAGATTATTTCACGGGTTAGTTTTTTAACTTCTTGATCACCAACGGTGGCAATAGCAATAATCTTACCTTTGCGGGAACGGATTTCTTGAATATTAGATATCATTTTTTCATAAACTTTAGACTCCGGAGCAATACAAACTACCGCCCGGTATTCATCAATTAAAGCAATCGGCCCGTGCTTCATTTCCCCGGCGGCATAACCTTCAGCCGGGATATATGATATTTCTTTTAACTTTAACGCTCCTTCTAAAGCCGACGGATAATTGACATTTCTACCTAAATATAAAAACGATCCCAAATGCGAATGTTTGCGCGCTAAAACAGCAATTTTTTGCTGCTGTTTTAAAATTTGTGATTGATATCCAGGTACCTTGGATAGTTCCGTTAACAATTTATTAATTTTGGTGCCGGATATAATTCCTTTAACTTGCGCCAAATAAAATGCAAATAAATACAGTGCAGTTAATTGGGCAGTATAAGCTTTGGTCGAAGCAACTCCAATCTCCGGTCCAGCATGGATATAAATTACACCATCAGATTCCCGGGTCAGCGTTGAACCTAAAACATTGCATATAGAAATTATACTACAATTGCGGCGCTTGGCTTCTCGGATACCAGCTAAAGTATCTGCGGTCTCTCCCGACTGGCTAATCGCAATAACCAGTGTCTCGGGGCCAATTAAAAGATCCCTGTACCTAAATTCGCTGGAAACATCAATTTGTGTAGGTACCTGACAAAGTGATTCCAATACATATTTAGCCACCATGCCGGCATGATAAGCAGTGCCACAGGCCACAATAAAAATATTTTTTATCTCTTTAAGTTTGGCTTCCGGGATATTCTGCTCTTGAAAGCATATCTTGCCGGTCTGCTTCTGAATACGAGAATTAATTAAACTCTCTAGAATCTTAGGCTGCTCATTAATTTCTTTGAGCATAAAATGATCAAACCCGGCTTTTTCCGCCTGATCAATATCCCAGTTGATATGCGTAGTTGTTTTAAACACATCTTTTCCGTCAAGATTGCTAATTTTAAAATTATTTTTATCTAACACAACAATTTCGTTTTCATCCAGAAAAACAACTTCTTTGGTAAACCCCAGGATTGCCGGGACATCCGAAGCCAAAAAGTTTTCTCCCTGGCCTACTCCAATAATTAAAGGACTGCCCCGCCTGGCGCCCACCAGCTTATTCGGTTCGTTAACAGCAACCACCCCGATAGCAAATGAACCAATTAACAGCTTAAGCGCCAAAGATACTGCTTCTTCTAAAGGAATGCCTTTATAAAATTTTTCAATGAGGTGCACAATTACTTCAGTATCGGTCTGACTGCGAAAAGCGTGGCCATCTTTAATCAGCTGATTTTTTAGGGCTTCATAATTTTCAATAATCCCATTGTGCACAACAGCGATTTGTCCACCGCAATCAGAATGAGGATGAGCGTTAACTTGCGTGGGAGCTCCATGAGTAGCCCAGCGCGTGTGCGCAATCCCCACCATGCCACAAAGAGGCTTACTTTTCACTAATTTTTCCAATACGCTGATTTTTCCGGGGGCTTTTCTGATTCCGATATTTTTATTATGTGGCAGGATTAATGCTATGCCGCTTGAATCATAGCCGCGGTATTCCAGGCGTTTTAAACCAGACAAGAGAATGGGCTGTGCTTCTTTGCTACCGATATAGCCAACTATTCCGCACATCAAGCACCTCTAAGTTTTTATCTAGCGCGGTCCTGCAAAGCCAAAGGCGAAGCAGGAGCTTGAGCACCTTTAATAATATTTAATGACCCTGACGGGATTTTTAATGACGGCACAATTTACGGAACAAAGTGAACGTAAATTGTATGCCGGAATTAATCCCTGCAGCTGCAAGCAGATTTCTTTTTAATCTGCGTAGCGCATTGCTGCGGGGAGAACCCGCATTATATTTAGTGACCCTGACGGGATTTGAACCCGTGTCGAGAGCTTGAAAAGCTCTTGTCCTGGACCAGGCTAGACGACAGGGTCAAGCATTATTCTTCCTCCTCCGCGATTACCGGAGCAACACAAGAAACTCGATCTTTATCCTGCAATTTAATTAAACGCACACCTTGGGATGAACGACCTGTTTCGCGGATATCTTTAATCGCACAACGCAGGAATATCCCGTTTTGAGTAATAACCATAAGCTCATCTTTATCATTTACAGTTTTCAAATTTACTGCTTGGCCGTTTTTATCGGTCACTTTGATGTTAATAACCCCTTTACCGCCACGGCTGGTTAGACGGTACTCATCAATGGTAGTACGTTTAGCAAATCCCAACTCGGTCACGGTTAAAATCGTCGAAGCCTTTTGCGGAACGACCATATCAATAACTTCATCTTTTTTAGCTAAAGATATTGCCCTAACTCCGCGCGCCCCCCTACCCATTTCGCGAACTTTTTCTTCAGAAAATCTTATCGCTTTGCCTTGCCGGGTGCCGATAAGCAACTCCTGTTTACCATCGGTCATCTCTACGCCAATCAAAGCATCCAGCTTATCTAAAGTAATACCGATAATCCCGCCCTTACGCGGATTACCATATGCTTCAAGTTTAGTCTTTTTAATTTGGCCAAACTTAGTAACCATAACCAAAAACTTATCCGGGGAAAACTCTTTTACCGGGATAGTTGAACTTACTTTGGCGGACGCCTCCATTTGTACAAGATTAACGATAGCCTTACCTTTTGATACACGGCTGGCTTGAGGAATCTCATAAACCTTCAGCCAATGTACTTGTCCTTTATCCGTAAAAATAAGCAGATAATCTTTAGTCGAGGCGACAAAAAGATGTTCACTAAAATCTTCGTCTTTTAATTCTGCCCCAGTGGCACCGGTTCCTCCGCGTTTTTGTTTACGATACGAGCTTACCGGCAGGCGCTTGATATAACCGCCGTGGCTAATCGTCACCACCACATCCTCTTCGGCAATGAAATCTTCAACTTCCAGTTCCTCCGCTTCTCCCACAATGTCAGTTCGCCGCGTATCGCCATATTTTTTTACTAAATCCTGCAGTTCTTCTTTAATGATCGCTTCGATTTTTTTAACCGAAGCCAAAATCGCCTGGCATAATTCAATTTTCTTTAAAAGCTCCGCATATTCCGCTTCAAGTTTATCGCGTTCAAGAGCGGTCAACCGCTGCAACTGCATTTCCAGGATTGCTTGCGATTGCAGCTCAGAAAGCTCAAACTCTTTCATTAAATTTATCTTGGCTACTTCCACGCTCTTAGAAGTCTTAATAACTTTAATAATCCGGTCAATAAATTTAAGCGCAATTTTTAGGCCTTCCAAGATATGTGCGCGTTTCAAGGCCTTATCTAATTCAAACTGGGTACGCCTGCGAATCACTACTCTACGGTGTTCAATATAACAATCCAGTATCTGACGTAAATTTAAAACTTTTGGCCGGTTATCCACCAAAGCCAGCATGATAACGCCAAAAGTAGTTTCCAGCTGTGTGTGTTTAAAAAGTTGGTTTAATACAATTTGCGACTCGGTATCGCGTTTAAGTTCAACAACAATGCGCATCCCTTCTTTATCGGACTCATCGCGAATATCCGATATACCTTCAATCTTTTTATCATCCACTAGGCTGGCAATGGATTCAATCAGGGCGGATTTCTGAACCTGGTAAGGAATTTCAGTAAAAATAATCAGGTCTTTGCCATTCTTCTGGTGTTCCACAGTAGCTCTGGACCGCATCAGGAGTTTTCCCCGGCCAGTCATATACGCATCTTTAATCCCGCCCTTACCACAGATTAATCCACCGGTAGGAAAATCCGGCCCCTTGATATACCGCATCAAGTCTTTAATTTCCGCCTCAGGATGATCAAGGAGATAAATAATCGCCTCACAAACTTCATTTAAGTTATGCGGGGGGACATTCGTAGCCATACCTACGGCAATACCGCTTGAACCATTAACTAAAAGATTTGGCAGGGCCGCCGGTAAAAGTAGGGGTTCTTTCAAAGAAGAATCAAAGTTTGGCCCAAAATTTACAGTCTCTTTATCAATATCGCCGAGCATTTCATCGCTTACTGCTGCCAGACGCGCCTCGGTATAACGCATCGCTGCCGCGGAGTCTCCATCAACTGAACCAAAGTTTCCCTGACCATCCACTAAAGGATAGCGTAAGGAAAAATCCTGCGCCATTCTTACTAATGTCTCATAAATCGCCGAGTCCCCATGAGGATGGTATTTACCCATGGTTTCACCGACGATACGGGCGCATTTTTTATACGGCTTAGAATGCTCCAAATTAAGTTCCCGCATTGCATAAAGAATCCGCCGGTGTACCGGCTTTAATCCATCGCGCACATCAGGTAAAGCGCGGCCGACAATTACGCTCATGGCGTAATTTAGATAAGCGTCCTTAACTTCATCTTCAATACAAACCTGGATTATTTTGTCATTACGAGTATACATAATTTAATTCTAACCCTAATTTTAAACCTTAAATATCAAGATTCTTTACTTTATGCGCGTTCTCTTCAATAAATTCACGCCGCGGCTCTACCTGATCACCCATCAAAACCGTAAACATTTTATCCGTTTCCACCGCGTCTTCTAAAGTAACCTGCAAAATTGTTCTCTTTTCAGGATCCATGGTCGTATCCCAAAGCTGCTGGGGATTCATTTCGCCCAAACCTTTATATCTTTGGATATGCATACCTTTAGCCGCGACTTCTTTAATATAAGCCAGGACTTCCTTTAAACTAAAAGCCTCTTTGACGTCATCACTATTATCAATCCGGTAGACCGCTTTTATTTTCTTCTCCCCCGATTTATCTGCACCCGATTTAACCATTGTCAGCCTGTTAAAATAGGTTTCAAACTCAATC
>JAPLLZ010000035.1:10802-25309 GCA_026387265.1 Candidatus Omnitrophota bacterium
TTTCAAACTCAATCCCTAATTTTTCGATCTTTAAAATTAGCTCTTCGATTTCCTGGGCCTCAAAAAGTTGCAAGACATCCCGCTCAATTTCTTTGCCCTCTTTTTCCGTTAATATGGCTAGCTCCTTATCGGAATAAAGAAATTGGACATTTCCATCCACTTTAACCCTATAAATTGGCATTTTTTTGGTCTTAGGGTGCCTAAAACTAAGGTAATCTGCAAAATTTACTCCCTTTTTATCTAAAAACCTCCCGTGCCTATCTAATTCCACCAAAAGCTTCAATAGCTCCTTAAACTGGTTATCCGTAAAATTTAATTTATCTTTCACGCGAATTAATTTGTGCCCTTCCCGACCTAAATCCAGAAGCATATCATTCAACTGCTGCTCAGTCTGAATATATTCTTCGCGTTGGCCTCTTTTAATTTTAAAAAGCGGCGGCTGGGTAATATAAACATGCCCCTCTTCCAAAAGCTTAGGTAATTGCCGGTATAATAATGTCAGAAGCAGCGTGCGGATATGCGAACCATCAACATCTGCATCCGCCATCAACATTAATTTATGGTATCGTAGTTTAGATATATCAAATTCTTCTCCGATGCCCGTACCTAAAGCGGTAATTATTGTACGTATTTCTTCATTGGATAAAATTTTATCTAACCGGGATTTTTCCACATTAAGAATTTTCCCCTTAATCGGCAAAATGGCCTGAAATCTGCGGTCGCGGCCCTGCTTGGCTGAACCACCGGCAGAATCACCTTCAACAATATATAATTCACATAGTGCTGCGTCACGTTCTGAGCAGTCCGACAGCTTCCCCGGTAATCCAGCGCCTTCTAAAGCCCCTTTTCTCCGGGTTAATTCCCGCGCCTTACGCGCAGCCTCTCTAGCCCGGGAAGCGACAATGACTTTATCAATAATTTTATTGGCTACCGAAGGATTTTCCTCAAAATAACTGGACAATGCCTCAAGGCTAGTAGAAGCAACTAAACCTTCAACTTCAGAATTCCCTAATTTAGTTTTAGTTTGTCCTTCAAATTGAGGATTAGGTACTTTAACGCTGATCACCGCGGTTAATCCTTCCCGTACGTCATCCCCGGTAATGGCAATATCGTCTTTAAGTAAATTTTTGGATTTGGCGTATTGATTAATCCCACGGGTCAGGGCAGATTTAAAGCCCGACAGGTGCGTTCCTCCTTCTATTGTATTAATATTATTGGCGAAGGAAAACATGGTTTCCGCATAACCATCATTATATTGTAACGCCACTTCCACGTTGACATCGTCCTGGAGTTTCTCAAAATAAACAACTTTGTTATGTAGGGGGGTTTTATTTTTATTCAGATATTCCACAAAGGATATAACCCCGCCGGAAAATTCAAAAACCGCCTCTTTTTCTTTATCCGAGCGCACATCAGTTAACTTTATTTTTAATCCTTTGTTTAAAAAGGCTAGTTCTCTTAAGCGGCCGGCGAGAATATCATAAGTATATTCGGTTTTAGGGAAGATTGTTTTATCTGGCTTAAAGGTAATTTTAGTGCCAGTAGAAGTACTTTTGCCGATGACCGTAAGTTTAGAAACGGTTCTACCGCGTTCATAGCGCTGATGATAAATTTTACCATCTCTTTTTACTTCAACTTCCAGCCAATCCGAAAGGGCATTAACACAGCTCACTCCCACTCCGTGCAAACCACCGGAAACTTTATAAGACCGGTGATCAAATTTACCCCCGGCATGTAAAGTAGTTAAAGCCACTTCTACCGCCGGCTTCTTTTCCGTTTTGTGCATATCCACCGGAATGCCGCGGCCATTATCTACTACTGTTATACTATTGTCTTCCTGTATGGTTACGGAAATATTATCACAAAAGCCCACCAGGCTTTCATCCACACTATTATCAACAACCTCAAACACCAAATGGTGCAAACCACGCGTTGAAGTATCACCAATATACATTGCTGGCCGGCGCCTTACTGCCTCAATACCCTCTAAGACTTGGATGCTCGTAGCATCATAAGCTTTAGCGCTATCAGCGGGTTTTTGATTACTTTTATTTTCTTCTTTGGATTTTTTCACGCTTCCACTCCCAAAAAATCACACCTCATCAACATCAATAAAACCGCACAATTAAACAGATTCTTTAATTTCCCCTATACGAAAACTTATACTTTTTAACTCCGGGTTTTCTTTCTTTAGCTGTGCCAGTAAATCTTCTTTTTTTAAGCTTAACACATATAACCACGTCGACGAATCTACGTTGATGCTTAAAACACCTTTTTGGAAATATTTAACTCTTATATGCCCCAACTCCTTCTTTGTCAAGGCTTTTTTTAACCACTGCTCGGGACCATTACCCAGAAAATTGGTTTTTTTTTCGCTTAACTGGCGCATAACTTGATTAAGCGTTTTATTGAGAAGTTCCATTTTTTAATTCAGGCGCATCGGCAAAACTATATAAACATAACCGCTAATCCGGATAACTCCGGGCTTCTCCCCATCTGTTAGCTCTAAATTAATCGCTTCCTCATTCAGATTTTTTAAAATATCAATTAGATAAACCGGGTTAAAACCAATTACCAGTTCTCTACCCTGATACTCTACTGCCAATTCCTCATGAAATTCCCCGACGTCCGGCGTAGATTTTGAAATCACCAATTTGTTCTTAAAAACTTCCAACTTAACCGCTTGATAATCCGGCGTAGCCAAAAGTGCCGCTCTTTTTACCGCTAACAATAGCTGGCTACGCACTACTTTCATTTTGTTGTCTGAAGCAGGAGGCACAACTTGTTTATAATCAGGAAATTCCCCTTCAATTAAACGCGACACAATCCCCACATTACCCAAATCAAAAAGCGCCTGGTTGCTACTGATCATTAAAGACAAATCCCCGGTGTCTTTGAGATTGCGATTTAGCTCTTGAATAGTTTTAAGCGGCACAATCATACTAATATCTATATCTAATTCCATAGTTAGTTTTCTTTCTGCCACCGCCAATCTTTTACCATCAGTAGAAACTAAAGTAAGAATGTTTTTGCTGATTTTAAACAAAATCCCATTTAAAACATACCGGGTTTCATCTAAAGATACTGCAAAGGCAGTTAAAGACAACATTTGTTTAAAAACCCCCTGGTCAACCTTAATAACTTTTTTGTCTTTAAATTCTGGTAGTTTTGGAAATTCCTCTTTCACTAGGCCCATAATTTTAAACTGACACATATCAGAATCAATAGTAACCTGATTATTCTTTTTAGTAGAAACACTTACTATCTCTAAAGGAAATTCTTTAATAATATCACTAAATCTTTTGGCTGGAACAGTAATCGCACCTGCCTCTTGAATATCCACAGGAATTACACAGGTTATTCCTATATCTAAATCGGTGGCGCTTAATTTTAAAGTGTTCGCTTGCGCCTCTAGTAAAATATTAGAAAGCACGGGTAACGCAGATTTGGTGGTTATAACGTTTTGAACAGTTTGAATAGCGTTGACTAAATTATTTTTTTCTACTTTAAACTTCATTATAAGTTCTCCTTCTATTTATATATATTTAAAAACTTAAAACAGTAATAGTCGTAATACTACCTTATTTTGTTAACAAACATGTAAAAACTTGTATTTCAAAGAGTTGCAAGAAAACAATCTTACTCATAACCTGGGGATTACTGTTTGACGACTTGAATAACTTTTTCCACCCTATTTTTTAACTCCAGGTTATTACCCATCTCTTCTTTTATTTTCTTGTAAGCGTGTAAAACCGTGGTATGATCTTTACCTCCAAAAAGCTCTCCAATCTCCGGTAAAGATAACTCAGTCAATTCTCTACTTAAGTACATTGCAATTTGCCGTGGAAACACTATTTGTTTGTTGCGCCGCTTTGTTTTTAAATCCTGTAGAGAGATTCCAAATTCTTCCACCACACAACGCTGGATAAAATCTATAGTAATCAATTTTGTTGGTTCCCGCAATAAATCTTTTAAAACTTCTTTGGTTAATTGTAGGGTCACCGGGGCCTCTTCTAGTAAAGAATAGGCGATTGTTCTAATTAAAGCCCCCTCTAATTCGCGGATATTGGTTTTAATTAATTGGGCAATAAAAAATATAACATCGTCAGGAATACTTACTGGTTCCCGTTCAATCTTTTTCTTTAAAATGGCTACGCGGGTTTCTAAGTCCGGCGGTTGAATGTCTGTAGCTAGCCCCCAACCAAAACGCGACACCAGTCTTTCTTGTAAGTTAGTAATCTCTTTGGGCGGCCGGTCGGAAGAAAATACAATTTGCTTGTGGGCGTCATATAATGTGTTGAATGTGTGGAAAAATTCTTCCTGGGTTGATTCTTTTCCGGCGATAAAATGTATATCGTCAATAACTAAAACATCAAGGCTGCGGTATTTTTGCCTGAAGGCCGAAGTTGAACGGTGCACAATGGCATCAATTAATTCATTCGTAAATTTTTCGCTGGAAACATAACATATTTTTACTCCTGGGGAGGAGCTATTTTTAATTTGGTGGCAAATCGCCTGGATTAAGTGTGTTTTACCTAAACCTACTCCACCGTAAATAAACAAAGGGTTATATGTTTTTGCCGGGGCGTTAGCAACTGCTAATGAGTAAGCATGAGCATGTCGGTTGGCCCCTCCTACTACAAAGTTATCGAATGTATAACGTGAGTTCAGGTTAATAAAAGCCGGGTTCGGTAATGTTTTCGTGTTCGGATCAGGTGTCGGGCTAGCGTTGGTGAGGTGTTCTACCTGGCTGTTGACAACCAGTTTTACTAACAGACTATCCACGCCTTTAAGCTTTAGGGTTTCTTGAATAAGCCCCCAATAATGTTTTTCCACCCATTCTTTAAAGAACTGGTCAGGCGCCTCCAGGGTGATTTCATGTTCATTTTGGATAGAAAAATTAAGTGGGGCTATCCAGGTTGCAAAAACAGTATCGCCAAGTTTAGTTTTAAAATCAATGATTGCTTCTTCCCAAATTTTTACCAGCTCTGCCATTACTACTCCTAAAGGCCACACACAATTTCTTATGAAACTATCTAGTCTGATTCATTCTAAACGTATTTTGCGACAGTATTTGAGACGTTATGTTGTCGCCCCACAGAATTAACAGTTTATGCACAGCTTGTATAAATCTGTGGATAAAAGACATATTTAGTTTTACTAATTAAAAGGTATTATAGCAAAGACTAAAAACCTTGCAAGTAAAATAGTTAAACGTCAGTTATTATACAGCAATATGTAAAAGCGTCAATAAAAAACTTGACCGCAACATAAATGTATGTTACAATCCACAAAATCAAGAAAATCACTTGTATAACTTCAAAGTGATTTTTCTATTTTTGGGGGAATACTAAGTTATAAGAGAACACAAGAAAAGGGAGACCTAAAATGAAAAAAAATTTGAAAACGCCCACAAACATTGTTGGCAAAAAACGCCATGGATTCCGCAGTAAGATGGCTTCTAAGAACGGCCGGAAGCTGTTAGCTCGTCGACGGATTAAAGGTAGAAAACGTCTTTGTGTGTAACCTAAGGGGCGCTTTGCGGTGGGCGCCAGCCAATTTAGCGCTTAAATTAATTGCGGCGTATAGGAAATATTTAAGGCCGTATATCCTGGGGAGCTGTTGTTTTACACCAGGTTGTTCCGAATACACTCAACAGGCAATCTTAAAATATGGTTTCATTAAAGGAGTATTGAAGGGGATAATTAGAATTTTGAAATGTCATCCATTTTCCGGCAAATCAGGCTATGATCCTCTGAAATAAAATTTATGGAAAAACGCCTAGTTTTAGCAATTGCATTATCATTATTAGTTTTATTAAGCTGGTCAGCCTTGGTTCCTAAGCCACAACCGATTGATAAAACTGCAGTTACAGCAAATAATTCTGCTGTAGCGGTAGCGCCAAAAGAAACGTCGTCGATAACAGGGTCCTTTGTAACAATATCTCCTGCGGTAGATGTGGTAAAAGAAACTGTAAAATTTATTCAAGATGATCGTGAAATAAATTTTAACCCGGTTACTGCTTCTATTACTGAGGTTGTTTTTAAAGATGGTTTAGAGCATCGTTTTCCTCTTAAGGCAGGTTTTTTAACCGATCCCGCCCTTATTTTTAAACAAAGCAATATTACCAAAGACTCAATTGCCTTTGTTTATGAAGACCAGAAAAAGCGTATCACCAAACGGTTTAGTATTCCTAAAGGTAGCTATGTCATAGACTTAGAGATTATTACTAGTAACTTATCGGCCCTGCCATTTATTGTAAATCCGCAAATAGTTTTAGGAAGCTTAGATTTGGCTGCAAAAAATACCCAATCGCGATATCAGGATATTTTTCTGGGAACTAAAGAAAAATCTGTGCATTTATCGGCTGGAAAGGATTTTATCGGCTCTGATGTAAAATTTATTGGACTGCGCGATCAATATTTTTGTACTATTATCGAACCTAGGGAAATTGGTAAAAGTGGTTATGTTAAAAAAATATCGCCCCAAGAATCTGAAGTTGGATTATTGTTAATGGAGAAAACAGTTAAACCTGGAGACCAGATTGGACAATACTTCCGCATATATTTAGGGCCACAGGATTTAAACACAATAAACAGCATTAAGCCTGAATGGTCTTCTATTATTTATTTTGGGACCTTTGATTTTATTGCTCAATTGCTTTTGCAATTATTGGGATTTTTCTTTAACCTAGTGCATAACTGGGGTTTAGCGATTATTATTTTAAGCCTTGTGGTGTATTTCTTACTTTTCCCTCTTTCAATTAAGCAGATGCGTTCAATGAAAGAAATGCAGATTTTACAGCCTAAGATTGAAGCCCTGCGTAAAGAACTTAAAGATAATCCACAAAGATTGAATAAAGAGATTATGGAGCTTTATAAAGAGCATAAAGTTAATCCTCTAGGTGGATGCCTGCCGCTTTTATTGCAGATGCCGATATTCTTCGCTCTCTACCAGGCTTTAATTCGTTCAGTGGCATTAAGAGGAGCGCACTTTTTATGGATCAAAGATCTATCTTCTCCAGATCGAGCCTTTGTTTTAAAAAACTCAATACCATTTTTTGGTAATCAGGTTAATAGTTTACCTGTTTTAATGGCAATTGGTATGTTTGTGCAGCAAAAAATTTCCATGGCAAAAGCAACCGGAGAGGCTGCCCAGCAGCAGAAAATGATGTCGATCATTATGCCGATTATGTTTGGTGTAATTTTCTATCAAATGCCGTCGGGATTAGTGCTTTATTGGTTTGTGAATAGTTTGTTAATGTTAAGCTATCAATTCCGCATTAATAATCAAAAATGAAAAAAGTTAAATATGTAGAAGTTGAAGGTAAAACCGTAGAAGAAGCTATTCAAAAAGCGTTGCGAGAATTAAAGCTTCCGCGTAATCGCGTAAAGATTGAGAGTTTATCTGAGGAGAAAAAAGGCCTTTTCGGGATGGCGGGAGCTAAGCCGGCTAAAGTGCGCGTGAGCGTAATTTAAAGTAAATAACCACTTGACAAAATAGCATATTTTAAGATAATAAAACAAGAAGCATTAATGTTCCCCGTGGAACATTTCCAATAACCCGTTTTCGGAGGCATGCTGAGCAATGTTCCCCGTGGAACATTGCGGCACCAGAATAACACTAATGGGTAAAGTCTTTGCAATTTGTAATCAAAAGGGTGGAGTAGGTAAAACAACTACCGCAATCAATCTTGCTGCCTATTTGGCTATGGCAGGTAAGAAAATAATGCTCATAGATTTAGATCCTCAGGCCAACGCTACCAGCGGCATCGGAATCAACAAACACGACATTAAAAAGAGCACATATCATATTCTATTGGAAGAGGCACAAATTGCCGATATTCTTCAAAAAACTGCAATTAACAATCTTACGCTTGCCCCTTCTAATTTAGATCTTACCGGAGCTGAAGTTGAGTTGGTTGGTGCATTAGGTAGAGAGTATAGATTAAAAAGAGCACTACAACATGAAAAAGACAATTTTGATTATATAATTATTGATTCGCCTCCTTCGTTAGGGCTGCTTACAATTAACGGTTTATGTGCAGCCGATTCAGTAATTATACCAGTTCAGTGTGAATATTATGCTCTGGAAGGATTAACGCAACTCCATAATACTGTTAGGCTTGTGAAGGAAAATCTTAATCCGTCTTTAACAATTGAAGGTGTTTTGCTGACCATGGCAGACTTTCGTACTAATTTAACCAAAGAGGTAATTCAGGAAGCACGCAATCATTTTCACGAAAAAGTTTATATTACAGTTATTCCCAGAAATATCCGTTTAACTGAAGCACCAAGTTTTGGTAAGCCGATTGTTTTATATGACCACGACTCATTGGGAGCGCAAAAATATGAGGATCTTAGTCGGGAAATATTAGGCCTGCCATTGAATTCAAAAATTGGCACTGAGAAAACATAAACCACGAAATTTAGTGTGTAGTAAAAAAGGAGCAGATTGATGGAAAGAAAAGCTTTGGGTAAAGGGCTTGGTGCGTTAATTCCGGAAACACCCGTTGATACTGTTATCCGCAGAAAAGAAGAAATAGTTTATGTTTTGCCTGAGCAGATAAAGCCTAATCCGTTTCAGCCCCGTGAGGATTTTGATCAGCAAAATATTGAAGAACTAGCCCAATCGATTAAAGAAAAAGGAGTTATCCAGCCACTTCTAGTTAGACGCAAGGGAGACAGCTATGAATTAATTGCTGGGGAGAGAAGATTACGTGCTGCTAAATCGTTGGGAATCAAAGAGATACCAATTGTGGTACGGGATGTAAGCGACCAGGATTCATTAGAGCTGGCCCTAATTGAAAATATTCAAAGGGCGGAATTAAATCCGATTGAAGAAGCGCATGCTTATCAGCACTTAATGGATAAATTCCAGGTTACACAGGAAAAGATAAGTTTGGTTTTAGGAAAATCTCGGGTTTCCATCACGAATACTTTACGGCTACTAAAGCTTCCACATGAGATCCAGGGAGAAATGAAAAAAGGGCGCATTAGTTTTGCACATGGCCGCGCTTTGTTGGAGATTGAAGATCTAAACTATCAACGTAAGATGGCCCAAGATATTATTACTAAGGGGCTTTCGGTGCGTGAACTGGAAAATTTAATCAAATCCGTGCGGCCGAAATCTGTAAAGCGCAGTGCCGGTCAAGGGCAGCGTGAGCCATTAGTTGCGGTTTTAGAAGAGCAATTGCAGCATGCCTTAGCCACTAAAGTGCGCATTAGCAAAAGAAAAAAACGCGGCCACATTAATATTGAATTTTATTCACCGGAGGATCTTCAGCGTATAGCTAATGTTATTAAGGGAGGAAAATAAATAATGGGACAGTCCGTTTTAATTTTAATTAAACCCGACGGGTTAAAAAAATCGCTTACCGGAAATATTTTGACACGCTTGTCTGAGACAAAACTTGAAATTGTGGCAGCTAAAATGGTGCGCGTATCTAAAACGCTAGCGGAAGAGCACTATAAACATTTAAAAGATAAGCCTTTTTTCGGCGAGATTATTAAATACTTACAGGGAGATCTGCATGACCGGAAAAAAGTTATGGCTTTGGTTTATTGGGGCAATGACGCAATAACCAAATGCCGGGATTTAGCCGGTGCGACTAATCCGGAAGAAGCAGAATCAACTTCTATTCGGGGCTCTTACGGACGCATTACCACTCATGGCGTTTATGAAAATGTGGTGCATGTTTCTTCCAATGATTCTGAAGCAGAAAGAGAAATTAAACTTTGGTTTGTTCCGGATGAAATTATCGTGGATCTTTATCCGACTAAAAATATAGTACAAAAAGAATTCCCAGCTAAGGTTTGGGCAGATAAATGAAAAATATTATTAACAGTATGACCGGTTTTGGTTGCTATGAAAAGGAGATAGATTCTATCGGCAAAATTTCTGTGGAGTTAAGGTGCACTAATCATAAATTTCTGGAAACGGTTTTTCATCTGCCGGAAGGCCTGCTTTCTTTAGAAGATAAGTTGAAGAAAGAAATTGAAAGCAAAATTAAAAGAGGAAGGATTTATTGTGCGGTTAATATAAAAGGACAGCTGGCCCAAGGGATTTTTGTTAACCGTAAACTACTGAAAAATTATTTACACGAACTAAACAGCATCAAAAAAGAGTTTAAGCTTAATGATGGGTTGGGCCTTGATTCATTAATCCGTTTACCCGGGGTTCTGTCGCTTAAGGAAGATAAGCCGGTGGGTGCACATATTTGGGAAAAGCTGAATCCTGTTTTTGCGCAGGCACTTACGAATTTATTAATTGCGCGTCAGAAGGAAGGAAGAGCGTTGACGGGTTTGTTAAAAGAAAGAAGCGCTTTACTAAAGAACGACCTAGTTTTTATTAAAAAGCGTTTTGGCGTGGCAGTGAAGAATAGGCTAAAGAAAATACAAGTGGATGAAGAGCGTGTGGCTTTTTTAAAAGGGGCAGATGTGGCTGAAGAAATAGACCGCCTCTATTTTCATATTAATAATTTTGGTCATAAAATTGCCCAGGGTGGATCGGTGGGAAAGGAATTAGATTTTATTACACAAGAGATGCAGCGGGAGGCAAATACGCTGGCCGCCAAGTCTTTTGATCTGGTTATTTCCGGCCGCGCTGTTGAGATGAAGAGTCAAATCGAGAAGATTCGCGAACAAGTGCAGAATATTGAGTAGTGAAAGCCACTAATAGCCATAATAAACTAGGCAAAATCTTTGTAATCAGCGGGCCATCAGGCTCAGGCAAAACTACCCTTCTGTCTAGCTTAATTCAAGATAAAAAAATCGGGAAGTTGTTAATAAAATCCTGCTCTGTAACTACGCGGCCGCGACGCTCGCAAGAAAGAGAAGCTAAGGAGTATTTTTTTGTCAGCCAAGCGGAGTTTAAGCGCCTATTAAAAACGAAAAAAATTCTTGAATGGACCAGGTATTTGGGCTATTATTACGGAACGCCTAAGGAGCCTTTGGAAAAGCAGCTTGCCGGCGCAAAAAACGTAGGTTTGTGTCTGGATTTAAAGGGCGCCAGGATTCTAAAAAAAATATACCCTATAAATACTGTAACGATTTTTGTCTTGCCACCTTCTTTGGGGGTGCTTAAAGAAAGAATTCAGAATCGTTGCCGTAACACTAATCCACAGGAAGTAAAACAACGTCTGTTGCTTGCGCGTAAAGAACTTCAGGCGGCAGGAAAATTTGACTATTGTATTTTGAATCAAAAATTATCCGTGGCGCTTAAGGAGCTCAAAAAAATTTTTTGGCAGGAAAATAGCGTTTTACCCAGCCCTTCCAAGAGGCTGGATTGATAAGAGAGGAAAAGCTGGGTTAACATATTACATTGGGGGTAAAAGATGGGTTACCAGGGTAGAGAAAAACTTTTAGACAAAAGTATGGGTTCAATTTATAAATTAGTAATTTTGGCATCCAAGCGGGCACTGGAAATTGCCGAAGGACAACCAAAATTAGTATCCGATGATGCTTCAGTAAAACCATCAACGGTAGCTTTACATGAAATTGCCGCCGGTAAGATTGAGGCCAGGAAACTTAAAGTAAAAGAGTGATGACAAAATCTCAAAAAAATATTGTCTTAGGAATAACCGCCAGTATTGCTATTTATAAAGCTTGCAGCCTTGTGCGTAGGCTTAGAGAATGTGGTTTAGCAGTTCACGTGGTAATGACCAAGGAAGCGCAGGAGTTAATTAGGCCGATTGTGTTTCAGAGCTTGAGTGGTAACCGGGTTTATTCCGGAGGGTTATTTGACGCACCGGACACCTGGGAAATTGAACATGTTGCCTTAGCGGCTAAAGCAGATTTAATTTTGATTGCTCCGGCAACCGCTAATATTATTGCTAAGCTCTCCGCCGGTATTTGTGATGACCTCTTAAGCTGCACGGTTTGTGCCAGTAAAGCTAAAGTTTTAATTGCTCCAGCGATGAATGAGAATATGTACAATCATAAAATTACCCAAAGTAATATTGCGAAGTTAAAATCTTGCGGTTATAAATTTATTCTGCCGCGCAAAGGCCTGTTGGCTTGCGGGACAGTGGGGCAAGGTTGTTTAGCACAGACAGCCGAGATTGTAAGAGAAGTTAAAAACTTATTATAGTTTTGGCGACGTAGCCAATCCGCCTACGTTCGTTTTACTCACTACAGCGGACCCGCCGTAGTCATCGAAGATGACGCAGGCGGGGTGGTAAAGTAGCTTTAAATGTTTGGATTTCATTCGGCAATTTTCGAGGCATTAAGAGTGAAGTAATAAAATATATGGCGACGTAGCCAAGTGGTAAGGCAGTTGTCTGCAAAACAACTATTCAGCGGTTCAATTCCGCTCGTCGCCTAAATTTTATATAAAGCAATAATAAGTTAGGGCAAGTGGTGGAATGGCATACACGACAGACTTAAAATCTGTTGGCCGCAAGGTCGTAAGGGTCCGACTCCCTTCTTGCCCATTTTTGCTATTTATTATATGCTAGGGCAAAAATGCCCTGAGGAGTCATGAGTTCTAAGTGATGACGACGAAGGACAACAATAATCTTTGGCACGTTTATATAATTGAATGTAGTGATAAAACGCTTTATACGGGCATTACTAATAATTTAAGGCGAAGGATACAAGAGCATAACAGCGGTAACGGATGCCGCTTTACGAAATTTCGCCGGCCGCTAAAATTATTACATAAAGAAAAATTTTTTAGCAAGATAGAAGCGTTAAAAAGAGAAAAAGAAATTAAAGGTTTGAGGCGTGACAAAAAACTACAATTGATTCAAGCTTTGCCTGTTTTAGATTAGGCTCCAACTCGTAATGGTGAGAAAATTTTGTTTTACTCGTCGAAGCCGCGTTGGATAAAAGCTTATTGGTGCGCGGGCTCATAGCTCAGCCCCTGCAGAAAACGCAGGGATTCCTCGGGATAAAAAACATCCCGAGTCATTGGTAAAAGGTGTTCGCTATTCGCCTGGCAAAAAATTTGGGCTCATAGCTCAGTTGGTTAGAGCGTTGCGTTGACATCGCAAAGGTCAGTGGTTCAAGTCCACTTGGGCCCAATTTTAAGTACCTTATAGATTTAATCTAGCGCAACTTGCCAAATTGGATTGGCAAGATGCACATTAGTTGTGCGAAATCCTGCGTAGCCGCAGGCAAGTAGAGAAAAACTATGGATCTAAATACTTTAAGACATTCTTGTTCGCATGTAATGGCGCAAGCAGTAAAAGCACTCTGGCCGGAAGTAAAATTGGCTATCGGCCCGGCAATTGAAGACGGTTTTTATTATGATTTTGATAAACCAACTCCCTTTACCGACGCCGATCTGCTGGAAATTGAAAAAACCATGCGGAAAATCATTGTTCAGGATGCTCCATTTATGCGTGAGGAGTTAGATAGAGCCAAAGCCCTGGAGTTATTCAAAAAAATAAACGAGGGTTATAAGGTTGAACTTATTGAAGCTTTGCCAGTGCAACCGGTTTCTATTTATAGAACCGGTAAAGAATTTTTAGATCTTTGCCGCGGGCCGCACATAAAATCTACTGGCCAGATTAAAGCTTTTAAGTTGTTATCAGTTGCCGGAGCTTACTGGCATGGGATTGAAACTAACCCAATGTTGCAAAGAATTTATGGCACCTGTTTTGAAACGCAAAAAGAGTTAGAGGAGTACTTAAAAAATTTAGAAGAAGCTAAGTTGCGGGATCACAGAAAACTGGGGCCGGCTTTAGAGTTCTTTGACATTTACCATGAAGAGGCAGGGGCGGGGTTAGTTTTTTACCATCCCAAGGGTGCGCTTTTGCGTACCATTATTGAAGATTACGAAAAGAAAGAACATTTAAAGCGCGGCTATGACATTGTGATTACTCCACACATTATGGATGTGGCGCTTTGGAAAACCAGCGGCCATTATGATTATTACCGGGAGAATATGTATTCATTTGTCGCCGATGAAAAAGAGTTTATTCTCAAGCCGATGAATTGCCCGGGGCATATTTTGATTTATAAATCCAAAACCCGAAGCTATAAAGATCTACCTATCCGTTTATTTGAACTGGGTACAGTTTACCGTCGGGAGAAGGCGGGGGTTTTGCATGGGCTCCTGCGTGTGCGCGGGTTTACCCAAGACGATGCGCACATTTTTTGTTTACCGGAACAATTATCCGCCGAGATCAAAGGGGTGATTGATTTTGTGTTTGATACAATGAAAGTTTTTGGTTTTGATAAGGTAGGAATTGAACTTAGTACGCGTCCGGAAAAATCTATTGGTTCGGATGAAGATTGGCAAAGAGCTACTGAAGCCCTAGAGTCAGCATTAAAAGAAAAAGGTTTGCCGTATGAAGTCAATGAAGGAGACGGGGCTTTTTACGGCCCGAAGATTGACATTAAACTAAAAGATGCGCTTAAAAGAACCTGGCAATGCGCCACTATTCAATGTGATTTTGCGCTTCCTAAAAGATTTAATTTAGCTTATATTGATGATGCAGCCAAAGAGCAGCAGCCAATTATGCTGCATCGGGGTTTGTTAGGCAGCCTTGAGCGTTTCAT
>JAPLLZ010000035.1:25351-42642 GCA_026387265.1 Candidatus Omnitrophota bacterium
GCAGGTTTTACTGATTCCGCTTAAAGAAACAGTATTGAATTATGCTCAAGAGGTAAAGAGTAAACTAGAGGGCCAAAATATCCGCGTGGAAGTGGATATGCATAATGAAACTTTAGATAAAAAGATCCGCAATGCCGAGATCAACAAAATTCCGTATGCTTTGATTTTGGGAGAACGGGAAGCTAAGCAGCAACAGGTGAGTGTCCGCAAGAAAGGAAGCGGAAATCAGGGAGCAATTGCTTTAGAGGAGTTTATCGGGAATTTAATTAATCAGATTCAGGAGTATAAGTAAAAAAGGAGGAAGCTATAAAAAAGTTTACGCGGATTAACGACAGAATTAGTGCACCACAGGTTCGGGTTATTGGTCATGATGGGAGTCAGTTAGGAGTAATGTCTGTGCAGAGGGCTTTAGAAATTGCCAACCAGCATGAGTTGGATTTGGTAGAAGTAGCTGCTGCGGCTACTCCGCCGGTTTGCCGGATTATTGAGTATAGTAAATTTAGATATGATTTAGAGAAAAAAGAACGAGAATCCAAGAAACATCAAAAACAGGGCCGGCTTAAAGAAATTCGGCTTAAGCCTAATATCGATGAGCATGATTTTGAAACCAAGGTTAAGCAGGTGGTAAGTTTTTTGAAGAAAAAAGATAAAGTTAAGATTAATCTTTTCTTCCGCGGCAGGCAGATGGAACATCTGGATTTAGGAAGAAAAGTTTTAGATAAATTTATTCTTGATACGCAGAACGAGGGGCAGGTAGAAAAGTCGCCGGCATTGGAAGGCAGAATTATGTCCTTTGTAATTGCCCCGAAGTAAGGTATAATAATGTAACTTCCGCCTCAGAGGTCGTGTTAAAATTCTCTAGAATTTCAACATGTTCGGCGGAATAACCCTTGCTCGTTTTTTCTCGCAAGGATTTCGTTAAACAAGAGCATAAGGTGCTCAAATGCGCAGACGGCCTACAACTTACGTCGCTTTGCTCCGTAAGTTGCTTGCTTATTTAAAGGAGAAAAAATGCCAAAACTAAAAACAAAACGCGGTGTAGCTAAACGCTTTAAAATTACCAAGAAGGGTAAAGTAAAATATTCCGCTGGCGGCAAAAGCCACTTAGCTTCATCTAAAAAAACCAAAAAAATGCGGGATTTGAAGAAACGCCGGACGCTAGCAGGTAGAAAAGAAGTTAGATTTATCAAATCAATGTTGCCTTATGGTTAGAACGGGCAATGATTTTTAAAGGAGAATAATAATGGCAAAAGCTAAACACAGTGTAGCAACACGCAAAAAGAAGAAGAAAGTCCTTAGGCAGGCTAAAGGATTTTGGGGGGATCGGAGTAAGCAATATCAGCAGGCCAAAAGAGTATTGGTGCATGCGCTCAGATATGCTTACCGGGACCGCCGGAATAAAAAACGTGAATTCCGTAGTCTTTGGATTGCCCGTATTAACGCAGCTTGCCGGGAAGTGGGGATTTCCTATAGTGTATTTATGGCTGGGCTTAAGAAATCAAAAATTACTCTGGATCGTAAGATCTTGGCGGATTTAGCGGTAAGAGACAACGCTGCATTTAGAAAATTAGTTGAAAAGGCAAAAGGATAAGGTCCCAAACCCTTGCCTGTTTGTTTTTAGGGTGCAAGGGATAGTCATTATTAATGCCAAACATAACGTAGAGACGCAAAATTTTGCGTCTCTACATAATAATGAACCGGAGACATTATGTACGTAATTATTGTAGGCTGCGGCAGAGTGGGTTCGGAATTGGCCAAGTTATTATCTGGTGAAGGCCACGATGTCGTGGTTATTGATAAAACGCAAGAAGCGCTCAGCCGCCTTGGGAATACTTTTAACGGCCTGACCATGGTGGGCAATGGTTTTGACCTGGCTCTTTTAAAACAGGTCGGCATTGAAAAGGCGGATGCTTTTTGTGCAGTAACCGACGGGGATAATACTAATTTAATTAGTGCTCAGGTGGCCAAAAAGATTTTTAGCGTGCCGAAAGTTTTTGCCCGGGTGTATGACCCGCAACGTGCACATATTTACACGGCGCTGGGCTTGGATATTATTAGCGGTACGATGCTTTTGTCCGCTATGCTCAGAGATAAAATTATTGAAAGCCGGTTTTCCAGTTATTTAATTGAGTCTAAAGATTTAGGGGTCATTGAAATTGAAGTAAAGAGTGATTTAGTGGGTAAGACTATTCAGGACATCAACATCCCGGGGGATTTTATTGTTGCGGCTTTGCGTCGGATGCAGGGAGTAGTGATCCCTGAGCCTAAAACTGTTTTAAAAAATAAAGATATTTTAATGGGAGTAGTGAAAGTTTCCAGCCTTCAGGCAGTTAGGGAAAAGTTTCACTTGGGGGAGAAATAGAAATGTATATTTTAATTGTTGGTGCAGGCAAAGTGGGTTACTTTTTAGCCAAAAGACTTTGCCAGGGCAAGCACACGATAAGCGTTGTAGATAAAGACCGCCAAATTTGTGAGGGGCTGGCCAAAGAGCTGAATGTTTTGGTAGTCAACGGCGATGCTTGCGATCCAAAAATATTGGAGGAGGCTGGTATTTTGCGGGCGGATGTTTTAGCCGCGGTTACCGGTGATGACGAAGACAATTTGATTATTTGCCAGTTGGCTAAAGAAAGATTTAATCTGCAGCGTACTGTAGGCCGGGTAAATAATCCCGACAATGAACATACTTTTAATGAGCTAGGTATTGATGTGCCTGTTGATTCTACTAAAATTATCGCCAAAATCATTGAAGAAGAGGTTTCGTTTTCAGATTTTGTAAATTTAATGAGTTTTAAACGCGGAAAGCTGGCGATTGTGCGTGTAGATTTACCAAATGATGCCCCGGTGGTGAATAAACAGGTTAAGGACATTGCTTTACCTAAAGATGCAGTGTTAGTTTCTATTCTTAGGGGGGAAGAGGTAATTCTTCCTAAAGGCGATACCGTGTTTAAAACCGGTGATGATGTTATTGCGCTTACTTTAATCGGCAACGAACCACAGCTATTAAGTCTTTTAGCCGGGAAGCTTTAAAGACCATGAAACTCAAACCTACCTTAAATATCATATTCGGTATAACCACAGAAATTTTATATGTGTTTTTTATTATGTTGGTGGCATTTTTAATCTGCTTTGCCATATATTTTAAGTTATGATTCTTAAACCCCGCCTCGAAGATTTAAAGATTATTGGTTTTTACCTAGGAAAAATAATTTTAGGGTTAGCCTTAATGATGGTTATCCCTATTTTAGTTGCCTGGTGCTTTAAGGAAATAAATCCTGCTTTGGATTTTATCGTGGGTATCGAAATATCTGCTCTTTTGGGTTTAATCTTGATTAAAATCTGTCAAACAGATAAAGATTTAAATTGGATGCAAGGGATGATTGTGGTCAGTTTATCCTGGGTAGTGGCCATGATTTTAGGGGCGATTCCTCTATATTTAAGCGGTCATTGGAAATCATTTTTAGATGCATGTTTTGATGCGATGTCCGGTTTTGCTACTACCGGGTTAAGTTTAGTTCAAGATTTGGACCATCTTTCTTATGCACATAATTTTTGGCGGCATCTAATTATGTTTTTAGGCGGGCAAGGAATTGTGGTCATTGCTCTTTCATTTTTCGTGCGCGGGTTTTCCGGTGCATTTAAGATGTATGTAGGGGAGGCGCGGGATGAAAAGATTATGCCCAATGTTATCAATACCTCTAGATTTATCTGGCTAGTGAGTATTGTTTATCTGATTTTGGGTACTTTGGCTTTAGGGGTAACCGGCATATTGAACGGAATGAAGCCGGTTAATTCTTTTTTTCACGGAGCCTGCATATTTATGGCGGCTTTTGATACCGGAGGATTTAGCCCGCAGTCACAAAACATACTTTATTACCATAGCTTTGCCTATGAGGTGATTACTATAATCATTATGGTTTTAGGGGCGATTAATTTTAAGTTGCATTATCATTTATGGATGGGCAATCGGAAAGAGTTAATTAAAAACATTGAGACGCAAACTCTTTTTGTAACGATTATCGCTACTTTTTCTGTAGTCGCTGTGGGTCTGGCGCAGACCGGAATTTATCCTGCGACAGTAGCACTATTTCGCAAAGGGTTTTATCAGCTCATCTCCGGGCATACCGGAACAGGCTTTCAGACTATTTATGCCGCGCAGTTTTTCACAGATTGGAATCCGTTGGCTATTTCGGGGGTAATTCTCGCTATGGCTTTAGGCGGAGCGGTGTGTTCTACCACCGGGGCAATTAAAATGTTGCGCATCGGAATTATTCTAAAAGCCTTTAAAGAGGATCTTAAAAGAATCATTATGCCGGAAAGAGCAATTGTTGTGGAAAAGTTTCACCATATTCGAGAGGTATTTTTAGAGGATAAAATAGTCAGAAGCGCTTTAATTATTACGCTGGCTTATATGATTTTATATGGCTTAGGTGCGCTAGTCGGCATGTTTTATGGCTATCCTTTTCTGGAATCACTTTTTGAATCTACTTCCGCGGCAGCTAACGTGGGTTTATCCTGCGGAATTACCAAAATTACTATGCCGGCAATGTTAAAAGTTACTTATATCTTACAGATGTGGGCCGGGCGCCTGGAGTTTATGTCCGTGTTTACGATTCTAGGGTTTTTATTTGCCAGCATTAAAGGAAAATGAAAAAAATTTTGCGGTTAATTTTAATAACATTATTTCTGGGATTAAATTTCCTGGCCGTTGTTTGTGCACAGGGTTTAAGTAGCAGTGAATTAATTAATAATGCTAAGCAATATGATGGCAAATTAGTTACTTATTCTGGAGAAGTTGTGGGGGACGTAATGTCGCGGGGAGAATTTTCCTGGGTGAACATAAATGACGGGGAGAATGCCCTGGGTATTTGGATAAACTCCGGTTTGGCAAAAGAAATAAATTTTACCGGTAGTTATAAATCCCGCGGAGATAACCTGGAATTTGTTGGGGTTTTTCACCGAGCCTGTAGCGAACATGGAGGAGACTTAGATATTCATGCGCAGAGTTTACGTCAGGTAAGCAATGGGAGAGCCGTTAAGGAGAAGTTAAATTTTGATAAAGTTAGCTTAAGCCTTATTTTATTGGGGATATTATTTTTAACATGGATATTAACCTTATTCAAACACAAATAGAAACTGATTTAACCCAGATTAATTCTTTGCCGGCGCTGGAAGAAGTGCGCGTCAAGTATTTGGGGAGAAAAGGCCTGATTGCAGAATTAACTAGCGCTATTCCCGGTTTGCCGGTTGAACAAAGAGGATCTTTTGGTAAACAGGTTAATAATTTAAAAAACCAACTGTTGGAGCAATATTCCAAAAAATGGGGTTTTCCATTATTGACGGCCCGGAGATAGAAACCGAGTATAACAATTTTACCGGATTAAATATTCCACTGGAACACCCTTCCCGTGAAGCATTCGATACTTTTTATTTAAAAGATTATAGCAAAATGCTCCTGCGTAGCCATACTTCTCCGGCGCAGGTGCGGGTGATGAAAGAGCGCAAGCCCCCTTTGGCGGTTGTTGTTCCAGGCCGCGTGTATCGGCCGGATGCGGTGGATGCATCGCATTCATTTATGTTTCATCAGATTGAAGGGTTTATGGTTGATGAGGGTATTAAATTTTCCGATCTTAAGGGTTTGCTGGAAACATTCGCCAAGGCGGTTTTTGGCAATGATATAAAAATGCGTTTTCGGCCGCATTTTTTTCCGTTTACCGAGCCTTCGGCAGAAGTGGATATCTCTTGTATAATCTGTAAAGGAAAAGGATGCTCTGTCTGCGGAAGGAAAGGATGGCTGGAAATTTTAGGTTCAGGATTGATTCATCCGAATGTTTTTAAACATGTGGGTATTGATGCTAAGAAATATACCGGATTTGCTTTTGGCATGGGCGTAGAAAGAATCGCCATGCTTAAATATGGAATTAATGATATTCGGCTATTTTTTGAGAATGATTTAAGGTTTTTGAGGCAATTCTAATATGAGAGTTACTTATAATTGGTTAAAAGATTTTGTGGATATTAAGATCTCGGCCAGGGAGTTAGCCGATAAGCTAACTATGGCTGGTCTGGAAGTTGTGTCTCTTGAGGAAAAAGAAGGGGATTTTATTTTTGAGATCGAAATCACTTCCAACCGACCTGACTGGTTAAGCGTGCTTGGTATTGCCCGGGAAGTGGCGATGATTACCGGTGCAAAACTGAAAAATTTCTGTGCATTACTGAATACCGAGGGGAAATCTAAAACAAAAAAGACTAAGACCAATGGTAAACTTAAAATTGAAATTGAGGATAAAAAAGATTGCCCTCTTTATACTGCCCGAATAATCGAAAATGTAAAAGTCGGTTCGTCCCCGGAATGGATTAAAAAAAGATTAGAGTTAGTCGGCTGCCGCAATGTAAACAATGTGGTGGATATAACAAACTATGTTTTGTTCGAACTAGGTGAACCTTTGCATGCTTTTGACTTGGGGAAAATCAATCAGGAGAAAATTGTCGTCCGCCGGGCTAAAGCAGGGGAAAAGATATTAACTATTGATGGGCTAGAGAATAATCTTTCCAAAGATGTTCTGTTGATTGCTGATGCAGATAAAGCTGTTGCCATAGCCGGAGTAATGGGGGGGAAGGATTCCGAGGTAAGTTTTGCCACAAAAAATATTTTATTGGAAGCAGCGGTTTTTAATCCTGTGGTTATCCGGCGATCACGCCAGGCTATCGGCAAAACCAGTGAAGCAAGCTATAGGTTTGAAAGAGGCATAGATTTAGATTTGGTTAACCGGGCTTCTTTGCGGGCGGCGCAATTATTAAAAGAATTTTGTGCAGCGCAAGAAACCAGTTTTACAATAAGTAATTTAAGTAGCTCCAAAGAAACGCAAATTGATTTAGACATTGTGTATGTCGCAAAAACTTTAGGAATAAACTTAGCCGCGGTTAAGATAAAACAGATTCTTACTGGGCTGGGATTTCAAATTAAACAAAAATCAAAAAATGTCCTTAGAGTTAAAGTGCCATCTTTTAGGCAGGATGTGAAACAGCAGATTGATTTGGTCGAAGAGATATCCCGGATCTTTGGCTATGAACGGATTCCTAATACTGTTCCTTCAGTTAAACCCGTTGTCGCGGCGTACGGCAAAAGAGATTTGGTTTCGGAAATAAAGAATATGCTTATTGGTTTAGGGGTAACTGAAGCAATTACGTATAGCCTTATTGATCGAGGTGGATTGGTAGAGGCAGGTCTTGATTTTGGTGTAAAACCTGTAGAAGTGATGAATCCATTAAGCCAGGAGCAGGAGATTTTAAGGCCGACACTTATGCTTGGCCTTGGCCGCGCAATCAGTTTTAATCTTAACCAAAAACAAGAGCATGTTGCGATATTTGAGATTGCCGATATTTTTAAAGCGGAGAAAGAACCTGAAGAAAATCTTGCTCTAGGTATTGCTTTAAGCGGAACAAAAGCATTTTTTACCGGACAGGGCAAGTGCAGGGATGAAGCTAGTCTCTTAAATCTCAAGGGGATTTTAGAAACAATTTTTGTGCGCTTAGGAATAGCCGATTATGAATTTATTCGCCAGAGTGATTCTTCAATTTGCATATATATCCAAAAAGAAAAGATAGGTTTGATGTTTGAGCTCAGTGCGCAAGCCTTGAATTCATTAGAGATAAAGAATAGGAATGTTTTCTTGTGTGAGGTCTCTCTGGAGAAACTTCTTTCTTTTGCCCGGCCGAATAAGAAATTTGTTTGTCTTCCAAAATATCCCGGTATTACCAGAGACATAAGTTTTATTTTACAGGATAAATTTTCAGTTAGAGATATACTTATTCTGTTAAAGGAAAAAGGCCAGCCGCTTTTGAGTGAAGTCAGGGTAGCGGATTATTACCAAGGTAAGCAAATTCCTACGGGCTTCCGGGGCCTTACCTTATCTTGTCTTTATGCTTCGGGGGAGCGCACCTTGACGGAAAAAGAGATTCAGCCTATTCATGATTTACTTTGTCAGTTGCTCAATCAGCAATTCCAGGTCAAATTAAGGTAACCTTGATTTTTGTTTCGCATATGTTATACTTTTTACGCAAGAATAAAACACAGCTCTTTTAGATCTCCCTGCGGTGCACGTTGGAATTTTGATAATTGTTGAACCAACACTATTTTCACGGAAGCCCCATTATTCTTTAGGCACGTGTGCCCAAAGATAGGGTCTCCACCTGAAGCCAAACCGGTTCAGAATATCAGTCCAACGGCACACTTGCGGGGATTTTTTTTGACCTGGCTATTCTCAAATAACTTGCCAGGTCAAACCCGCCCATCTTTATGGCGGGCAACCCATAGTTATGGTTTTTCATTGAACAAATAATTTATGGATTTATTCACCCAAGAAACTTTAAATACCCGGGATAAAAGCCTTCCTTTGGCTGTGCGCCTGCGGCCTACTACTCTTAATCAACTATTTGGCCAGGATCATATTTTAGGTAAAGATAAATTGTTGCGCCGCGCTATTGAAGCCGACCGGCTTACCTCGCTTATTTTATTCGGGCCTCCGGGCGTGGGGAAAACTTCTTTGGCCTGGTGTATTGCCCATATTACTCAAGCAAACTATGTAGCAATTAACGCCACTACATCTGGCGTTGAGGAATTAAGAAAAATTATTGCTGCCGCAAAATTAAGAGCCAAAGAAGGCAAAAAGAAAACCATTCTTTTTATCGATGAAATCCATCGTTTTAATAAAGCGCAGCAGGATGTGCTTTTACCCGATGTGGAAGAGGGTCGTTTAATATTAATTGGTGCCACAGTGCATAATCCATATTTTTCTCTTACCTCTGCCTTGCTATCACGGTCAATTGTCTGTGAGTTAAAAGCGCTACAATCAGTTGATTTAATAACTATAATTAATTTCGCTTTAAAAGATCAAGAGAAAGGTTTGGGTAATTTCAAGGTTAAGCTGGATAAAAAAGCGCTTAATTTTTTAGCCAAAAGCTGCGAAGGTGACGCGCGCAGGGCGTTATC
Organism: Candidatus Omnitrophota bacterium; assembly: GCA_026387265.1. Lineage (GTDB taxonomy): Bacteria > Omnitrophota > Gorgyraeia > Gygaellales > Profunditerraquicolaceae > UBA6249. The sequence continues at coordinate 34,341 of JAPLLZ010000035.1, forward strand.
GGCTCTAGAGTTAGGTGTACTGACTACCCCAGCCGATAAGGACGGGTATATTCACTTTGATTTAGATATTGCCCAAGAGTCTATTCAAAAAAAAGCCGTGATTTACGACCGCGATGGTGATGGGCATTATGATACGGCCTCCGCGTTTATCAAATCTATGCGCGGCTCTGATCCGGATGCGGCAATTTATTGGATGGCTAAAATGTTATATGCCGGAGAAGACCCGCGTTTTATCGCCCGGCGGATTTGTATTTTAGCTTCCGAAGATGTGGGTAATGCGGATCCACTGGCTTTAGTTTTAGCCAACGCAGCTTTGCAGGTTTGCGAGTTTGTCGGGATGCCGGAGGCCAGAATTCCTTTAGCGCAAGCGGTGACGTATGTTGCCTGTGCCCCTAAATCCAATGCTAGTTATCTGGCAGTGGAAAAAGCCACCCAGGATATTAAGGAAAATAAAGTGCAGGAGGTTCCGGATCACCTTAAAGATGCTTCTTACAGTGGCGCCCATGAGCTTGGCCATGGCTTAGAATATAAATATAGCCATGATTATCCTGATCATTATGTAAAGCAACAGTATATGTCTAAGAAAATATGCTATTATGAACCAACAGACCTAGGCCATGAGGCTAAAATTAAAGAGCGTTTAAAAAAATTGCGGACGATTGGCATCGTTTCTCCTGTTGTGGGTAAAAATATACGTAAGGATGCGCAGGGTTCCTCAGAAGGAAAGGAAAAATTAAAATGATGCTCATTATGCAAATCTTAGTAGTCTTGGGCGTGGGCATGGTTATCTATGCTGTTTTTGGGGTGTTTACTACCGGTAATGCGGAAACTTCCAAAAAACAAAAAATCCAAGATAAAGCACTTCCTACGGAAGATGCCGGAAAAGAACAAAAAATTCAACGTTTACAAAGCCAGGTAGCTAAATTAGAAAGCCAGCTAGAGGAGGCTAAATCTGCTTGCGTAGGTGAAAAATCCGGAGTCGTGGCGACGCAAGAAAAAGAGGCGGAATTTCTTGTCGAGCTTAAACGTAGAGAAGAATGGGTGGCTAAAGCGGAGGCGGAATTATCTAAGATTAAAACAGAGAATGCAGATTTAAATAGCAAATTTTTGACCAAAGAACATGAATTGCAGGAGGAGTTTACTAAAAATGTAAATTTAACCCGCGAGATGCGTGAAATAAAATCTACTTTAGAAGCAAAAGATATGGCCTGTCGGCTTAAAGAAGATCAGCTGCAGGCGCAGAAGCATCAGCTGGAAAGCCAACTTAAGACGATTAATGAACATTTAGCGACAATTGCGGAATTTAATCGTAAAGAAAAAATTAGCGAGTGGGTTCCTAAATTAGAGTTTAATCAGTTGAATAAAGAATATACGGAGTTAGAAAAAGAGTTGGAAGCCACTCAGGAAAAGTTAAAAAGCTTCGCTGTAGAAATTACACATTTGCGCCAGGAGCAGGATAAAAAAATACCCTTGGCTCAAGAAACTATTCCTGTAGTAGAGGTTAAAATAGAGCAGGTTAAAGAAGAAAACCCCCAGGAAGAAATCAAGAAACCAGCTGAAATTATAAAAGAAGAAACCAACCAGGAAAGCTTGCCAACCGGTCAGAATCAATCTCTAGAAGAGCTTCCCGGGGAGGCAGCTTCTCAAGAAACTAAGTCGGAAGAAGCAATTAAACCTAAACCAGAGGAAACTAAAACTCCGGATGCAGCGTCGGAGAAAGAGGTAAAAAATCCCCAACAGCAGGAAAAGAAGGAGGAGGTAAAGGAATAGCTATGAGAATGAAGATTATAATGGCATTATTAATTTCTGGGTTAACTTTTTATTATGGAGGAGCTTTTGCGATGGAAGAAAAAATCGTTGTATTAGAAACTAATCAGGGAAATATCGAAATTCAGCTTAAAGCTGAAGTTGCGCCCAAGACTTGTGAGAATTTTATCAAGCTGGTGGAAAAAGGATATTATAATGGTTTAATTTTTCACCGGGTAATTAAGGGTTTTATGATCCAGGGCGGAGACCCTACGGGAACAGGAACCGGCGGTACATCAATTTGGGGCAAGCCTTTTGAAGATGAAGTAACACCAGCGGCTACCTTTGATGGCCCTGGGATACTAGCTATGGCTAATGCTGGGCCCAATACAAACGGCAGCCAGTTTTTTATTACTTGCGCTAAAACACCCTGGTTGAATATGCGCCATACTATTTTTGGTGAAGTTGTTGCAGGCTTGGATGTAGTGCAGAAAATTGAAAACACTTCGACTAATGCTGACGATCGGCCGACTGCCCAACAAAAGATTAATCGAGCGTATATCAAATCCAATTAATAAAGCATCCTAAAAAAGAGTTAATAAGCCAATAGCTTGTGAAGAATAAGCTAGGTAAATTTAAAAGACCGAGATTTTATAGAAATGGACATTAGCATATGAATCCCGCACTTTATTTTTTAATTAACTTATTAAACTTAATGTCTTCAACAGTTGAATATTGGGAAGGTGTGGGATGAAAAAAATAGATTATCATCAGGAATTAAATCCTGCACAACTTAAAGCCGTTGAATCTATTACCGGCCCGCATTTGGTGATTGCCGGCGCCGGAAGCGGAAAGACACGTGTATTAGTACATCGGGTTGCCTATTTAGTTGAACAAGGCATTGCTCCGGAGAACATCCTTCTATTAACTTTTACGCGGCGTTCCGCAGAGGAAATGCTGCGCCGGGCCAGCCTCCTGTTGGATGAGCGCTGCAAACATGTTTCCGGCGGGACATTTCATTCTTTTGCCAACATGATTTTAAGAAAATACGCCAAACTTTTGGAAATTAGCAATAACTTTACTATTCTTGACCAAGCTGATGCGGAAGATGCAGTGAACTTGATTCGTACACAATTAAACTTTCATAAAAGCGAAAAACGTTTTCCGCGTAAACATGCTATTTTGGAAGTAATCTCCAAAAGCGTGAATAAATCCGAAGAAATTTCCGGTGTGCTGATGGATGAGTACCCGCAGTTTATTGAATTTTCCGAAGAGATTAAAAAAATACGCGATGGATATAATAAATATAAGCGCCAAAAGTCACTTTTGGATTATGATGACTTGCTGGTTTTTTTAAAAAACCTGCTGACTAAACATGAATTGGTGCGCGCCAGCCTAAGCGGTAAATATAAGTATATAATGGTCGATGAATATCAGGATACCAATAAACTCCAGGCGCACATTGCTTGTTTGTTAGCGGCCGATCACGCTAATATTATGGTGGTAGGTGATGATGCGCAGAGTATTTATTCATTCCGGGGGGCAAATTTTAAGAACATCATTGATTTTCCCAAAATATTTAAAGGCACAAAAATTATTACTTTGGAAGAAAATTATCGTTCTACCCAACCGATCCTGAATTTAACCAATGCCGTTATCGCTCAAGCCAAAGAAAAATTTGAGAAGAATCTTTATACTAAAAAACAGGGAGGGACGGCTCCGGTTTTTATTGATTGTCCGGATGAAAACGCACAATCCGTTTTTGTGGCAGAAAAAATCCTGGAATTAAGGGAAGAAGGCGCAGCGTTAAAAGATATCGCCGTGCTTTTTCGTTCCGGATGGCATTCCAATGATTTAGAAATTGAATTAGCCAGCCGGAATATTCCTTTTGCAAAATACGGGGGGCAGAAATTTGTCGAAGCGGCACACATTAAGGACTTGGTGAGTTATTTGCGGATTGTTTATAACCAGCATGATCAGGTAAGTTGGCTGCGTGCTCTTTTGTTGATTCCCAGGATTGGCCCGAAAACCGCAGCTAAAATTCTTGAGGCAATTTTAGATAAGTCTAAGTTGGAAGAACTTTGGCAGAAAAACGATGAGCTTAAAAAACTATTTGAGTTATTGAAAGATGTAAGCCTGGAGCGTGATAGCCCAGCGTCGATCATCGAAAGGTTTCTAGGTTACTATCAACCGTTACTAAAAATTAAGTATGATGATTTTAATAAACGTTTAAATGATTTGGATTCATTATTAAGAATTGCTCAACGTTATAAATCGACCGAGCAATTTTTAGTAGATATGGCTTTGGAACCTCCGGAAAGAATGCTGGTTGAGCCTGCCCGGCAGGATAAAGATGATGATCCGCTTACCCTTTCAACAATACATTCAGCCAAAGGGTTGGAATGGCACACCGTGTTTTTAATTTATGTCGCCGAAGGACACCTGCCTTCCTATTTATCATTAGAAACAGATGAACAGATTGAAGAAGAGCGGCGCTTATTTTATGTGGCTGCTACGCGAGCTAAGGTAAATTTATTTTTGTTAAAACCTCACCTGGATCGCTCCCCACGTAGTTTTATGGATGGAGGTGGCTCAGTATTTACTCAGGTTTCCCGCTTTCTAGAGCAAGGCGGATTGCTGGAAAAGTTTGTCGATGTGCAAAGCAGTGGTGCTCTTGAGGAGCTGGAGGATTTAGAACTGGAAGATATTATTGGCGAAAAAAGAAATAAAAGTAAAGAATTTTTTGAGACGATGGAAGAATATTTCCGTAGTGAATAAAGAACTTTTTCTTTTTGCCTTGAGCGGGGAATGAAAGTATGCTAAAATTTCTAATATGATTATCAGCCAGCAAAAGCCGCTCAAAGATTTATTGTCCAGCCTAAAAGGGTATAATAGAATATTCTTGTTAGGTTGTGGTGAATGTGCGACTACTTGTAAAAGTGGCGGCCAGCCAGAAGTAGACAAGATTCAGCGGGAACTGGAGAATGCCGGAAAAATAATTACCGGCGCATGTATTCCTTCTGCTCCTTGCGTTGCGGCTAAACTTAAAGCAGAGTTGGCTAAAAGTTTGGCAGTTTTACGCCAATCCGAGGCGGTTTTAGTTCTGGCCTGCGGTTTAGGTGTACAGTCGTTTAAAGATAATGACCGCTTGGGATTAGCTGTTTTTCCTGCCTGTGATTCATTGTTTGGCGCAGTGATGGATGCACAAGGTAACTTTTTTGAGAAATGCTCAATGTGCGCAGAATGTGTTTTAGCTGAAACTGGCGGGATATGCCCGATTACGCTTTGCCCGAAAAGCTTGCTTAACGGGCCTTGCGGTGGAGTTAACCAGGGTAAATGCGAAGTAGATAATCAAAAAGATTGTGCCTGGGTTTTAATTTATAAAGAGTTGGATACAAACCGGAAATTAGCATCTTTGCGGGAAATAAAAAAACCTAAAAATTTTGATAAATCAACTAAGCCGCATAAGTTGATCATGAAATAATATGGCAGAGCAACTTCCTTATAGCGAAAAAGTCATGGAGCATTTTACCAATCCGCGTAACGTGGGCGAGATTGTCAACGCCAGCGGTATTGGTACGGTAGGGAATCCAGTTTGCGGCGATGTAATGAAAATGTATTTAAAAATAGAGAAGGAAGTGATTGTGGACGTGAAGTTTAAGACTTTTGGCTGCGGCGCGGCTGTGGCGACCAGCTCAATGGTTACTGAGATGGTTAAAGGTAAAACTATCGCAGAAGCTTTGCAGGTTACTAATGCTGCTGTTGCAGAAGCCTTAGGCGGACTGCCGGCTAAAAAGATGCACTGTTCAGTTTTAGCGGAAGAGGCGTTGCGTTCGGCACTGAAGGATTATTATCAAAAACAGGGAAAAGAAGTTCCGTTTGAAGACAAAGGGCATTCCCACGAGGGGGAGACTTGTTTATAGGCTAGTTATGTTGATCCTGCACCTTTTTAATATTAAAAGACGCAAAAGTATTGATAGATTAAAAGATATGAATAAGGCAAAAGGTGCGGGATTGACAAAAGCTCAAATACGTAGTAAAATCCTTTTAAGATTAAAAACACAGAAGGAGGAAGACCGAAGCCGAAAAAGTAGGTTAATTACCAGTAAACTTTTAAGGAATAAGGTTTTTAAACAGGCCAAGATAGTGATGTTTTACATTGCTTTTGGTGGTGAAGTTAATACTGAAGAAATGATTAGGGAAGCTAAAAAGATAGGCAAGCTTATATGCGTGCCAGTTTGCAGAAAAGATAAAGAAACTATGCAGCCAGCTATATTAGAAGATCATGCAAAATTAAAAAAAGGGCCTTATGGTGTTTTAGAGCCGACGGCGCAAGCCAAGGTTAAGCCAGAGGACCTGGATCTTGTTATTGTTCCCGGACTCGCCTTTGACAAAAAAGGCAACCGTCTGGGACGCGGTAAAGGTTGCTATGATCGTTTCTTGTTTAATCTTTCTGAAAAAACACCTTCTATAGGTTTGGCTTTTGATTTCCAAATCTTACCCCTAGTCCCCACCACCTGCTATGATGTAAGCGTCAAGAAAGTTATCTTTTCCTAGAACTCCTAAAAAAGCTGCACATTAGAATAATTAAGGTTAAACGGGAGGAAGAGAAATGGTTCTTAACATAGTAGTGCCTTTGTTTGTTGCCTTGGTTGCCGCATATTGTGGTTACTTCCTAAGAAAATATATCGCAGAAAAAAAAGTTAAAAGCGCCGAACTTCAAGCTGAGTATATCCTGGATGTAGCCAAGAAAGATGTTTTAGATAAACGCCGGGAGGCTGAGTTGGAAGCTAAAGATCTTTTGTACCGCATGCGCCAGGATTTTGAGCGTGAAATTAAAGATCGTAAGCTGGAGATTGTTAATCTTGAGAAAAGATTAACCCAAAAAGAAGAAAATATCGACCGGCGGATTGATTTAGTGGAAAAAAAAGAAAAAGAAGTCGAGGTGCGTAATGACCTTATTAAGAAGCATGAAGAATCTTTAAAATTAAAAGAGAATCAACTGCATGCTTTGGTGGCGGAAGAAAAAGAGCGCCTGCAAAAAATTGCTTCTTTATCTGCAGAGGAGGCCAAGCAAATTTTATTAGGCCGGTTAAACGAAGAATTAAATAATGAAAAAGCAGTTTTCATCCGGCGCCAAGAAGAAGAGGTGCGCACCATTGCAGACAAGAAGGCTCGGGAAATTGTAAGTTTAGCTATTCAGCGTTGTGCAGCGGAACACACTGTAGAGTCAACAGTGAGTGTAGTAACCCTGCCTAATGACGAGATGAAGGGGAGGATTATCGGCCGGGAAGGAAGGAATATCCGGGCGCTGGAAATGGCTACGGGGGTAGATGTAATTATTGATGATACTCCGGGCGCGGTAACTTTGTCCGGATTTGATGCTGTGCGCCGGGAGATTGCCCGCTTAAGTTTAGAGAAGCTTATTTCCGATGGCAGGATTCATCCCGGGCGGATCGAAGAGATTGTGGAAAAAACCAAGAAAGAGATGGATGAGAAAATCCGTGAAGAAGGCGAACGGGTAGCTTTTGAAGCCGGAGTTAACGGGTTACATCCTGAGATAATTAAGCTTTTAGGCCGGTTGAAATACCGTACCAGCTACGGACAAAATGCTTTGCAGCACTCCAAGGAAGTTTCCTTTCTATTAGGAATTATGGCTTCGGAGTTGGGTTTAGATTTTAAACTTGGTCGCAGAATTGGGCTTCTGCATGATATTGGTAAAGCTGTAGATCATCAGGTGGAAGGCACACATGCTAAGTTAGGTGCTGACCTGGCCAAAAAATATAATGAAAGTGCGGAAGTAGTTGCGGCAATTGAATCGCACCATGAAGAGGCACCTGCGCAGACGATGTATGCGGTTTTAGCGATCGCTGCTGATGCGGTAAGTGCGGCCCGGCCCGGTGCCAGAAGAGAAACGCTAGAAATTTACGTAAAACGTCTGGATAAGCTGGAATCAATTGCCAACTTGTTTAAGGGAGTGGAAAAATCTTTTGCTATTCAGGCTGGCCGCGAGATTCGGGTAATTGTGCAGCCGGAGAAAATAAATGATAATGAAGCGGTGACTATGTGTAGAGATATCCGTAAAAAAATTGAAGAAGGAATGGAGTATCCCGGACAGATAAAAGTTACCGTAATTCGTGAAATGCGTACGATTGAATATGCTAAATAAGTGAGGGCATAAGTTATGGAGCAGAAAAATAATTTAAGCGACATAACTTATCCGCCTGAACTTACCCCACACCCAGAGAATAACCACTATGTAGATTAATATCTGGGTGTGGGGTTAATTCGCGCATTAACTTACTCACACTATCACCTGCCTACCGGCAGGTAGGTGTTCGTAAGTTAAGCGCTCATTAAAATTATGAAAATACTTTTTATCGGAGATATTGTCGGTAGCCCGGGTAGAGAAGCAATTAAAAAATTGGTTGTTCCTCTTAAGCAGGAATTACAAATTGATTTTGTAATTGCTAATGCTGAAAATTCCTCTGGCGGCTCAGGAATTACTTCCCGGGTGGCCGTTGAGCTTTTTGCTGCCGGAGTGGATGTGCTTACT
>JAPLLZ010000035.1:42669-47298 GCA_026387265.1 Candidatus Omnitrophota bacterium
AGAAGCCTGAAATTTTTGAGTTGATTAATCAAGAGGAAAGAATTTTGCGGCCGCTTAATTTTCCTAGCGGGGCGCCTGGCCGTGGCGCAAGTGTATTTAAAGCCAAAAATGGAATTAAGGTTGGGGTAATTAATGCTAACGGCCGGGTTTTTATGGAGGCGCTGGAATGCCCATTTAAAACTGTGCTTAAGGCTGCTGAAGAGTTGGCCAAAGAAACTAAAATTATCATCGTCGATATACATGCGGAAGCTACTTCTGAAAAAATCGCTTTAGGTTGGTATTTGGATGGTAAGGTGTCGGCTATTTTAGGCACGCATACACATATTCAAACTGCCGATGAAAAGATACTGCCGCAAGGGACTGCCTATATTACCGACGTAGGCATGACCGGTCCTTATGATTCAGTAATTGGCAGAAGAGTGGAAGATGTGCTTACGCGTTTTTTGAGCTCTATCCCGGTCAGGTTTGAAGTTGCCGAAGGGAATGTTCAATTGCATGGTGCGCTTGTAGAAATAGATGAAGCAACTGGTAAGGCGCGCTCTATTTTAAGAATTCAGAAAAAAATTTAAATGATTAAAAGACTACCGGTTATTGCATATGGTGCTTTATTATTTTTGATTTTTTCTTTACCCTGCTGCTTAAGTAATTCTTATGCTCAGCTTTCAGAAAATTTAGAACTTAACCTGGATTTAAGTTCTCCAACAGTCAGTCTCCCGAATATATATAAACCAAGCATAGATTTAAGCGGCCGGGGAAAGCACAGCGATAAGACCTTGCCGCAGACATTAGCATCAGCGGATGTTATAAACACCTGGCAGGCAGACCTGGGCCTGCGTAATTTCTACCGTATTCAATATAATCTTTGGGAGATCCAGCAATTAGCTGATGATAAAGATGCCTACCAGAAACTCCTCAATAATTACGAAGAAATAATTAAAAAAATAAGCGATAGCGGGGGTACGGTAATTTTAGATTTATTTGGTACCCCTAACAGATTAGGCACAGTATTGGATAAGAATAGTGCCCCGCATAATTTAAAAGCATATAAAGTTTTGGTTAAAGATGTTATTCGTAAATTTAGCTGCGAAAAGAAATACAATATTTGGTATGAAGTTTGGAATGCCCCGGATATTAGCGATTTCTTTTTGGGCCAAAAAGCGGAATATTTTAATCTTTACCGGATTATAGGCGAGGCGGTGAAAGAATTACGCCAGGAAACTAAGATACAGATACCTTTAGGTGGGCCTTCGGTGAGTGCTTGGTTTAGGAATATTGAACCTAATAACATACTTTCACCTGAACGTAGTTTAATCTATGAGTTGATAAAGTATTGCTATAGTTACCGTCTGCCATTAGATTTTATCTCCTGGCATGCTTATTCCAGTGACCCGGCGGAAGAAAAGCAGGATACAATCTATAATAAACCTTTTTTTAAACTCATCCGCGACTTGCTGACTTATTTTAAATTCAGCAGCAATATTCCATTATTGGTTGATGAATGGAGCTTTGACGGTTCAGCAAATATTTTAGCGGCAAGAGATAAAAATGCGTATATTTCTGCCAGTTATATACCGGGGCGGCTTAAAAATATGTATGAAGCCGGAATAGACTATCAGACATATTTCTGCCTGGAGGATTTTGGGGATAATGAAGTGGGGGCGATCAGGAACTTGGGCATTTTTACATTTGATCCGGCCCGGCGGGAGAATAAAGGGCATGCTAAAATTAATTACAATGTTTGGCGATTATTTGGCCTTCTAGGGCAGGATTTGTTGACTACCAAATTCAGCGATGATTTTGTGGGGGTCATCCCTACTTGTTCTACAGATTATCTGGCGTTGCTTATTTACAACTACGTTGATCCGCAGTCGGCAATGAATTATATCTCACATAATATAGTTTATTTAAATAGCGTTGAACAAAAGGCAATTTTAGGCATAATTAAATCCGATCGCATGAAAAAAATCCTTACCGGGCAGCTTAATCTTGTCACCTTGCGCTTAAGCGCCAAGACCAAAGGAATGCTTAGCCGGGCCATAGAACTGTATAATTTGGCGAATAAATTTTCTACTGCCAATCGCAAGATTAAAATTTCTTTAAAAAATGTAAAAGACACCTATACATTGAGCCAGTATGTGATAGATAGCAGCTGCAGCCGCAATTGTGAATTTAAACCCACCATGGAAAAAGATGTAGATTTTAATCAGGGGTATACTGAGACAGTGGAAATGAGTCCTTATTCAGTTCAGCTTTTAGTTTTTAAGAAAAAGCCCGCTCCGGTTGAAGTTAAATCGGAAGAGAAACCCGAAGAGCCAAAAGCCGTCGAAGCCAAGCCTGAAGAAAAGCCCGCTGAAGTTAAGCTGGAGATAAAAACTACTGAAATTAAAGTCGAAGAAAAAACGGCGGAGACTAAATTAAGTGAGAAATCCGTAGAAGCAAAATCTGTTTCACCGGCGGTTTTGGTTAATGGAAGCCAAAACCTGCCTGACCGGCAGACAGGCGCGGCCTTGTCGGCCGAAGAGAAGCCGGTTGAAGTTAAGCCGGAGGAGAAGCCTGTAGAGCCAAAAGCCGTCGAAGCCAAGCCTGAAGAAAAGCCCGTTCCGGTTGAAGTTAAATCGGAAGATAAAGCTTTACCTAAAGAGGCAATTAATGCCGAAAATAAATAAGTTAGAAAACTATGGTTTGCCTTCCAATAAGCAAAGCCACAAGCTAGAGAGCGGTGGTTTAGCCTGCGCTAGTCAAAGCCATAAACATATTTATACTGTTTCTGAAATTACTCAAGTAATTAAGGGGTTGCTCGAGGTGCAGGTCGGTGAAATTTGGCTGGAAGGTGAGATCTCTAATTTTAAAGCGGCAACTAGCGGGCACTTCTATTTTTCATTAAAAGATCAAAGTTCTTTAATTGGGGCGGCGATGTTTGCCTACGCCAATAAAAGCCTGAAGTTTAAGCTTGAGGATGGTTTAAAGGTTGTTTGCTTTGGGAAGGTTGATGTTTATGGACCCAGCGGGCAATATAAAATTATTGTCGAAAGAATAGAGCCTAAAGGGATCGGCGCGCAACAATTAGCTTTTGAACAATTAAAGAAAAAATTAGATGAAGAGGGGCTGTTTGCTGTTGACCACAAAAAACCGCTTCCCCAGATGCCTTTTACGGTGGGAATAGTTACTTCAAGCAAAGGGGCGGCAGTGCGTGATATTCTGCAGATTCTTAAAAAAGGGGCTTCTTGTGTGGATGTGGTTTTACGCTCTGTACGCGTACAGGGTGAGCAGTCAGCCAGCGAGATCGCCGAGGCAATTGCAGATTTAAATAGCCTAAAAAATATAGATTTAATTATTGTTAGCCGCGGAGGAGGTAGCGCAGAGGATCTTTGGTCATTTAATGAGGAGATTGTGGTACGGGCCATCTATAATTCCAGGCTTGCAGTTATTTCTGCAGTTGGCCACCAAATAAATACTACTTTATCAGATTTGGTGGCGGATGTTTTTGTGGAGACGCCATCCGCAGCAGCTAAAATTATTGTCGATAAAAAGAACGCCTTATTAGCCCAGTTAGACGGGTTCAAATATGAACTAAGCCTTTCCATTAATGATATAGTTGGTGATTTAAAAAACAGGCTCATTGCGCTTACGCATATGCTCAAGAGCCCGCGCGATCGCTTGCTCGAAAAACAACAGCAGATTGATGAATTGTTCTCGGCGTTAAATTCTAATATGCGTAATTCTCTGGAATTGGCCGGGCAACGCAGCAGTTCATTAATCCAGAGGCTGGAAGCATTGAGTCCGTTATCCATTCTATCCCGCGGCTACAGTTTGAGTATGGTGATGCCGCAAGGTGTCATTATCAAAGACTCTTCTTTAATAAAACCAGGAGATAAATTAAAGACAATTTTGCATAAAGGAGCATTTATTAGTCTAGTTCAGGAGGTGTTTAGCAATGAACCCAGCCCTTCCAAGGGGTTGGTGCAATAAGAAAGGAAGGGCGGGGTGAAAGAGAAGACATTATTTGAAGAAGATTTAAAAAAATTACAGAAAATTGTTGAAGATCTCTCCAGTGGAAAGATTACTTTAGGTGAGTCGCTTAAAAAATATGAAGAAGGAGTTAAACTTGCGCAATCCTGTTCTTTAACCCTCTCCGAGGCACAGAGAAAAGTAGAAATGTTAATGAAAAAAGACAATAAAATTACTTTAGAAAAGTTTGATGATACCGATACGGAAGAAAAATAAAGTATGTTTTTAGAGAACATAAATTCGCCTTTGGATTTAAAAAAACTAAGCCCGGATCAGCTTGTGGGCCTTAGCGCAGAAATCCGCCGGAGGTTGATGGATGTGGTTTCGCAAACCGGAGGGCATTTAGCTTCTAGTTTAGGGGCGGTGGAATTAATTGTGGCCTTGCATTATTGTTTAAATACCCCCAAAGATAAAATTATTTTTGATGTTGGCCATCAGGCTTATGCGCATAAAATATTAACCGGACGTAATTCTAATTTTTCCACACTAAGGCAGTATCAGGGGTTAAGCGGGTTTCCTTCAAAAGATGAATCAGAATACGATCCTTTTACCAGCGGACATAGTTCAAATGCGGTTTCTTTAGGTTTAGGGCTTGCCTGCCCTAGAGATTTTTTGCCTAAA
>JAPLLZ010000068.1 GCA_026387265.1 Candidatus Omnitrophota bacterium
AACCAAGCACAATTCATTGATTTTAAATAAACGGTTCGCCTAAAGATAGCAAAATGCCCTTTTTGCGGTGTTTATAGAGTTTTATTAGCAGGACAACTTCTTGTCTTGTGGTTCGAAAACCGTCCAAGCGGGGCAGTTAATTTTCTAACATTCTGTGATAGAATATCTACCCGTCGGTAGACAGGTATTACAGAGGGTTTTGTTTTATCCCACAATTTGAAATGGAAGCGATATAATTAAAAAATAAGGAGGGCCTATGTTGATAAAAGATATAATGACAAAAAATGTTGTTACGGTTAGCCCTGAAATGGATATTCATCGGTTGGCAGAATTGTTTATGAAGCAAAACATAAGCGGTGCTCCAGTAGTAGATAAGAGCGGAAAATTATTGGGAGTTGTGAAGGAAGAAGGCGTGATTTTTCAGGATAAAAAAGTGCATCTGCCAACTTTTATCAATCTTTCTTTTGGGTTTCTCACTCTGGGAACTGCGAGATATAATGAAGAAATAAAAAAGATTACAGCAAGTAAAGTATCCAGCATTATGGAAAAAGACGTCGTTACTATTAACCCTAATACAGAAATAGAGGACGTTGCTACTTTAATGATTGAAAAGGAGATTTATTATCTACCCGTGGTAGATAAAGATAAGTTAGTAGGTGTGATTACAAAGAAAGATATTGTTCGTGCTATTGCGAAAGAGAAGGTCTAATTACAGCAATAAGTATCTCGCCGACAAAGTAAAAGAGTGGTTTAAGTGGCTAAAGCCAGTTCTCGATACAGCTTTTCCGCCTCTTCCGCATACAGCCAGTTGCGTCCCGACAAAATAGGCGGGATTTCGCTAGATAAAAGATTAAGGTTCTTAAAATTTCGTCCAATTGATGCAGGATATAATAGCATTCTAGAAGGTAAATGCCCCCTATAGATGAAAAAAGTAATTATAATCAGTAATAAACCAGGGGATGAGAATAAAAATCAAATATCTGCACTGGGAGGAGGTTCAGTATTAGCGGATTCTCTTTCCATAATAGATTTACCAAGTGAAGTTAGCAGTATTCTTATTAACAATAATAAAATAAGTTTTAAGGCTGTTAGCTGGTGTATGTTCCCTGTAATTTGGGCCGGGGATAGCTTAAAAATTGAACCTATTACTCCGGAAGATCTCAAGATAGGTGACATAGTCCTTTATAAATATGCAAATTGGGCTTACGCTCACCGTTTAGTAAAAAAATATGAAAAGGGCGGTGAATTATATATTGTAACAATTGGCGATAGAGGGAGCATAAATGGCCAAGCGGGTGATGCCGGCGGAGTTTCGGCGCAGAATATCTTGGGGAAAGTAACAGAGGTTAAAAGAGGCAAAGCGTGGTTTAGGTCAGACGATGCAAGATTAAGGTCAAGAAGTTTAATCATCGGTAGGCTAAAATTATCAATATGGACTCTGAAGTATAGGGCTAAACATTTTATCTGTAAAATATTGATGGAACTACAAGGAATGAAGTTATACCGGTGTTTTTTTAGCAAAATCATCAAGAATCAAATAGCACTTTTTTTTGGCCAGCCGGTTATAAAAAATATAAAAGAAGTAAACAATTTTTGTTTGTATCAAAGATTCAATGAAATACCCGGAGATTTTAGCGATCCCAAAGGGTTATATAATATCAGTGCCAGAATTAACAATTGGAGCATCGGAAATATTAGTTTATTCTTTGGAGCCGATAATCCTTCGCATAGAATATGTACCTTGTTGAATTTTATCGTAAGAATTCCCTTTCGGGGATGGGGGATAGGTTATCAGTTATTGGAAAAGGCACTATCTTTATGCGATAAAGTTCATGTCGAAGAAATAAGAATAGCATTATCTGAAAACGATAAGATAGCCATTAAACTTTTTAAAAAAATAGGTTTTGAAGTAAAACAATGAAAGAATGATTTATCCTCCCCCGAAATTAACTGCAGGGGTAAGAGGAAAAAATGATAAGCCGCAGCATTCTATAAACGTATCATTAGGATCAAAAAAGGGGGGGGTTATGGCGTTATTCGGCATACTCGCGGTAATCTTATTCGTTCTTCTCATCGCGGCGCTGGTGATTTTCACCATTGCATTCTGGATTTGCATGATCATAGACTGCGTGAAAAGGGAATTCAGGCAGCCTAATGAGAAGATCGTCTGGATCTTGGTGCTTATTTTTCTTCACTTTTTGGGGGCATTGATATATTGGGGCGTTGTTAAAAAATCATCTTCTGTATCTAAATAGCGGGCTGGATATGAAAAGTAAGGTATATTTCGTAGCGGTAAATGACGGCAATGATGCCGCTGCCGTAAATAAGCAGCTCAATAAACTGCTTGCGGAAAGCAGGGTACTGGATTTTATCCGTAAAGAAGACAAAGTCGGGGTAAAGGTGCATTTTGGCGAAGAAGGTAATACCGGATTTGTCAGGCCGCATGATTTGCGCGTAATCTGCGACGGGATTCGTAGCAAAGGAGCGAGTGCGCTACTTTCGGACGCAAATACACTCTACCGCGGACGGCGCCTTAATTCCAAAGAACATTTGGCGCTTGCTTATGAGCACGGATTTACTAAAGAAGCTGTAGGGATAGACATATTTATTCCTGATGATAACAAAAAAGAAGACGTCATTGATATTTCTGTCGGTGGGAAATTAATCAAAACAGCCCAAATTGCGCGTTTCTTTATAGATATCGATGCGCTTGTGACGGTAAGCCATTTCAAGGGCCATATTTTAACCGGATTCGGCGGCGCATTAAAAAATATCGGGATGGGCTGCGCTACAAGAGAAGGGAAACTTGCCCAGCATTGCGATGTAGCGCCGGTAGTCTATGCGGATAAGTGTACGGGCTGCGGTGAATGCGCGATAATCTGCCCGGCTGGGGCAATCCAGATCAAAAATAAGAAATCGGTACTTGTCCGCAAAAAATGCATTGGATGCGCAAGCTGCATTGCTGTCTGTCCCAGCATGGCGATGTTTATAGATATTGAATCCGGAGATGATGTGCAGCAGAAAATTGCGGAGTATAGTTTGGCAGTTTTAAAGAGCAAAAAAGGGAAGGTAGTCTTTATCAACTTTGCCGTACGGATAAATCAGGAATGTGACTGCTGGGGGATGGAGAATCCGCGCATCGCCCCGGATGTGGGAATTTTTGCTTCATCAGATCCGGTGAGTATCGATAAAGCAAGTTTTGATCTGGTAAATGAGGCCTGCGGTAAAAATATCTTTAAAGAGGCACATCCCAAACAAGACGGCCTTAACCTGCTGAAGTACGCCCAGGATTTAGGTTTAGGCAGCCTTGATTATGATTTGATAAAACTCTGATAAAAATGTCAGCGTAAAGTTATTGACCCTTCTTTTTATACAAAAATATAGGCTCGCTCGAGAAAATCCTATTATAATCTGAATCAATCCAGCTTTTTGAGTATTCTTGCGCTGCGGCATTATCCAATAAGATATAATCTTCTTTTATTTCAGTTTCAAGAAGGGAGTATTGTTTTCTGCTTGAAACAAGCGGAGCGATACGCGCAGGGACGCTGATTGAAGCATCCGGAGAAACTAAGGCAAGCGCCTCTCGCGTACTCCTGAGGAAAAGGCAAAGCGGGCGTACAAATAATGAAATGGCTGTAAAATTATTACCCGTCTAAGTTTAAAGGATGCGGTGGATGGCTATAGAATCAAGATTGTAAGAAAAATCGAAGAGATTAGTCCGGAGGAGCGGGAAGACGCCTAATTCTGTAACCCCAATATGGTAATGTCCTAATTGACCAAAATGAGAATGTCCTAATCTGATAATATATCCATAACGTTACAAGGAGGCGTTATGGAAGACAGAGAGGGCATATTGA
>JAPLLZ010000043.1:0-25612 GCA_026387265.1 Candidatus Omnitrophota bacterium
CCGCCGCTTTTTGATGCGGTAGATACGATTAAAGATATACTGGAAATTTTTATGGCGCTTTTTGGTAATATTGTAATAGAAAAAGAGGCAATTGCCAGCAAAGTAAAAGATGAGTCATTGTTTTCCGTGGATATCGTAGAATACCTGATTAAAAAAGGGGTATCTTATAGAAAGGCGCATGATATTGTCGGCAAAATGGTAGTGGGTTGTTTAGATAAAGGAAAAAAGATTTCCGGTTTATCTAACGAGGAATTAAAGAAATATTCGGATAAGCTAGCTTTGGATATCCGTAAGATACTTAATGCCCGGACTTCTGTAATTCTGAAGTCTTCTTATGGCAGCACTAATCCTAAGTTGGTCGCTAAGCAGTTGAGTAAGTGGAGCAGGAAACTGCAAGATTAGTTTGATCAAACCAGAAGTAATTAATTAAGGAATAAATGCACGATTTTAAATATAAAAAGAATAAATTCTACTGCGAAAATATAAAGGTAGAAGATTTAGCGAAAAGATTTAAAACTCCGCTTTATGTCTATAGTTATCACACGCTCACTGACCACTATTTAAAATTAAAAGCTGCATTTGCCGGAATTAATCCTCTTATTTGTTATTCGGTAAAAGCCAATTCCAACCTGTCCATATTAAAAGCTTTGATTGCTAAAGGGGCAGGGTTAGATATTGTTTCCGGAGGAGAGTTATTCCGGGCGCAAAAAGCTGGTTGTCCTGCGCAAAAAATCGTTTATGCTTCAGTAGGTAAAACAGACCAGGAAATTTCTGCGGCAATCAATAAAGGAATACTATTTTTTAATGTTGAATCTTTAGCTGAACTGAAGAATATCAACCGGATTGCCAAAGCATTAAATAAAGTTACCCGCGTAGCCATCCGGATTAACCCGGATGTGGAAGCCAAAACCCATAAATATATATCTACGGGAAAAATTACCAATAAATTCGGGATTGATCTGGAGAGTGCCTATAAAATATTATTGTTGCGTAATAATTTTAAAAACTTAAGAATTTGTGGTTTACATATCCATATTGGATCGCAGATTACCCAGAGTGAACCGTTTGTGGAGGCGATTAAAAAAGTTTCTAATTTTATCCGGCGCCTGAAAGATAAAGGTATTGAGTTGGAATATTTAAATATCGGAGGCGGATTAGGAATTATCTACGATCGTGAAGATCCGCAAACCGCCCAGATTTACGCTGATCAGATTGTCCCGCTGTTGCAAAAAACCGGGCTAAAAATAATTATGGAGCCAGGCAGGTTTATTATAGGAAATGCCGGGATTCTGGTAGTAAAAGTATTGTATATTAAAAAAACTCCGAAGAAAAAGTTTATTATTATTGACGGCGGGATGAATGATTTGATTCGCCCGGCGTTGTATTCTGCTTATCATAATATCTGGCCTTTAGCTAAGATTTCTGCAACTGAAAAAGCTGATGTTGTCGGGCCGATCTGTGAAAGTGGTGATTTTTTAGCCAAAGAGCGTTTAATTGCCAAGGTTAAAGAAGGGGATTATCTGGCGGTAATGAGCGCCGGGGCATATGGATTTAGCATGTCTAGTAATTATAATTCACGTCCGCGCGCAGCTGAGGTAATGGTTTTTAAAAATAAAGCAGTGGTAATTAGGAAAAGAGAAACAGCGCAGGATTTGATACATAATGAAATAATCGCGGGGAATTTTATTAAAGGTTGATATGAGAAAAATAAAGTTTACTAAAATGGTGGGTAGCGGTAATGATTTTATCGTAATTACGGATAAGCTGTCCGGGAATTTACCTAAATTAGCTAAAACTTTATGCGATCGAAAATTTGGCATAGGGGCGGATGGCGTACTTTTGCTTAGCAAATGCAAAGGTGCGGATTTAAGGATGCGTATTTTTAATGCTGATGGCTCTGAAGCGGAGATGTGCGGTAACGGCTCCCGCTGCGCTGCTTATTTTATGGATAAGCCGAAAGCCAGGTTGCTTACTTTAGCCGGAATTATTAATACTGAAGTTTGCGGTAACCAGGTTAAAGTCCAACTTACCGCTCCTAAAGACATAAAATTAGATATTCCTTTAATTACTAGCGGTAGATTGGTTAAGGTAAATTTTATTAATACCGGTGTTCCACATGCGGTCATTTTTGTAAATGGGATTGAACGGATTGATGTTAAACATATCGGCTCTAATATAAGGAACCATAAAACATTTGCACCGCGCGGAACAAACGTAAATTTTGTGGAAGAAATAGGAAGTAATGCTATCCGGGTGCGGACTTATGAAAGAGGGGTCGAGGATGAGACTTTGGCCTGCGGCACAGGAAGCACGGCGTCGGCTTTAGTCTTTGCTTTAAAAAATAACTTAGACAGTTTAATTAATGTTTGCACGCAAGGCGGGGAGACTTTAAAAATTTCTTTTCAGAAAGAAGATGGCGAATTTAAAAAAGTTTGGTTAGCAGGTGCGGTGAGGATAGTTTACAAAGGAGAATACTATGTTTAAGGGCTCAATTGTGGCCATCGTTACGCCTTTTTCTGCTGCTAAAAGCAGCGGGAGTTTGACTGTTGATGAAAAAAGATTGCGCCAGTTAATTGATTTTCAAATTAAAAATGGCACTAGCGGTATTGTACCATGCGGGACAACCGGAGAATCTGCTACTTTAAATTTTGATGAACATGAAGCGGTAATCCGGATTACTATTGAACAGGTAAAAAAGAGGGTTCCGGTGATTGCCGGTACGGGATCAAATTCCACTCAGGAAGCAATCATGCTTACTCAGCAAGCAGCCAAAGCAGGTGCGGATGCTTCTTTACAGGTCAGTCCTTACTATAATCGTCCTACGCAAAAAGGCTTGTATGAACATTTTAAAGCTATTGCTCAGTCGGTTAAAATTCCGATTATTCTTTATAATATTGCCGGCCGCACAGGTGTAAATATTGAACCGGAGACGATTGCGCGTTTAGCGAAAGATTGCAAAAATATCGTGGCGGTCAAAGAAGCCTCCGGCAGCCTGGATCAGATGTCACGGATTAAACTGCTTTGTCCGAAAGGGTTTGATTTGATTGCTGGAGATGATAGTTTGACTTTGCCGATATTAAGTATTGGAGGCATTGGGATAATTTCCGTAGTGGCTAATATTGTGCCGGCAGATGTAGCTGCTTTAGTGGCAGCTTTTGCCAAAGGTGATATTAAAAAAGCTCAAGAATTGCATTTTAAATTACTGCCTTTGATCAAAGCTGTATTTTTAGAGACTAATCCTATTCCGGTAAAAACGGCAATGGGATTATTGGGGATGTGTGAAGCAGGATTGCGCCTGCCGATGTGCAGCATGTCGGATGATAACTTGGATAAATTGAAAAAAGCATTAAAGGATTATGGGCTATTGTAAAAATCCTAAACACGAAATCCTAAACTCTAAACAAACTCGAAACTATAAACTCGAAGTTAAAAACATTAGTTTTAAAAATTTAAGTTTTGGATTTAGAATTTGTTTAGGATTTAGAGTTTAGTGTTTAGAGTTTAAGCAAAGGAGTTTTTATGATTAAACTAGGGATTACCGGTGTTTGCGGCAAAATGGGCAGGCGGATTTATGAGCTTGCCGGATTGGATAAAGATTTTGAGGTTGCGCTGGCTTTAGAAAAAAAAGGCACTCCTTTGATTGGCAAGGATTTAGGTAAACTAAAAGTTTCATCCAATTTAGATGGGTTATTTTTAGTGGATGTACTAGTTGATTTTACTTTACCGGAAGCAGCTGATATTCATCTGGATTACGTGGCTAAATATAAAAAAGCTTGTGTGTTGGGGACTACCGGCTTAAGTGATACCCAAAAAGCTAAAGTAGAGGAAGTCTCTAAAATAGTGCCGGTAGTTTTCACCCCGAATATGTCCGTAGGAGTAAATGTTTTATTTACAATGCTGCCGGAGATTGCCAAGAGATTAGGCCCGGATTATAGCGTAGAGATTATCGAGGCGCATCATAAAGCCAAAAAAGATGCTCCCAGCGGGACAGCTAAAAAGTTAGCGGAAGTGATTGCTCAGGTTACGAAAAAAGAAATTCCGATGCACTCAATTCGTTTGGGTGATATTTTTGGTGATCATCAGGTAGTTTTCTGTGGTAATTCCGAGCGCATTGAAATTAAGCATCAGGCACATTCACGTGATTTGTTTGTGGTGGGGGCTTTAAAGGCGGCCAAATGGATTTTTGGAAAACCAGCCGGGCTTTATTCCATGCAGGATGTTTTGAAAGGATAGGCATGTTTAAATTATCCAAAAAAGTTCAGTCATTACCTCCGTATCTGTTTTTAGAGATTGATAAAGCCAAACGTAAAGCGCGTGCTGAGGGTAGGGATATTATTGATTTAGGTATTGGAGATCCTGATCAGCCTACGCCTAAATTTATCATTGATGCTTTGAGTCAGGCAGCGCTGGATCCGGCTAATCACCGCTACGCCTTAGACCAGGGGATGCCGGTATTGCGCAGCGCAATTGTAGATTGGTATAAGCAAAGATTTAATGTTAATCTTAATCCTGAAACTGAGGTTCTGCCTTTAATTGGTTCCAAAGAAGGCATTGCTCATTTTCCGTTGGCTTTTTTAAATCCCGGAGATTTTTCTCTTGTTCCTGATCCATGTTATCCGCCTTATAAAGGAGGGACAATACTTGCCGGGGGCAAACCGTATCTAATGCCTCTGCTTGAGGAGAATTCTTTTTTACCGGATTTAAAGAAGATTCCGTTTTCTGTACGCAGAAAAGCCAGGATTATATTTGTTAATTATCCGAATAATCCAACCGGCGCTTGCGCCGGGAAAGATTTTTATACGGAATTGATAAAATTTTCTACTAAAAATAAGCTTATTATTATTTCGGACTTAGCTTATTCTGAAATGGTTTATGATGGGTATCGGCCGCCGAGTATTTTAGAACTTCCCGGGGCAAAAGATGTAGCGATTGAATTCCATTCTTTATCTAAGACTTACAATATGACTGGCTGGCGTATTGGTTGGGCATGCGGTAATGCGCAATTAGTGGCGGCGTTAGCTAAAGTAAAGAGCAATATTGATTCCGGAATTTTTTCGGCTATTCAAGTGGCGGGAGTGGCTGCTCTGCGCAGCAACCAGGATTATATAAATAAAATGTGCCAGCTTTATCAGCAAAGGCGTAATGCTTTGGTTAGCGGTTTAAGCCGCTTGGGATGGAAGGTAAATAAACCTAAAGCAACATTTTATGTTTGGATAAAGATTCCTCCTAAAGCAGATGCGATAAGTTTTGCTGCGCATCTTTTAAAGGAAGCAAATATTGTTGCTACCCCCGGTGTAGGTTTTGGCCAATATGGCCAAGGTTATATCCGTATGGCACTGACAGTTTCTGAGGAAAGGATTAAAGAGGCTTTGGCGCGTATAGAAAAAATTTCTTAATGGTTATTTGCTATATTGGCGTTGGCTCAAATTTGGGCAAGCGCAGAAAGAATATAAAATTGGCAGTTAAATTGCTTGAGGCCTTGAAAGACACTAGCATATTAAAGAAGTCAAAAATCATCGAAACTCTTCCTTGCGGAGGGCCGGTAGGGCAACCTGATTTTTTTAATGCCGCATTAAAAATCCGGACGAATTTTTCTCCCCATGTTTTACTAAAAAAATTAAAAAAAATTGAGAATGAATTAGGAAGAGTCGGCGGTGTACGTTTTGGCCCACGGGTAATCGATTTAGATATTTTGCTTTATGGGGATAGGTGTATACGTACCAAGAGTTTGACTGTTCCTCATCCGCGCATGTTTAGTCGTGATTTTGTAATTAGGCCTTTAATAGAGGTTTTATGAATCCCGCACCTTCTAAATATTTAACTATTGGGGGTGTATGGTTTAATAAAATAAACGAGAGAGAAGGTGCGGGATGAAGGTTATCCGCGTTCCGGAAAAAATAACTAAATTGCTTAAAGCTGCTAGAAACAAGGGCAGGCATATTGGTTTTGTTCCTACGATGGGTGCTTTGCATCAAGGGCATTCAAGCTTGATTACACAGGCTAAAAAAGAAAATGACCTAGTCGTGGTAAGTATATTTGTTAATCCTGTACAATTTGGCCCACGGGAAGACCTGAATAGTTATCCGCGGCCGTTAAAGAACGATCTTTGGCTTTGTCGTAAACATAAAGTAGACATAGTTTTTTTGCCGGAGAGTAAAAACATGTATCCGGAAGGTTTTACTACTTTTGTTAGCGTCGAGAAATTAAGTAATTTACTTTGTGGGGCAACCCGTCCGGGGCATTTCCGCGGAGTAACTACGGTAGTGGCGAAGTTGCTTAATATTGTCGGCCCGGATGTCCTTTATTTAGGACAGAAAGATGCGCAGCAGGCGGTAATCATTAAGAGAATGGTGAGTGATTTAAATTTTCCAGTTAAGGTGAGAGTATTGCCCACGGTGCGCCAAAAAGATGGATTAGCTTTAAGCTCGCGCAATGCTTATTTAAACGCCGCACAAAAGCTCGATGCGTTGGTTTTATTCAAAGCTTTATCTCTGGCAAAAATTTTGATTAACCATGGTCAGCAGGATGCCACAAGGATTATCAGCAGGATTAAAGAGTTAATTAATAAAAAGAAACAAGCCTGTATTGATTACATTGCAATTGTGGATTTAGAAAAACTTCAGGGGATTAAAAAGATAGACCGGGATTGCATGATTTGTCTGGCCGTAAAAATTGGTAAAACGCGGCTGATTGATAACTTGGTGGTAAAATATGGCTAAAAATAAAAAGCTTAGAATTGGTATTGTCGGGTGCGGGGCAATTGGTAGTTCATTGGCCAAAGAAATCTTCGTGGGGTTGCGGGGTGTGGCTTGCTTAGCTGCTCTTTACGATATTCTGCCGGAAAAATCACAGGCGCTTTCTAAACGATTAACCAAAAGTACTAAATTTTGCGTAGATACTTTAGACGCTTTGATTAAAAAATCAGATTTGGTAATTGAGGCTTCTTCGGCCAAAGCCTCTTGGGAGATTGCTCGTAAATCTTTATCCAGCGGCCGTAAAGTGATGGTAATGAGTGTTGGCGGGATGGTTGGCCATTTGGATCAGATATTTGTTTTAGCGGCAAAACATAACGCGCAGGCTTATTTTCCCAGCGGAGCGATTGCGGGTATCGATGGTTTAAAAGCAGCCAATATCGCTGGGGTCAGGAGAGTAGTTTTAACAACCCGTAAAAATCCGAAGGCTTTCGCCGGAGTAGAATACGTGGTAAAGAATTTTAATCTTGCAGGTTTAAAAAATGATAAAATATTATTTTCCGGTCCAGCGGCTTTGGCGGTAAAGTATTTTCCGCAGAATGTCAATGTGGCGGCGGTTTTAGGATTAGCCGGTATTGGTATGCAAAAAACCAAAGTTTGTATAATTGCCAGTCCCAGCGTTACTAAAAATATCCATGAAATTTTAATTGAGTCTTGCGCTGCTAAGATTTTCACGCGCACTGAAAATGTTCTGCATCCGCAGAACCCTAAGACTTCTTACTTAGCGGTGCTTGCGGCGATTGCAACTTTAAAACAGATTTTACAGCCGGTGAAGATAGGAACATGAGATAATGATAAACCCTAAACCTGAAATCCTAAACTCTAAACAAACTCGAAATTCTAAACTCGAAACCAAAATGTTACTTTTAGAGTTTCGGATTTAAGATTTGTTTAGGATTTAGTGTTTAGGATTTAGAGTTTAAGAAATGTATTTAAATCGAAAAAAGAAAGGGGGTGAATACAAAAATGGCAGATAAAGTAGTGAAGTTAGGAGTAAAGAGAGAAAAAGGGTTCCTCTATTATATCGACAAGCAAGGTGATGTTTCTTGCGCAAAAATGGCAAGAGGTGCGAAAAAGGGAGGTAATCCTAAAAAGGTAGCCAAATGCGGTATCAAAAGAAAAGTCGGATACCTTTATTTCTTGGATAAAAAGGGTGATGTTTCTTGCGCCAAGATGAAAAGAGGCGGCAAGAAGAAAAAGAAGTAACTTGTTGTCTTAAAAAAAGTAATGCCCCTGTAAAAATTAATTCTTTAGCTTTGCTATAGGATGAATTTGCAGGGGCTTACTTTTTTGCTATTAATATAAGCGCACTTAGTTTTTTAGCGGAGATTGCGGGTATCTGATGAATAAATTATTTCTTCTCATTCTAGCCTGTATTTGTTTAAGTATTTATTTCGGATATCTGGGCAATGGGTTTGTCTTTGATGATAATATATTAGTAGAGAATAATCCGCTGATTAAATCCGCGCATCTTTTACCCAATGTTTTTAAAACCGACATCTTTGAATATTGGGCTGGCCGGCCGGCTTATGATCAAATGTATCGGCCGTTGCAAATGCTCTCTTATTATCTGGATTATAATCTTTGGGGTTTAAATCCTGCAGGTTTCAGGCTAAGTAACTTATTACTGCATTTTTTTAATTCTATCCTGGTTTTTTATTTAATTTTTTTACTTTTCAAAGATAAATTTTTGGCGCAAGGAACAAGCCTTTTATTCCTGGTGCATCCGATCCAAATTTCCACAGTGGTATACATTTCTGCCAGAGGCGATTTGCTAAGCCTGTTTTTTATACTCTCCTGTTGTATTTTATTCCTTAATTTTTTAAATTCGCTGGATTATCGGTTATATTTTTTAAGCATCTTTGCAGCTTTTTTAGCTTTACTGTGCAGGGAGAATGCTTTAATCCTGATTTTTCTTTTAAGCCTGGTTTTTTTAATCAGCCAGCAAAGCAAAAGACAGTTTAGGTATTTGCTCGGATTTGGTGTTTTGTATATTGCTTACTTTAGCATCCGGTTTATTGCATTAGGGCCCGGCGGTATGGCTGTTCATCCGGCTTATTTAACCGGAATTTCTGCCCTGGTTAATTTTTATAATATAATTTTACGTTATTTACTGTTATTTTTCTGGCCGGTTAATTTACATATGTTTCATTGCGCGCTGGTCATTAATAGTTTAAATTTTGTGTTTTTATGCCTGGTATTAGCCGGGTTAGTGCTATTTATTTTAGCATTGTTAATCGGCGCTAAAAAGAGATGGGTTTGGTTTAGTTTGTTTTGGTTTCTGTCGGGGATTATTCCGGTTTATTTTTGTTTTGATGCTTATCCGGCGGCAGCTAAAGTATTGATGGCGGAAAGTTGGTTATATTTACCGAGTATCGGTTTTTTTACCGTTTTTGCCGGTGTTTGTTTATTGCTTAAGCAGGGTAGGATTATTGTCTATGCCTGTGTATTGATTTTTAGTTTCCTAGTTATAGGTAATAGTGTTTTTTGGCGTAATGAAATAACCTTTTATGAAAGGACAGCGCAATTTCTTTCTGAAGACAGCTTCATTCAAAGAAATCTAGCACTAGCTTATATTCGTTCAGGAGATTTTGAGCGCGCCCGTAAAATTATTCAGAAACTTGAAAAATACTATCCGGATTCACCGATTATCAATTCTCTCTGGGGGCAATATTATTTAGCTAATGGAAAGGCTATTGAGGCATTAAGTTATTTCCAGCGTATATTAGTTAAGAGTTTTTTTACTAATTATTCTGTAAGTTTATGCTATTCTAAGTTAGGCGATTTTGATAAGGCGATTGAGTTTAGTCAGGCAAGTTTTAGCCGGAATTCATTTTACTTGCCTAATATTATTCAGCTGGCTAAACTTTATGATAAGATTGGGCAGCCCGTCTTAGCAGATAAGTATATTGCTTTAGCTGGAGAACTTAATCCTAAAGATAGGTAATTGTTAATTAAATGAAAAGTGAAAATATTATCATTCGCGGAGCCAGAGAGCATAATTTAAAAAACATTAACCTGGTTTTACCGCGCAATAAGTTGATTGTGGTCACTGGTTTATCGGGCTCAGGTAAATCCAGCTTGGCGTTTGATACTATTTATGCCGAAGGACAGCGCAGGTTTGTGGAGAGCCTTTCCAGTTATGCCCGCCAGTTCCTGGAGCAGCTGCAAAAACCGGATGTGGATTTTATATCCGGATTATCTCCGGCAATTGCTATTGAACAGCGCTCTGCCGGCGGGAATCCTCGTTCCACGGTGGCTACGCAAACTGAAATTTATGATTATTTAAGGTTATTGTTTGCCAGGATAGGAAAGGTTTACTGTTATAAATGCGGCAAACCTATTCAAAGTCAAAGCGCACAGGAAATTGTGCAGTCTATTACGACCATCCATGCTAATAATGATATACAAATATTGGCTCCTTTAATAAGTGGTAAAAAAGGACAACATAGCGATATTTTTCTTCAGTTGCAGAAATCCGGGTTTGTGCGCGCCAGAGTAGACGGAAAAGTTTATGAGTTGCCGGCAAGCATAAAATTGGCTAAATATAAAATTCACAATATTGAAGTAGTTGTTGATCGTTTAACGGTTAAACCGGAAGCAGTAAAGCGGCTTACCGATTCTATTGAAACTGCGCTTAAGGTTGGTTCAGGCACAATTATCATCAGTACAAAAGGCGCAAAAGACGCAACTTTTAGTGAGCAATATGCCTGTTTAGATTGCGGCATAAGTTATGCCGAAATTCAACCGCGTAATTTCTCGTTTAATTCTCCTTATGGAGCTTGTGCTGAGTGCAATGGTTTAGGTACTAAGTTGGAATTTGATCCGGATTTAATTATTCCAGATAGGACCAAAAGTATTAATGCCGGAGCGCTTGCTCCATGGAAACGCGGCGGCAGAGGCTACATTCTTTATTACCGCTGGTTGATTCGGGAATTAAGTTACCAGTTAAAGTTTGATTTAGATACTCCTTTTGGAAAATTACCAAAACATATACAGAAAGCTATTTTTTATGGAACAAAAGAAGTGGTTGGTAATAAACCTTTTGAAGGAGTTATTCCGCATTTAGAAAGATTATTCCATCAGACTGATAGCGATTATTTAAAAGAAGAGATCAGTAAATTTATGTCCACGCTTTCTTGCCCGGCATGTAAAGGCGCCCGGCTTAAGCCGGAAACTTTATCGGTGAGGATTAATCAAAAAAATATCTGGCAAATTACCACGATGTCCATAAAAGAAGCGTTAGTTTTCTTCTCGCAGCTGTCATTAACTGAAAAGGAAAAATTAGTCAGTTATCAGGCATTAAAGGAGATTACTCAAAAATTAAAATTTTGTGTAGATGTAGGTTTGGATTATCTGGCTTTAGATCGTAAAAGCGCAACTTTATCCGGAGGAGAGGCACAGCGCATCCGTCTGGCTACCCAGGTGGGTTCCGGTTTAGTGGGGGTTTTATATGTTTTGGATGAACCGAGTATTGGCCTGCATCAGCGGGATAACGAAAAGTTGCTTTCAACTCTAAAGGCGTTACGCGATCTAGGCAATACTTTAGTAGTAGTTGAACATGATGCTGCTACAATTTTGGCTGCGGATTACGTGGTTGATCTTGGTCCGGGAGCCGGCCGCCACGGAGGAGAAGTTATTTTTTCCGGAGGGCAAGAGGAGCTGATTAAGAGCCAGGAGTCTTTGACAGCTAAATATTTGCGTAAAGATTTATGCATAAAAGCACCGGTTGATCGGCGTAATTGGCGGATAAGTAAATGTATTCAAATAAAAGGAGCCAGTGAACACAATCTTAAAAATATTGATTTAAGTTTTCCGTTGGGTAACTTTATTTGTGTTACCGGAGTATCCGGTTCAGGCAAGTCCACGTTAATCAGTGATATTCTTTATCCGGCATTAGCCCAGAAACTCTATAGGTCTAAAGAAAAACCCGGAGCTTTTAAGTCAATTAGTGGTACTCAGGAGATCGATCAGGTAATTGTGGTGGATCAGTCTCCTATTGGCAGGACTCCGCGTTCTAATCCGGTTACTTACACCGGGGTGTTTGGCCATATCCGGGATATATTTACACAGCTTCCAGAAGCGCGCCTGCGTGGGTATAAACCAGGAAGGTTTTCATTTAATGTTAAAGGAGGCCGCTGTGAAGCTTGCGGTGGTGATGGCATAAAGAAGATTGAAATGCATTTTCTTCCTGATGTATACGTGAAATGTGATTTGTGTAAAGGGTTAAGGTTTAATCAGGCGACTCTAGAGGTTAAGTATAAAGGAAAATCGATTGCGGATGTTTTAAATTTAACTGTAGAAGAGGCGCTGGAACTATTTAATAATATACCAAAGATAAAGAATACTCTAGGTTATTTGTTTGACGTGGGTTTAGGTTATCTTCAATTGGGTCAAAGCGCGACCACTCTTTCCGGTGGAGAAGCCCAGAGAGTTAAGCTTTCTTCAGAATTATGTAAACGTTCTAGTGGCCGCACACTTTATCTTTTGGATGAGCCGACTACAGGTTTACATTTTGCCGATGTTGCCAAATTAATCGCAGTGTTGCAAAAATTAGTTGATCGTAAAAATACGGTAGTCGTAGTAGAACATAATCTGGAAGTAGTAAAATGCGCAGATTATGTGATTGATTTAGGGCCGGAAGGTGGAGATAGGGGTGGTGAGGTAGTTGCTGCCTGTAGTCCTGAAGAATTAATTAAAGTCAATAGATCACACACTGCTAAATTTCTTAAAGAAGTTTTAACTAATAAATGAGAGTAAAAATTGTTGCGATAATTATGATGATTTTGTTTTCTATCTCTGGGGTTTTAGCTTATGAAGATTCCAAAGAAACCGAATTATTGTATATGGCCAAGAAAGCATATGAAGATGGTTTTTATGAGGTTAGTTTGGGGATGCTGGAGAGATGTAAAAAAGAGTATGCCGGTTCACCCGTAGCGATACAGGCAACTCTTTTGAGCGGGCAGTGTTATTTTTATCAGAGCCGTTACCTGGAAGCGTTAAATATTTTTGAGACTTTGGTAAATAATCCGGGATCAAGCAATATTAAAGATGCACTTTATTTTTGGATGGGACAGGTACATTCTAAAGGGAATAATTTTGAAAAAGCTGCTGAGTTTTACCAAAAGTTGATTGATAATTTTCCTCATTCAGCCTTTATTTCGGAAGCTTACTATTCTTTAGGTTGGGCGTTTTTTCAAGAAGGTAGATTTGACCGGGCCAAGCAAACATTTAAAACCCTGATTGAAAAGTTTCCTAATGAACCGCAAAGTAAAGATGCCGCTTTTAAATTAATTGAGTGTTTGTATAATCTTAAAGAATATTCCGAGTTAAAGGATAGAATTAAGTTTGTTTTTAAACTATATAATGATGATGTGCTGCGTTTGCCTTATTTGTATTTTTATCTTGCGGAGTCGGAGTATTATTTAGATAACCTTGATGAAGCAGCTAAAAGTTATTTAAAGTCTGCTCAAGCTTTCAAAGATCCGAAAGCCCAGGCGTTAGCAAAGCTTGGTTTAGGCTGGTCTTATTTTAAATTGGCCAAATACAAAGAAGCTGAAGAGGTGTTATTTGAGATTAAATTAAGTACCTTGGATAAGAAAAGCGTAGACGTTCTTTTACTGGGGCAGGCAGTATTAATGTCGGCGACTAACCGGACTTACGAAGCTAGAAAGCTATATGAGCAGATTATTAGCCAAAGTGTTGATCCATTAATATTAATTCAGGCTTATTTGGGTAAAGCGGATGCGCTTTATAATTTAGCTGAATATGACCAGGCAGTAAATGTTTATAAGGAAGGCTTGTCTAAATTTAATCAAGAAAAATTTAATAATGTTCTGCCGCAGGAACTAATTGATAAATTACGTTATAGTTTAGGATTAGCTTACATTAAGCTGGGACAGATTAATTCCGGCGTGGATATTTTTAGCAGCTTTATTGGCAAGGATAATGTTCGACCAGCAAATATTGCTTTGTTTTTTCAAATCGCTCAGGCTTATGAAGAGGCAAACGAATTATTAAGAGCAGAAGATGTTTATGCTAAGCTTCTGAAGCTTTATCCTGATTCATCTTATACTGATTATGTACAATATCAAATTGCCTCTTTGCAGCTTAAGCGGTTAGATTATAATTCTGCGGTGGATTCTTTGAATTTAATTTTAAAAAAGTATCCACAATCTAAACTATTATCCGATACTGTATATGCTCTTGGATTGGCATATTTTCAGCACGCGGATTTTGAAAGAAGCCGTGAAATATTTGTAAGGTTTAGAAATGAATTTAAAGATAGCGCCTTGCGTCCACAGGCTCTGTACTTGCTGGGTGCTGCGTGTATCAGTTTAGATAAGATAGATGAAGCGCTTAGCGTTTTTAAGGATATATTAAAATTTGATTCGCTGGATGATGAGTTACGGCAGAAAGTTGAATATGAGATTGCAGATTGTTATTATAAATTAGGGCAGGAGGAGGAAGCGCTTAACCGGTTTAAGTTTTTGCGCGCTAAATACCCTAATTCTAAACTTACTGCAGATATTATGTGGTGGTTGGGACAGTATTATTATCGTAATAAAGATTTAAATCTTGCGCGCAGATATTTTGATTCTTTAACTAAAGATTTTCCGGATAATCAATTGGTTGCCGATGGATTTTATGCTTTAGGTTTAATTTTTAGTGAAGAGAATAAAATTGAGCAAGCAGTTGATAATTTGAAAAAAGCAATTAAATCCGGGCAGCCTGATTTAAGAGTTCAGGCTGCATCGGCTTTAGCAGATATTTATAGCAGGCAAGGTAATCCAGAAGAGGCTTTAAACCAGTATAATGAAACAATCAAGGATGTTCCAGATATAGGTAAAACATTCTTTCCGCGGATTGCCCAAGCTTACTATAAAATAGGAGATTATGAAAAGGCAAAATCATTTTATTTAAAGAGCCTGGAAGTTGTTTCTCCCGGGGAGATTGCGGATATTCGATTTCGCTTAGCAGAGGCGCTTGAGGCTAATTCAGAGCCAGATGCGGCAATTCAACAATATTTTTCCGCGGTTGATCTTATGGCGCAGAATAATCCGTTATTTGTGAAGTCTCTTTTACGAATAGCCAAACTTTATGAAGATAGGGATAATTTTAAAGAAGCGTTGAAGGTTTATAAGCGGATTATACAGAGTTGCCCTTTGGTATCAGAAGCAGGATTTGCACAGGAGAGAATTGATTGGATTAAAGAGAATGTAAGGGGGGTGGGTGGGCGTAGTTGAAGCGGGATTTATCCTTGCGCTGCGCGCAAGGATTTCGCTGGACTGCTATGGGTGCTCAATTTCGTTAGACTAAACTAAGGTGCTCAAGTTCGGCCAGACAACTTAGCTTTGCTGACGCTCAGCTCAAGTTGTGGCTTCATTAAAAAACTAGTTGACTTATTGGGGAATGTTTATAGAATAGGCTAATGGAGGGAAGAAATATGATTATTGAAATTGGTATAACTGCCGGTGAAATCTGGCATTTTTTGGATCAAAAAGGAGAGGTTAGCTTGCAGGATTTAATTAAGGGAATTGATCGTTCTCGGGAAAATATCTTAATGAGCTTAGGATGGCTGGCTCGAGAGGGCCATGTTGTTTTAGTCCAAGTAAATAACGATTACCGAATTTATTTAAGAAAAGATGCCTAATTGCGATAAAAAGGGTGCCATACTTTTTATTGTTATAGGAATAATTATGGTAGTCGTGATTATGAGCACGATTACGCTTAGGGTTGTTGCCAACCATTCTCGTTTAACTCACCACCAAGTAAGTAGAATCCAAGCCATGTATGCAGCTAAAGCCGGGGTGCTTTACGCTTTGGATGCTTTAAGAAGAAATGATGCTACTGCTGTTGCCTGCTTGGAAGCAAGCGGCATAATTATGCGTAGTTCAGGGGCAGCTTCATGCGTTGTGGTTGAGCCGGGTCTGCCTAGCTCAATTTCACAAATTGAGATTACTATGGGCGGTATTGATACAGGGCCTTCTAATACACGTAGAGTAAGAGCTAAAGCCACATTTACCTACACTCCTTAAACTCCTTAACAAACCATTATAATATAAGTAAGTTTATAATAAAGCTGCATGCTTAAGTATGCAGTGGATTCCGTCGCTGTAAATTTTAACAAGTAAGTATAAGTAAGTATACATAAAAAAACACTTGACAGAATAAGTATGTTATGTTTTATTTAAAACTACAGTAATGCATAACTAAGGGAAGTAATATCTATGTCGAGACTAATTGATATTGATGAATTAGCGGATTACCTAAAACTAAAGAAGCAGACTATATATAACTGGCTTAATCAGCGTAAAATTTCCGGGATTAAGGTGGGAGGGGTATGGAGATTTGACCGTAAAGATATCGATAATTGGTTGAGATCTAAGAAACGGGAAACAATTGCACCGGAGTCATCGAACCAGGGAGATAACCTATGAGTTCTTTAGGCATATATTTTGGAACTAAAGACATTAATTTGGTAGAAACCAACGGTAATAAGATTGTAAATAATGTGCGCTTGCCGCATCCTAAGTTGGAAATATCAGAGTTAGAAGAAAAAGTCCCTGCAGATGTAAAAATAATGGCGTTACTTAAAGACGCTTTCCGTAGTTACCGTGTAAATGCGGGGGAAGCTACCTTTTGTATCTCCGGCCAAGACCTGATTATCCGGACTTTTGAAATACCTTTACTTCCTGCTAGTGAATTAAGGAGCGGGGTTAATTTTGAGGCAAAAAAATATATACCTTTTAAGCTTGAAGATTTGGATTATGATTTTCAGGCATTTTATAATAAAAGGAATAAAACCAGCCTGGTTCTTTTTGTAGGGATTAAAAAAGAAATTTTAGCTAACTATATTTCTTTTGCTAAACAGCTTAATCTTAAAATTAATGCTTTGGAGTATTCAGCTTTTAGTATCTTACGTTTTTTAAAACTCGCGGGTTTCAGTGACAACGGGGTAATCGCCAGCCTTTGTTATGACTTGAATAATGATGATGAGGCAAATTTTACAGTTTTTGAAAATGGGTTTTCTTTGTTTAGCCGTGATTTTGATTTTGCCGGAGAACCTGCCGGGTTTGAACAAACCGCTGAATCTGATTTGTTGCAAAAACAAGAAAAGCTAAAAAGCGAAATTCGGATTTCTTTTGATTACTATAACCGTAAGTTTCCTGATCGAGAGATTAAAAATGTTTTTGTTGTTTCCGACAAAGAAAGCCAGCAAGGATTAAAGCCTTTTTTTGCTGAATCTTCAATTCCGGTTAAATTTGTAGATACCCAGAGAGTTTTGGGTAAAACTGCTAATTATAACTCAATGCTGGTTAAAAGTTTTGCTGCCGCAATGTTTAAACCGGCGCCGCTTAAGATAAAGATTAATTTGGTTGGCTCAAGGCTAAAAGCTGCCCGGGCAGCAGCAGCAGCTGGTAACCCTTTAGCATTGCTTGAAGGGATTAAAATAGACCTAAAATTTCTTTTTTTAGGAGTAATTATATGTGTTGCTGTTTTTGGGCACGGGTTAATGCGTACGCAAGCTATGCAACAGGAATTAGCTTTAGTTAAAAATAAGCGGGTAAAAGTAAATTTTGTGCCGGCTAGCGATAATATTCAGGATTTGTTCGCCGCAAATTCCCGGTATAAGAAAAAGATTGAAGCATTAGACAACTTAGTGAAAAATCAAATGTATGCTACTCCTTTGTTGAGCGCTGTTCCGCGAGCTCTGCCAAATGGCGTATGGCTGGAGTCTTTTAATCTTACTCAAGCTAAGGATGTGCCTTTGGAGTTAGTGCTTAATGGGCAGGTATACCTTAGGGATGGGGACCAGGAGTTTGAGTCGGTAAACATTTTTCTGGCAAATTTAAAGAAAGACCCGGTATTCTCTAATTATTTTAAAGAAATTACCATAGATTTTATTGACCGTAGAGATGTGCAAGGTAGAAATGTAGCGGTCTTTAAGATTACCTGCAGGAATCATTTGGAGAAAAGATAAATGCTTAATTATGAGCAAATTGAAAGAAATAAAAATACTATTGTAAGCATTGGTTTAATTGTCCTGGCTTTAATTATTGCGTTACAGTTTTATCTGTCTGCCAATAATCAGGTAAGTTCATTGCTTGAGCAACAGAATAGTGAACTTGAAAAAAACAAGGTTTTTGAGGATATTGCTGCCCTTGAGAAAAAAGCAGAAACATATAAAAAGGTGTTTGTTAAAAAGGATTTAGCCTCAGTAATGGATATAATATATGCCATCGCTAAAAATACTTCGGTCAAAATCATTTCAGTCAAACCTTTTGCTGAAGAGTCAATGGGTAGTTATTTTAAATCCTCGTTTTTAATAACATTAACTGCTTCTAGTTACCATAATTTGGGAGATTTTATCAGTAAAATTGAAAATCATAAGGATATGTATTTAGTCAGCGAAGTCAGTATTAATGCGTTGCCAACTAATCCGGATGTTGTAACGGCAAATGTTGATTTAAACGTCAGTTTAAAAATTAACACTTTATCTTATCTTTAAATTATGAATAGAACGCGTATTTATATTTTATTTATTTTTGCCTTGATGGGCATGCTTGCTTTAAAGCCAATTGTTTGGGCAGAAGAAGAGGCTGCCGGTGATGGTTTAATTAAGCGTCCGGTAATGGAATATCAATCTGCTCAATTGCGCGATCCTTTTAGGACATATTTTGTAAAAGAAGAACCTAAGCCTGTTCCGAGCAGATTAAGTGTGCAAGGGATAATCTGGGGCGTTAAGGTTCCCCAGGCCATTATTAATGGTAATATTTTTACGATTGGCGATTTAATTGAAGGTGCTGAAATAGTGAGTATTGAGAAAAAAGGGATTACTTTAAGTTTTAACGGAGCGATTTTTGATTTAGCTGCTCCCGGAATCAATTCGGAAAATTCAGAAAAATCGGCAAAAACAGAAAAAAAAGAAGTAAAGAAATAATTCTATTTTAAATTTGCTGTAATTTTAAAAAATGAGAATTAAAGGAGGAATCAAATGAAAAAAGTATTTATAACTATGGCAGCGATCTTCTTTTTCATGTTTGCCTTTTTTATTTCCCGGCTAAATGCTGATGATCAACCTCCTGCTGGGTCTTCTGAGGTGAGTATCTCTATGGATTTTAAAAAGGCTAACCTTAGGGATGTTTTGAAAGTATTTTCCATGCAGGCCGGGCTGAACTTTATTGCTTCAGAAACGGTACAGGATAGAGAAATTACTCTATACCTGGATAAAGTCCCCTTGAGCCAGGCGATGGATAAGATTTTTAGCGCAAATAACCTTTCTTACGAATTAGATACTAAGGCGAATATTTTTGTGGTTAAGGAATGGGGGAAGATGGAGACCGAAACTGTAACTAAAGTTTTTTATTTAAAACATGCTACTGTTACAATTTCTTCTTTAAATGAAGCATTATCTAAAGGTTTGCCTGGTAACAATTTGACAGCCAGTGGCAGGAGTAAATTTAAAGAAGAAGCCGAAGGCGGGCTTACTAGTGCAGTTAAAAAATTGCTTTCCGGTGCTGGTTCATTAATTGAGGATTTCCGGACTAACAGTCTTATTATTACTGATACTCCTATGAAAATGAAAGTGATTAGCGAAGTAATTGCAGCATTAGATGTTCCTGTGCCGCAGGTAATGCTGGAAGTGGAAATGTTGGATGTCAGTAAAAATACGGTAGACAAGTTGGGGATTGAGTTTGGCGATACTCCTTTTACTGCGGTAATTTCCGGGGCTGCTGCCGCTTCAGGTTTTCCTTATGCGGGAATGTTCACCAAAATTCTTAAGAGCAGCAATAGCACCGGCACCTTAACCCTGGATTATGATTTGCAGTTAGATTATATGCGCACACAAACTGATACTAAATTTTTGGCGCGTCCCAAGCTGCTTACCTTAAATAATGAGACTGCGGAAATATCGATTACTAAGGATGAAATCGTAGGAAGGGACAAAGATCAACAAGTTTATCCCTGACTCCTGAGGGTACGGGTATTTTTCTTAGAGTGACTCCACAGATAAATATGGATACTAACGAGGTCACTATGGTAATAAACCCAAAGTCCAGTGTTTCCATGGTAAGCTCTTTAAGTTCAACGGATAATCCGCAATCAGATGTGGAGGTAAGGAGCACAAAGTCTATTGTTAAGGTCAAGGATGGAGAAACGATAATTTTGGGTGGGCTTATTCATCAGGAAAAAGATATTACTGTGAAGAAATTACCGATTTTAGGAGATATTCCTATTTTAGGTGCGCTTTTCAGGCATAAAAATCAAACTACTGATATAGAGCGCGAGCTAGTAATTTTTATCACCCCGCGGATTGTCCGGGAAAAGCCTTATCTAGAAACAGCTAAAGTTCCGGAAGTGCAACTACCGATTAGGGAACAGGCGGTGGCGGTAGACTCAAACCGTAATTATATTATTAATGCTAATATGAATAAATTTGATAAGGGAATAAATGGCAAAAGATAATTACTTAAGGTTAGGTGATTTTTTATTAAGGGAAGGCATTATTACTGCCAGCCAGCTGGAGAAAGCGGTTAACCTGCAAAGACAGGAAGGCGGCCGTTTAGGTGAGATATTGATTAAGCTGGGGGCGGTTAAAGAAGAACAGATACTGGCGGCTTTATGCAAACAGTTAAATATGCCCTATTTTTCGTTGGGCACCGGGATGCTAAAGCCGGCAATGGACCAGGGCCTGGAGAATCTTATTCCGCATGAGTTTGCTTTTAAGAATGCTGTTTTGCCTCTTTCGCGAATGCTGCGGTCTTTAACCGTTGCTTTGTCTGATCCTTTAGATATTCTCCTGATTGATAGCCTTAGAAAGCTTACTGGCAGTGAAATTAATCCGGTGATCGCTACACGCTCTGATATTTTAAAAGCCGTTGAAGAATTTTATGGCAAAGCCTCCATGCTTAAGGATGTAGTTGATTCTAGCTATGAGATAGACTCTTCGATTACACAAAAAGCTGAGGAGATGGGGCAGGAGCTGAGTTTGGATAAGTTAATTGCCAGGGCAGAAGAAGCTCCGGTTGTAAAGCTAGTGGATTTAATAATCCGGCAGGCAATTGGTGAGCGGGCTTCCGATATACATATTGAACCTTTTAAGGATAGAATTTCATTGCGCTATAGAATTGATGGCAAGCTTTATGAAATACCGCCTCCGGCTAAACATTTACATTTACCGCTTGTTTCCCGTGTAAAAATTCTGGCTAAGCTGGATATTGCGGAAAAGAGGTTGCCTCAGGATGGCGCGATTTTAGTAAGAATTGAAGATCGACCGATCGATATTCGTGTTTCGATTATTCCCACGATTTACGGAGAAAAGGTGGTGCTTAGAATTCTAGACCGCGGCGGGGTTATGTTGAACCTGGATTATTTAGGTTTTGATCCGGTTCAACTTGAGCATGTGCGTAAATCAATTTTCTCTCCATATGGTTTGGTTTTGATTACCGGCCCTACCGGAAGCGGAAAATCTACTTCGCTTTATGCAATTTTAAATGAAATTAAAAGCCCGTCTAAAAATATTGTTTCCGTAGAAGACCCGGTAGAATATAAAATGGATGAAATTAATCAGGTGCAAGTTAAGCCGGAAATCGGGCTAACCTTTGCGGCTGCTTTGCGTAGTTTTTTACGTCAAGATCCTGATATTATGCTGGTAGGAGAAATTCGTGATTTGGAAACTGCGCAGATTTGTATTCGTTCAGCGCTTACCGGGCATTTGGTTTTAAGTACTTTGCATACTAATGATGCGCCATCAGCAGTAAGCCGGCTTATGGACATCGGAATTGAGCCATATATGTTGGCGCCTTCCTTATTGTGTATTATTGCTCAAAGGCTTGTACGTAAATTGTGCCCGGATTGCAAAGTGGCTTATGAGCCTACTAGTGCCCAATTAAAAGGTTCAGCGATTAAGGCGGAGTTAATTTACGGCCCTAAAGGATGCGCAAAATGCAATAACGCCGGATATAAAGGCCGGACTTGTATTGTTGAGGTGTTACCTATTACGCTGGATATACAGGATTTAATTAATCAAAGAGCATCATTTCAGAAAATCCGTGAGGTAGCTAGAGCTACCGGAATGCAGACGCTGTATGAATCAGGGATCAAGAAGGTAGAAAGCGGCATAACTTCTTTAGAAGAAATTCTTTCCACTACTTTGGGAGCAGAGTAATGCCTAAGTTTTATTATATTGCTAGAAATCGTTCAGGAGCCAAGGAAACCGGGATAGAAGACGCTCTAAATCAAGAGGATGCAGTTGTCAAGATTCAGTCTAAGGGATTAATTGTTGTTAATATTATACCTGAAGGTTCGGAATCATCCGTCAGTTATTCCGCTAATAGCGGGGTGAAGATTAAATTTAAGCCTAAACACGGAAGGGTTACCAGTAATGATCTTACGCTTTTTTGCCGTCAGTTAGCTACTCTTATTGGTGCGGGCGTGACGATATTAATGAGTTTAGAGATTATTTCTAAACAGGTAGCCAGTAGGAAACTTTATGATGTATGTATGGATTTAAAAAAGAATATGGAGGCAGGCTTGAGTTTCCATGAAACGCTAGCTGTGCATCCGAAAGTTTTTTCTGATTTGTGGATTAATCTTGTTGAAAGCGGGGAAGCAAGTGGTAATTTGGCGGTTGTATTAGGCCGCCTGGCTGCTTATTTGGAAAAAGAAGCGGAGTTTAGGAGTAAAATTATTTCAGCTTTAATTTATCCCTTCATGTTAACCATGGTGGGTTTTGGGGCGCTTCTATTTTTATCGTTAAAGATAGTGCCTTCTTTTGCGGAAATATTTAAAAGTTTTGAGATTAGTTTACCCTGGCTTACGCAGGTACTAATAGGCGTTAGTGATTTTTTAAGGCACTATTTTATGGGGTTGTTTTTATTAACCGGTGCCAGTATTTTTGTTTTACGTAAGTATGTTCAGACTAAACCCGGTAGATTAAATTTTGAGAAGGTGCAATTTAAATTACCTGTTTTTGGAGAATTTATGCGGGCTTTTAACATTGAAAAATTTTCTTCTGAAATGGCCACACTTTTAGAGTCGGGTGTTCCGATACTTTATTCCCTGGAAATTTCGGGGCGTAGTGTGAATAACTTAATTATGGAAGAAATAATCCGTAAAATTAAGGATGATGTTCGTGAGGGTAAGCCGATGCGAGATTCACTTGAGCGCAGCGGTTTTTTTGAGCCGATGGTAATCCAGATGGTTAGCATTGGAGAAGAGATCGGAGAACTTCCTCAAATGTTTAAAAGGATTAATTCTTTTTATCAAGAATATTGTGATACATTTCTTAACCGGTTTGTTTCTATGTTTGAACCTTTTGTTTTGATTTTTCTAGGTGGAATTATCGGGGTTATGGTTATTGGTATGTTCTTGCCCATTTTTGAGTTAGCAAAAATTAATGGATAATTATTGACAATCATCAAGGCATAGTGTTATAATTATCAGGATTATATTTTATAAACAGCAACAAACAAGGAGGGGTTAGATGAGAAGAGGTTTTACGTTAGTAGAATTAATTATCGTTGTTATTATTGTTGGTATTTTAGCATCCATAGGTTTAACTCAGTATAGTAAAGTAGTAGAGAAAAGCCGTGCTGCTGAAGCCAGGATGATATTGGGTACTTTAAGAAGTGCACAGGTTGCCAATTCCTTTGATCTTGGTACTTATCAAACAGTGCTGGGTTTAGGTGTTGGCGCTCCCACTACATGTGCAAGTACACATTTCTTTTCTTACTCTTGTTCATCATCTGACGGACTTTGTACGGCTACCAGGTGTGTCGGTACTAATGGAAAACCTCAGGGAGGTACGGCAGCTTGGACTAAAACCTTAGATATTAATGGTTCCTGGGGTGGAAGCGCAGGGTATTAAAATAAAAGCTAGCTTAAACTATATTGAAGAGAAAAGGCTACACTTTAATAGAAATATTGGTGGTAGTGTTAATTATCGCTACGTTAGCGGCTTTAGCTTGGCCTAACTATGTGGCGATTAAAGAAAAAACACTAAATCGGGAAGCCAAAGCTAGTTTAGCACTTATTCGTGCTGCGGAAAAAATTTACAGATTAGAGCAGGGTTATTATTATCCATATCCGCCGGAAAGCACATCGACAAGCGTGATTTCGGATATAAATACTTTTTTGAAATTAAGCTTACCTGAAACTGGAGTTCTTAATTGGTCAATTACTGTAGATAGTACTCCTCTTGCTGAATTTTCTAGGGCTACTCGTAATGGCTCGGATACGAGAAAATGGACAATCGACTTCTCGGGAGACACTTCGGAACCGATTTGTACTGATGGGGCAAACTGCCCATAGGCAATATTAAGATAATTAGTATTGCCTTATTTTATATAGTACGAGCATACTAAACAATTAAAAAATTTGTGAACAGAAAAAGTTTTACTTTAATAGAGATACTGGTGGTAATTATAATTGTTGGCGTAATATCAGCCATTGGTTTAGTTAGTTATACTGATGTTATAAAAAAATCTGCAGATCGGGAGGCAAAAGCAGTTTTGCCTCTTATCCAGGTGGCGCAAAGAAACTACAGGATGGAGCATTATCCGTATTTCTACCCTTGCCCAGCTACTACTTCAGAATCAGATATTTCAGATATCAATACTAATTTAAGATTAAGCATTCCGACAACCTCTCAGTGGGCGTATACTTTGGATTGTAGCGGGAGCGGTACGGAATATGCCACGGCAACCAGATCAGGGAGAACCTGGAAAATTTATTTTCCAGCTGGTTCTGCTGAAGTGCCAACTTGTACTGCCGGGTGCTAGCAATTATGAAAAATTACATTGGTTTTACTTTAGTGGAAGTAATTGTGGCAATGGTAGTTTTTGCGCTGGTAGTTGTAGGACTAACCAGTGTGTTTATTTCCGGAGGCAAGTTGATTATGCATAACCGGGAACGCATGACTAGCGGGCAGCTGGGAAAACTTTTTATTGATTCTTTGCAAAAAGATGTACGTCAGGATACCTGGGCATCAGGCGCAGCAAGCAATGGTTTAACATTGGGGACTACTTATTGCGATGATGATGTCGGGCATGCGCTGCTGCAAAATATAAATTGTCCTGCTGCCTCCGGCCGTAATATTAATAATAGAGTATTTTCTGCGACATACGTGACAGTTGATGGGGCAACTGATGCAGCCTTGACCGGGACTGATTTGCGTCGGGTAGTTACCACAATTACCTGGACTGAGCCGTCTTCTTAAAATATTAATGGGTAAAATGAAACTAATGCCGTCTAAATTTTTAGCCATTTTTGGTTTAAATAATACTAAATCCGTATCTTTAATAGAGTTAATGGTCAGTATTATCGTTGTTGGCACGATGGTTTTAAGTTTTTACAGCCTAGAGACTTATAGCCATCAACAGGTAATGGGTGCTGATAGAAGGACAAAAGTTCAGAATAGCTTAACTTTTTGCTTGGAGCATATGAGTAAATATGTGCAGCAAGCCGGAGGTAATAACAGTAAAGGTTATCCGGCAATTGCATTGTACCCTACTTCTTGCTCAGGAGCTACCTGTACCGGTTTTCAGGCCCGGGTAGACCTTAATAGCACAGGGCAAACCCCTTCGGATTTTAGCGACGATGCTTTGGTCTATTACACTCTTCCTGTTGGTAGCAACACTTTGAGTACCGGTTGTACACCTCAGGGGACGGGGGATTGTGGTACGTTTTTATCGGAAAGTTTAAGCGGTAGAATTGTTGCGGGTTTCGATAACAGTTCTCCGGCAAATATTTCTGCTGATCCCACTGTTGCTACTGAAGGTTTTTTTGTTTTAATTGATTCCTCAGGTAGCTATGCTGATGTCGGTTTAGTTGGCCGGTATGATCCGGACGTGCTT
>JAPLLZ010000043.1:25639-36381 GCA_026387265.1 Candidatus Omnitrophota bacterium
AACCACCAAATTAACTAATCCCCAGGTAGCCATGAAGGCCAGATTGATTTGTAATAATTCTTCTACAAACTAGCCTGTTATTCTAATTCATTAACTCACCCAGCTTGTTTTTATTTTGAGTTATAATTACTTAGATTAATAAAATTTTTTATTTTTAAAGGTTGACTTTTATACACCTAGGTTGTATAATTTTTACTTCAAAATTAATAAAAATTTGTGGGCCAATTTAAAGTTTCAACAGTAGGGAGCTTGCCAGAAGAACCTTTTAGTAATTTTGGAAGAGATTATTTAATAAAACTATTAATAACTGTTTGGAGATTAAAATGAAAAAATGTAGTTATTGTTTTCAGGTAATACCGGAAGATGCAACAGAATGTAACCATTGCAAAGAAACATTAATTAACGATTCTTCCGCTAAGCCCGGCGTTTTAGGAAACCGTGAAGCGGATAAAGAAATTATAGAGGAATTGGAGATGATGAGGAGGCTTTTAGTTTCCCCGCAATAGATTAAGGTATTTTAGGTATTCGTTGTAGTTATGGTTTTTATATAAGGATTTCCCATCAACTAAAATATTTACAATTCTGAATGGGGGTGGTATAGTCATAACCATTATGGCTCCTGAAATTTTCAATCAGAAGTATAAATTATTAGCAATAAGTTCAATACTTTTATTGGGGATGTTGATTTATTCTAACACCCTGCGTAGTTCCTTCCATTTTGATGACTCTTTTTTTGTTATTAACAATTCTGCTATAAGAGATATTACTAATTTAAAAGCTATTTGGAATTATATTCCTACCCGTTTTATTGTCTTCCTTACTCTGGCTTTAAACTATCATTTTCATCAATTCAATGTTTTTGGTTATCACCTACTTAATCTGGTTGTACACTTAAGTTCGGCAATTTTAGTCTGGTGGTTGGGCATGCTTATCTTTTCTACATCGGTAATGAAAAAAGATTATCTTTTTAAAAATTTCAAATGGGTGGCTTTATTTGCGGCTTTGATATTTTTAACCCATCCTTTACAAACAGAGTCTGTCACCTATATATGGCAACGTTGTGCTTCCTTGGTAGGATTACTTTATCTTTTTTCAGTTTGTTTATATATTCAGTCAAGATTATTGCGGATACAGAATTATTCTTTGCCCAAGTGGGGAGTTGTTTATATTTTATCTTTGTTTTTTGCTCTAATGAGCATGTTTACTAAAGAAAATTCAATAACTCTTCCCGCCATGATTATTTTGTGCGAGGTTTGTTTTTTTGAACCGGATAAATTCAGCAATTGGAGATATACAATTCCCTTTTTGTTTTTATTGCCGATCATATTAAGCGTATTATCTGTTCCGCAGCCAGGATCGATTAATACTGGATGGCAATATTTTTTAACACAACCTAAAGTTATAATTACTTATATTAGGCTTCTTTTTATACCGTTAAATCAAAACTTAATTTATGATTATCCGGTGGTAAATAGTTTAAATAATTTATCCTTTTTAATCAGTTTTGCTTTTTTATTTGTTATTTTAATCATCGCAATTCGAAT
Source organism: Candidatus Omnitrophota bacterium (assembly GCA_026387265.1). GTDB lineage: Bacteria > Omnitrophota > Gorgyraeia > Gygaellales > Profunditerraquicolaceae > UBA6249. Next base: position 27,184 of record JAPLLZ010000043.1, read on the forward strand.
TTTTTATAAATACAGATTAGTTTCATTCGCCATTTTATGGTTTTTTTTGACATTATTACCTGAATCAAGTTTCGTGCCGCTGGATAACGTAATTTTTGAACATAGACTTTATTTACCCATGGTCGGATTTAGTTTCTTTCTGGTAAGCATCATATATTATTTTTTTGAAAATAAACGCCTTAAGCCAATGGTTACAATATTGCTTATCATAATTTCCTGCTACGCGATTCTTGCCTACAGAAGGAATTTTATCTGGAAAGATGAGCTTACCTTATGGAATGATGTAGTGCATAAATCACCTAATAAGGCAGCGCCTTATACTAATCGCGGGAATGCTTATTATCGACAAGGCAACTTCGCTCAGGCTATCTTTGATTATACTCAAGCTGCTGCTATATTTCCTGGTTATACAACTGCCTATTATAACCGCGGGAATACTTATTATCGACAAGGCAACTTCGCTCAGGCCATCTCTGATTATACCCGGGCCACCGTAATTGATCCTAGCTATGCAGAGGCTTATCTCAACCGCGGGTTTGCTTATTATCTAGAAAAAGAATATGATAAGGCTTGGATAGATGTGCATAAAATAGAAAGGCTAGGATACGCGGTTCATCCGGACTTTCTTAATGCGCTTAAGAAAGCCTCCGGTAGAAATAAATAGATTTTCTTAAGCTATAAAACCGCGCCATTAGTAATACGGATAGAAAACTTAGCCGCTTGAGTATAGACTTCTGACAAACCGCAGTCTAAAAGCCGAGGCAATCCTGGGTGGATATTTAATCAGTCTTTTTTAATTGTTAATTCTGACAAGTTGTGTTAAATTAATACCAAGTAATTGGGGCTGTAGCTCAGTTCCCGCCACAAGCATTGGCGCTCGCCAAAAAAATTGGCGAGGGGAGAATTTATGTATTATGTTTATGTTTTGCGTAGTTTAAAAACAAAAAGTAAGTATACAGGTTTTACGGAAGATTGTCCTAAAGAGCGTCTTAAAAGTCATAATAGCGGGAGTAGCCAATTTACTCGGAATAATAGGCCTTATGTGTTAGTTTATTCTGAATCTTTTACTGAAGAAGCAAAGGCTAGAAAAAGAGAAAGATTTCTAAAGACTGGTCAAGGTAGACAGTTTCTCGATAAGATTATTGATAGTTAATAAGTTATTGGATTAGGTTTGGGGCTGTAGCTCAGTTGGGAGAGCACCTCGTTCGCAACGAGGGGGTCAGGAGTTCGATCCTCCTCAGCTCCACCAAAATATCTTTGTGGTAAGCTAATCCTGACGTTGCGCAGGTTTTCGCAAGATCAATGATTAAGGTGTTCAAAAGCTAAAGTGATTGTCGTAAATTCATTTCTTTTATGTTTTTCAGAATAATCCTATTTATTCAAGTCGTTATATTTTTCTTCTGTTCTAACTGTTTGGCTTCTTCGGTTAAGTGGCCGGAGCATAGCGGAGATTTTTATCCATCTGCAAAAGAAAAATTATCAAAAATGATTGATGATTTTTTGGATAGAGCTAGTTCTTCGACGGAAATTGAACATCCGGTTATAATAATTAGTCCGCATGCCGGATATGGTTTTTCCGGTCAAACCGCGGCATTTGGTTATAAACTTATTAAAAATAAAAATTATAAAACCGTAATAATTATCGGGACTAGTCATCATAAGTTATTTGACGGAGCTGCTCTTTATGGAACTGGCAGTTTTATTACTATCTTGGGTCAAGTAAATGTAGATAAAGAGTTTCTTGCGGATATTGCGAATAAAGATTCTGAAGTATTTGAAGATGCCTCTGTGTTTAGCGGTGAACATTCAATAGAGGTGCAACTGCCTTTTTTACAAAAAGTTCTAACAGGTTTTAGTATAGTTCCGATGATTATCGGAGACTGTTCTTTGGAAACTTGTGAAAAAATAGCGCATTTACTTGCTAAGGCAATTGGACAACGTAAAGATGTTTTGGTTGTAGTTTCAACGGATTTGTACCATGGTTATGATTTCCAGGAAGCAGATACTGTAGATAGTTTCACTCTTGGGTTAATGAAAAAAATGGACTATCGGCAGTTGTATTATGCTTTGCGTGATGAAACTGCTCAAGCTTGCGGAGGATTAGCTGCCGTGGTAGCTTTAAGTTTGGCTAATGAACTAGGGATTCAAAGACTGGAATTATTGAATCATACAAATTCTGCGTTAGTAACAGGCAAAATGGAAAAAGGGGTTTGGACAGTTGGCTATGCCAGTTGTGCTGTCGCCGGACAGGGAGGAGAAGGTATGTTAACGCCAGAGCAAAAACGGAAGCTGCTTAAAATTGCGCGGGAATCAATCTTGGTATATTTAAAGACTGGGAAGAAAATACAAATTAATGAGTCTGACTTGTTGTTAACACAAAAGATGGGTGCTTTTGTTACGCTTAATCAGCAAAATGGACTACGCGGTTGTATCGGAAGTTTAGTAGCCAGCCAGTCTTTGTATTTGACTGTGCAGGATATGGCTATAGAAGCTGCAGTTGGCGATCCTCGTTTTTCCCCAGTTAGTTTATCAGAGCTTAAGGATATTCAGATTGAAATTTCTGTTTTATCACCAATGGAAAAAGTAAATTCTGCTGAAAATGTTGAATTAGGTAAGCACGGTGTTTTGGTGCGTAGAAATGGGCGCAGTGGGGTTTTTCTTCCGCAAGTGGCTACAGAAACCGGTTGGAGTAAGGATGAATTCTTAAGCAACCTTTGTGCTCATAAAGCCGGAATAGCGGCTAATGCTTGGAAAGACAGGGGGACTGAGCTTTATATTTTTACAGCTGATGTTTTTTCTGAAAAAGAGGGTAAAGAATGAATCGGTTCTTCGTTGAAAAGATTAATCCCATCGATAAACAGGTTATTTTGGATGATCCTGAGCAATTGCATCACTTTAAAGATGTGTTAAGGATTAAGGCTGGTGAATTAGTTGCGGTCTTTGACCGCTTAGGAAATGAATATCTGGCGCAAGTTGTAGAAGTTGATCCTAATTGCGCAAAATTAACAATAAAAGAGAAAAGGCCGATTAATAATTTAAATATTGAAATAACCGTTGCCTGCGCAATTCCCAAGAAAGTAAAAATGGATGATATTATTGATAAGCTTACGCAATTGGGAGTTGCCTGTATAATTCCGCTTCAGACGGAGCGCGTAGTGGTTAAATTAGACAAGCAGAAAAAACTTCAACGCCATCAACGTTGGGAAAAAATTGCTCTGAGCGCAGTTAAGCAGAGCCAGCGTAGTAAATTTGTAGTAGTAAGGCCGGTAACTGATTTTAAAGAGTTGATTACAGAAACAAAAGATTTTGACTTAAAGCTGATTCCGACATTGGAAACCGAAAGAAAAACACTAAAAAGTATTTTTAATCAAACTATTTCATCCGGATTTAAAAAAATATTAATACTTATTGGGCCGGAAGGAGATTTTACCCCGCAAGAAATCTCTCTGGCAAAAAGAGCCGGATTTATACCGGTTACTCTGGGTAGCCAGGTTTTACGGGTCGATACTGCTGCAATTGCTGTTGTAAGTTTTATTAAATTAAATGCGGAAGATTAATCCCGCCATTAAGTTTTTTACACTTGGTTGTAAAGCTAATCAGTATGATACACAGAGTATCCGTGAGCGTTTTTTAAGCAAGGGTTTTCAGGAAGCTCAAGCAGGTGGTCAACCTGATTATTTCCTGGTTAATACCTGCACAGTGACTGCTGGTGCCGACCAGAAATCCCGTAATATTATCCGTCGCTGTATCCAGGCGTCTGGCCGGAGCAAGGTTATTGTGACTGGATGTTTAGTGGAAAAGGATTGGAGCCAGCTAAAAAAAATAAAAGGCATCAGTTTGATCATAAAAAAGTCATTTTTTCCTGAAAAAATAAGCAGTTTTAGCCAGCATACGCGCGCTTTTTTGAAAATTCAAGATGGATGTAGTAATTTTTGCACCTATTGTAAAGTAGCTTTAGTCCGCGGTAAAGAGCGCAGCAAAGAATTAAAACAAATAATCCGGGAAGCAGAGCAGTTGGTTGCCTGTGGGTACAGAGAAATAGTTTTGACTGGTATCTGCCTGGGGGCATATGGCAGAGGATTAGCGAAGGGAAAATCCCTGGTCGATGTAATCAATTCGTTAGAAAAGATAAATGGTTTATCGCGTATAAGGCTAAGCTCTATTGAGGCAGGTGATGTTACCCCTGAATTGATTAAGTGTTTGCAGCGCAGCAAAAAACTTTGCCGGCATTTGCATATTCCCATTCAAAGCGGCGATAATCATATATTAAAACTGATGAATCGCAAATACAGCAGAAAAAAATATGAGGATCTTATTAGTCTATTAAAGAGAAGTGTTAAGGGGATTTCTATTACTACTGATTGCCTTGTTGGTTTTCCTGGCGAAACAGAGGTTAATTTTCAGAATACTGTAGCTTTAGTAAAAAAGATTATGCCTTTAAAGGCGCATATTTTTCCATATTCCAGCAGGCCGCAAACTAAAGCTGCGCAGTTTCTTGGTCTGCTAGATCCAGGAATTATTCGCCAGCGTTGTACTGGGTTGGCAGATATGGCGCAAGAATGCCGTAAAAAAACTATGCAAGGATACTTAGGGGATAATGTTTTGGTTCTCATCGAGAGGGAAGTTGAAAGCCAACCTTCATTTTTAGAGGGGCTTACCGATAACTATCTTAAGGTAAGGCTACCGTTTAGGCCAGGTTTAAAAAATGTAATGGTTTGGTCCAGGCTGAGAAGTATCCGGGAAGATAGTTTTATCGGAGAATATATTGACAATCATTAGTTTTAAAGTTATATTTAAAAATATATGACCCTTCGACGCACTTTGTTTGCTCAGGGTCATAGTGAGTGAGTGAAACGAGTCGAACTATGAAACAACATATTTATTATCATCATACGGATTGCGGCGGAGTGGTTTATTACGCTAACTATCTTAATTTCTTAGAGGAAGCGCGTACTGAATATTTCGCGCAAAAGGATTCTTCAATTAAGCAGTTGGCGGATTCCGGCATCTTGTTTGTAGTTTCCCGCCAGGAAATCGATTATAAATTCCCGGCGGTTTATGCCGATGACCTGGATATCCAGACTAAAATTGGAGAGACTACGGGGGTTCGTATTGAATTTCTGCATGAAATTTATAATCAACATAAGCGGTTGATTATAAAAGCCAAAACCATCCTGGTTTGTGTTGATAAAACACTTAAGCCGCAAGCCATCCCCGAAGACCTGCGTAAGAAATTAAAATAGATTGCTTAAAATCTTAATTCTTGAGGTGAACAATGGATGATTTCTTAAAATTCTTAAAAATCAGGCGTAGTATCAGGGCATTTCAAACTAAAGCTATACCGAAGAAGAAATTAGAGTCAATTGTGGATGCTGCCAGATTTGCCGTTACCGCCAGGAATTTGCAGCCTTGGGAATTTGTGGTAGTAACGGATCGGTCGATGTTAAACAAGCTGGCGGAGTTGGCGGATAATGGTAAATTTATCGCTCAAGCAGCTGCATGCATTGCGGTTTTTTCTATAGATACTAAATATTTCCTGGAGGACGGCAGTGCTGCTACTTGTAATATTCTTTTAGCGGCAACGGCTTTAGGTATTGGTTCGTGTTGGGTTGCCGGGGATAAAAAACCTTATTGCCCACAGGTGAATATTTTATTGAATGCTCCATCGGGGATGAAATTGATTAGCATGGTTGCCTTGGGGTATCCGCAAGAAAAAAATGTTTTTAAGGCGGTGCCTAAAAAAGAATTAAAAGAAATGTTGCATTGGGAGAAGTTTTAATGGTTCCATCCGGGTATGTTCAGATGAGCAACTCAGGTTGCTTATTGCCAATTTTGATTATCACCAATCTTTTATTTGGTAAACTAATTTTTAATTCCATTGGTTTATGGCTCGGTATAGAGGCAATATTAGTTTTAATCTTTATGTTTAAGGTTAAGTTGATGATTTCTAGGATGAGCAAATTATTTAGCGGAGAAAGTTTTGGAGGTAATTTTAGCCGGCAACGAAACCACAGGCCGCCGGGTAAGATAATTGATGTGCAAGGGCAGGAAGTTAAGGATGATAAGTAACTAGAATAGGATAGAGTGTTTTTGTGTTTATTGAGGATGAAGTGGTCCCTTTCTATACTAAATGGCAATTAATCTCTCGCTGGTAATACCTACCTACAATGAAGCAGACAATATCACCGAATTATGTTGTAAATTAATCAAAGTTTTAAGCGGGTTACCGTCTAATTTCGAAATTATTATTATTGATGATGATAGCCCGGATTTAACCTGGAAGGTTGCTGAAGAGTTGGCTAAGCAAGAGGCCAGGATAAAAGTTATCCGCCGCATACGTGCCAGAGGTTTGGCGCAGGCAGTGCTGAGCGGCTGGAAAAACTCTCAAGGCGATATACTTGGCGTTATGGATGCAGACCTGCAGCATCCTCCGGAAGTTCTTGAGGTAATGTTTAATAAAATTATCAGTAATCCAGAAGTTGATATTGTGGTGGCCAGTAGGTATGTAACAGGTGGAGGTTTCTTAAATAGAAACCCTTGGCAAATATTTAGGTCAAGATTGGCTATTTTTTTAGGTAAAATTTTTGTTCCCAGAATATTTAAATTAGTTAAAGATCCGCTATCAGGTTATTTTCTGTTGCACAGGCGAGTAATTGAGGTTAAGCAATTGGTGCCTATTGGGTATAAGATTTTGTTCGAGGTTTTGGCAAAAGGAAGCTACAGAAATGTTCTGGAAGTGCCTTATTATCAGGCAGAGAGAAAAAAGGGTAAAAGTAAAGCAGATTGGCGGCAGTATTTACTTTCTTTAATTCATTTTAATAGGTTAAGACAAGTTTAGGGTTTCTAGCTATGAAAAAAACATCTAGTAAATTTGTTAATGATCAAGACGTTAGGTTTACCCTTGAGGCAGAATTAATTTTAAATATAGGTCGGGCGATTTGCTATGGGCAGAAAGAAGGAATTCAGCCTCTTCTTAAGAAGGGAAGTTTTAATTGGGATTTATTTAAAGAAATGTTGGTTTATCATGAACTAAATCCTTTTGCATATTTGATTTTGAAAGATTATTTTTTGTTTTTACCGGAGGGTTTAATAAAAGCGCTGGAGCCTACTTATTATTTTTATTTACACCAAGCTGTTTACCTGCAGCAGAAATTTTTGGACTTGTTCCAAGTTTTTAAAGAAAAAAAGATCGCTTTTATACCAATTAAAGGAATAGGTATTTTGGAAGATTTATACTATAAATTTCCTATTCGGCCAATGGTGGATATTGATGTTTTGATTAAAAAAGAAGATTTAGCTCCTGTTGTTTTTACGTTAGAGCAACAAGGTTTTAAAAAAGATCTGGAAGGATTAAAAGAAGCCTATTGGAAAGAAAAGCAGTACCACCTTATTTTTTCAAAACAGGAATTAGGAAAGAGTGCTTTTGTAATCGAGGTGCATTGGGATATTGATTATCCTAGGGGAAAAAGTAATCTTATGCCAGAAATGTTTAATCGGCTTAGGGAGTTTTCTATACAAAATGAACCGGTGGAATTACTTTCGACTGAAGATACATTTTTGGTGTTGGCCATACATCAACGCCATTTCGGTAAAACTTTAGCATTAAAATATACATGTGATATGGTACTGCTTTTAAATAAATATACTTTAAATTTTGATTGGAACTATATTTTAAGAAAGAGTAAAGAGAATAATCTTTGTTCAACTGTTTTTTTTGCACTTAACCAGATCAAACTTATTTTCAATACGAATATTCCCTTGCCCATATTGGAAGAATTGAACGTTTCTTCCTGGAAAAAAAATAAAATTAAAATCTTTATACTTACTAATACCTTTCTTTCGGATCAGAATAGTAAATGTAAAAATGTTTATTTAAAAGCACATTTTCTTTTATATGATGATTGGTGGGAGCCAATAAGTTACCTTTTAAACATACCGCAAGAACAGTTTGCGAAATTTTACAATTTGGCTCCTTATGATAGAAAAACAGGATTTTTATACAGATTGCGATTATTCTACATTTTTTTTAAAACCATTCTTAAGAATAAAGAAACTAAAAGTAAATAGGTTATTTTTTTGATTATTTAAATCAGAGGTTAATTTGCTGAAAAAAGTGATTATTAACAAAAAACATAAAACAGCCGGGCAAGAATCCTTATCAGTTCAGGATTATAATTTAGTATTTTCGGGTTTTCCTTCCATAATTGATCTTCCTGCACAGATTCAATCGATACTTATTAATAATGCAAAAGTAAGATTTAAAGTAATAAGCTGGTGTATGTTTCCGGTTATTTGGGCGGGTGATTCTTTGAAAATCGAATTAATTAAGCCTAATGAGGCAAAAATAGGCGATATAGTTGTTTACAGGTCTATGGGGCGTGCATATTGCCACCGTTTGGTAAAAATATATATGGATAATGGTATATTGCGTATAGTTACTAGTGGAGAAAAAACAAAAGATAAGGATTATCTTCAGCTCAATGAAGAAGAGACAATACCGGCAGGCAATATTTTAGGCAAGGTAATTGAGGTTAAGCGGGGGCAAACTTGTTTTAAACCGGATGAATTAAAGCTAAATTTAAGCCACTTATTAACAGGCAGGATTAAATTAATTTTTTGGGTATTTCAGCAAAATATTAAAAAAATTATTACGGAAATATTCTTTAAATTTCAGAGCGCTAAGCTGTACCGGCATAGTTTAAATGTTCTTTTTGAAAACAGGGTTTCTTTTTTTGGCGGTTGGCAATTAGATGATAAAATAAAGGAAATTAATAATTTTTGTTTTTTTCAAGAATTCAAAAAATTCTCCGAAACCTTTAGCGGCAAACAAGGTTTATGTAATATTAGTGCCAGGATTAATAATTTTTCTGTCGGTAACATTAGTTTATTTTTCGATGTAGATCAATCTAATAATATGCGTTGTATTTTATTTAATCTGGTAGTTAGGATTCCTTTTCGTGGCGCAGGTTTTGGGAATCAGTTAGTAGAAAGAGCGTTGTCTTTGTGTAGCAAAGCCAATCTTAATAAGGTGGAAGTTTTTTTGTCAGAAGGCGACATTGTAAGCTGTAAAATTTTTGAAAAATTTGGTTTTATAATCAATAACGGATTAACTTAAGCAGATTTTGAAGAAATTTTGGTGATTGTATATATCGCTGCGTTACAAGCTGTAGCAGCAAGAGAAAGCTTTCTGATGAATTT
>JAPLLZ010000059.1:0-3042 GCA_026387265.1 Candidatus Omnitrophota bacterium
TACTATACTGATCACTGAAGATGAATTAAAGGCGAAAGAGGCTTTGACTAAAATGTTAGAGCAGGAGGGATATGCTTTATCCTTAAATGCCGGCCAGGATGATGTAATCCGTGTAGTGCAAAAAGATTGTATCAGGGATCTGGCTTTTATTAAAGATAGGGCGATAGAGCTAGAAGACTCTTTATTTAACGAGAAAAAAGGCATATTGTATAAATCGGTACTTGAGGCAATAGAGAAACCTTTACTTGAACAGACTTTAGAGCGTTGTGAGGGAAATCAGCTTAAGGCCGCGCGTATTCTAGGAATTAATCGCAACACTATGCGTGCCAAGATTAAAAATTTAGGTATTAATGTAAGCAAATGGAAGATTAAAATATGAGACATACACATTTACCGCAAAAACAAGGTTTATATGATCCTCAATTTGAGCATGATGCTTGCGGGGTAGGATTTGTCTGCAACATAAAAGGCGCAAGAAGCAATGAAATTATAAAGCAAGGCTTGGAAGTTTTAAGACGGCTGTCGCATCGCGGAGCCACCGGAGCGGATCCTAAGACAGGTGATGGTGCAGGAATACTTATTCAGATGCCGGATATTTTTTTAAAGAAGGTTACTAAGGATATCGGGATCAAATTGCCGGATCTAGGGTTCTATGGCACTGGGCTGGTGTTTTTACCGCAAGCTCCTGAAGAGAGGAAGTTATGTAAGGAGATATTTCAGAAGGTCGTTTTGGAGCAGGAGCAGGTGTTTTTAGGTTGGCGCAGTATTCCCGTGGATGATTCTGACATAGGGAAGGGTGCTAAAAGATCGCAGCCGGTTTTTGAGCAGATTTTTATAGGTAGAAATAATGAAATTAAGGATGAGTTGGTTTTTGAGCGGATACTTTATGTTATCAGAAAGCAGGTGGAGAATCTTATCCGCGCTGCAACCTTGAAACAGAAAAAGTATTTTTACATTACTAATATTTCCTGCCGGACATTTTCGTATAAAGGCTTGTTGATGCCGGAGCAGTTGCCCAATTTCTTTCTTGATTTAAAAGATGAAAGCATAAAAAGTTCTTTATGTTTAGTACACTCACGTTATTCTACAAATACTTTTCCTACCTGGGATTTAGCGCAGCCATTTAGATTCCTGGCCCATAACGGCGAAATTAATACTTTGCGCGGCAATATTAATGGAGTAAGGGCAAGAGAGCGGTTATTGTCCAGCGAGTTGTTCGGTACGCAGATTGAGAAATTAAAACCGGTTATTGTTGAGGGCGGCAGTGATTCCGCGGCGCTGGATAATTTCTTTGAGCTATTGGTTTTGTCGGGGAGGTCTATCCAGCAGGCGATGATGATGTTGATTCCGGCAGCCTGGGAGCATGATAAATTAATTGATAAACAACTCAGAGATTTTTATAAGTACCATGCTTGTTTTATGGAGCCTTGGGATGGCCCGGCAGCTGTCGCATTTACAGATGGCAGTAATATTGCCGCGGCGCTGGATAGAAATGGATTGCGCCCGGCTCGCTATATTGTCACTAAAGATGATTTTTGTGTGATGGCATCGGAAGTCGGAGTTTTAGATATCGATCCGGCGAAAATTAAATTTTCCGGAAGGCTTAAGCCGGGAAAAATGCTTTTTATTGATACAACGTTGGGATGTATAGTAGAAGATTCTGAAATTAAGAAGAATGTGTCTATGTGCCAGCCTTATGGCGAGTGGTTAGATAGGAATTTAGTTGATTTTGATAAGATCATAAGTAACGGTTTTAGTAGTAAGAGGACGCCGGATTTGATTTTGCAGCTTAAGGCGTTTGGTTATTCACGAGAAGATTTAAAAATGATTCTTAAGCCCATGGCGCAAGAGGGTAAGGAACCGGTGGGGTCAATGGGTAATGATGCTCCGCATGCTTTTTTGTCTAAAAAACCCCAGGTGCTGTATAGTTATTTTAAACAATTGTTCGCCCAAGTTACTAATCCGCCGATAGATTCGATTAGGGAAAAAGTGGTGATGAGTCTGGAAAGTTTTATCGGCCCGGAGAAGAATATTTTAAAGGAGACTCCTGCGCATAGCCATAAACTCGAAATAAAAAATCCCATATTAACTGATGAGGAGCTTTCCAAAATTCGCGATATTAGTATAAATGCTTTTAGGACTAAAATCATCTATACTTTTTTCGATGCTAAAAGCGGTAAGGAAGGTTTTAAGCTAGCCTTGGAAAGGATCTGTTCTGAGGCAGAATATGCTATTGAGCAAGGGTATTCTTTTATTATACTAAGCGATCGCGGAGCTGATGAAAATAACATTGCGATTCCTGCGCTTCTGGCAATCAGCGCTACTCATCATTATCTGGTAAGAAAAACTATCCGTTCTCAGGTAGCACTTATTGTGGAAAGTGCAGAGCCCAGAGAGGTACACCATTTTGTTTTACTTTTTGGTTATGGGGCTGATTGTATAAATCCCTACCTGGCTTATGAAGCAATAGGATATCTTATTGAAGACGGGCAGATTGCTCTTGAGCCAAAAGTAGCCTTAAAGAACTACCGTAAGGCATTAACCGATGGCGTATTAAAAATACTATCGAAGATGGGAATTTCTACTTTAAGAAGTTATCGCGGAGCCCAGATATTTGAAGCCTTAGGTCTGGATACTGATTTCATAGAGCGGTATTTTACCGGGACCGTATCAAGAATAAGCGGAGTGAATCTTGAGGGAATAATGGAGGAAACGATTGCTAGGCATCGCCAGGCCTATATAGAGAATGGTATTAACAAGGAGATTTTGCCTAGCGGCGGAGTTTATCAATGGAAAAAAGATGGAGAATTTCATCTTTGGAATCCGGAAACAATCGCTGTGTTACAAGACGCTGCGCGAGATAATAATCTTGAGTTGTATAAAAAATTCGCGTGTTTGATTAATGATCAATCAGAAAATCCGACTACTTTGAGAAGTTTGCTTAAATTCAGAGAAAGTAAACCTATTTCTATAGAGGAGGTTGAGCCGGCTGCAGATATTATGCGTCGTTTTGTTACCGGGGCAATGAGCTTTGGTTCCATA
>JAPLLZ010000059.1:3068-8793 GCA_026387265.1 Candidatus Omnitrophota bacterium
TCATGAAACTATTGCGATTGCGATGAATCGCATTGGCGGTAAATCCAATACCGGCGAAGGAGGAGAGGACCCCAATCGATTTGTGGCATTGCCAAACGGAGATTCCCGCAGAAGTGCCATAAAACAAGTTGCTTCTGGAAGATTTGGAGTAACGGTGAACTATTTAGTTAATGCTGATGAAATCCAGATAAAAATTGCTCAAGGAGCAAAGCCGGGAGAGGGAGGGCAATTACCAGGGCATAAGGTTAATGAGATAATTGCGCGCACCAGATATACCACTCCCGGGGTAACTTTAATTTCGCCACCTCCGCATCATGACATATATTCAATCGAAGATTTGGCGCAGCTTATTTTTGATCTAAAGAATGTTAATCCTTACGCGCGTATTAGTGTTAAGTTGGTTTCTGAAGTGGGCGTAGGTACGATTGCTGCTGGTGTTGCCAAAGGGCATGCGGATATGATTCTTATTTCTGGTGGAGACGGGGGAACCGGTGCTTCACCCAGAAGTTCTATAAAACACGCTGGGCTACCTTGGGAATTAGGTCTTTCTGAAACACATCAGGCATTGGTGCTGAATAATCTACGTTCCAGAGTCCGCCTGCAAGCTGATGGGCAAATGCGCACCGGACGCGATGTGGTAATTGCTGCTTTATTAGGGGCGCAGGAATTTGGTTTTTGCAGCGCAGTGCTGGTGGTAATCGGTTGTGTCATGTTAAGGCACTGCCATTTGAATAATTGTTCAGTGGGAGTAGCCACACAGGATGATATTTTACAGAAGAGATTCAGGGGAAAGCCGGAGTATATTGTAAATTATTTTAATTTTGTTACTCAAGAACTACGTGTGATTATGGCTAGTCTTGGGTTAAAGAGTATTGATGAGATGGTGGGCAGGGTAGATCTTTTAGAATTTAATAAAGATATCCTTCCTCTTAAAGCCCAAGGTATTGATTATTCCAATATTCTTTATGATCCAAAGTCTTCTGGTGACGCGTTGAATTTAGATGCTCCGAAAAAAAATACACAATTAGATAGTGTTTTAGATAGAGAGCTAATAAAGTTAAGCCAAAAATCAATTCTAGAGAATAAGCCGGTAGTAATTTCTTGTGGAATAAATAATACTAATCGGACAACCGGGGCAATGCTTAGTGGTGAGGTTTGCAGAAAATGCGGGGATGGTGTATTTTTGGAGGATACAATCACCGTAAGATTTAAGGGTACTGCTGGGCAAAGCTTCGGAGCATTCTTAGCCGAAGGAATAACTTTTGAATTAGAGGGCATGGCTAATGATTACGTAGGTAAAGGCATCTCCGGCGGTAAGATTATAATCTATCCGGATAAACGCTCTATTTATGATCCGGATAAAAATATTATTATGGGTAATACAACTTTTTATGGGGCTATTTCCGGTGAAGCCTATATTTGTGGGGTAGCCGGTGAGCGGTTCTGCGTAAGAAATTCCGGATTATATGCAGTAGTTGAGGGCGTTGGTGATCATGGTTGTGAGTATATGACCGGAGGAAGGGTTTTGGTATTAGGTAAGACAGGAATAAATTTCGCTGCGGGTATGTCTGGCGGCATAGCTTATATTTATGATGAAGATCAGAGTTTTAGCGATAAATGTAATCAAAATATGGTGGAATTGGAGATGGCTCAAGAAGAGGACCGCGATACAATCTATCATTTGTTACGTAATCATCTAAAATATACTAAGAGTTTAAAGGCGAAGAAAATTATTGATAATATGCATGAAGAATTTAAAAGATTTGTCAGGGTTATACCCTTGGAATATAAGCGTATTTTAGAAGGGATTAAAATCGATGGGTGATGTTAAAGGTTTTTTAAAATTAGCCAGACAAAATAGCCAGTATCGGGCAGTTTGCGAGCGCGTACATGATTTTAAAGAAGTATCTGCAACTGTGCCGCCTGAACAGTCACAAGAGCAGGCTAGTCGATGCATGGATTGCTCGACTCCATTCTGCCACTTTGCCTGTCCAATAGGAAATTATATTCCGGAGTGGAATGATTATATGTTTGGCGGTAACTGGCAAGATGCAGTGGAATTATTAGAAAGCACAAATAATCTTCCGGAAATTACCGGCAGATTGTGTCCGGCATTATGCGAATATGGCTGTGTTTTAGGCTTGAATGATGATGCAGTTACAATACGTGAAAATGAGCTGGCGATCGCGGAATTTGGTTTTAATAACGGATTAATTAAGCCTAGAATTATTAGTAAGAGAACACAAAAGCAGGTGGCCATTGTTGGATCAGGGCCTGCGGGCTTGTCTTGCGCCAGTCAGCTTAATCGGGCCGGGCATAACGTAACTGTATTTGAACGGGATAATTTACCCGGAGGAATTTTACGCTATGGTATCCCTGATTTTAAACTTGGGAAAAACCTTATTGACCGGCGTGTCAATATATTTAAGCAGGAAGGAATTAATTTTAAGACCAGGATTAATGTCGGGGTTGATTATCCGGTGAAGAAACTTTTAAAAGAATTTGATGCTATTTGTCTAGCCGGTGGTTCACGTATTCCCAGAGACATTAAAATAGAAGCAAGAGAAGCAAAGGGTATTTATTTTGCTATGGACTATTTAATACAGTCAAATCAGCGTATCGCCAAAGAAACATTATCTGCCGATAAGTTTATTGATGCTAAAGGTAAGAAGGTTGTCGTGATTGGGGGTGGAGACACGGGTGCTGATTGTGTTGGCACAGCGCATCGCCAAGGGGCATCTTGCGTAACACAGATTGAAGTTTTGCCTGAACCTGCTAATTGCCGGACAGAAACATATCCCTGGCCAAAATATCCGGTATTGTTAAAGATTACATCCAGCCACCAAGAGGGTGGAGAGCGTTTATGGGCAGTATTGACCAAGCGTTTTATACAGAAGAAAGGGCAGGTTAAAGGGATTTCTTGCGTAAGAGTGGAATTTCCTAAAACCCAAGGCCAAGCCTGTCCGGTGATGAAGGAAGTTCCGGGTAGTGAATTTGAAATTGATGCGGATTTAGTAATTATTGCGATTGGTTTTTTACATCCTGAGCATTCAGGATTACTCCAGGAGCTAAACGTTGAGCTTGATGAGCGCGGCAATGTAAAAACCAGCTCAGACTATATGACTTCGGTTAAGAAAGTATTTTCTGCCGGTGATATGCGCCGCGGACAGTCACTGGTAGTTTGGGCTATTTCAGAAGGCCGCCGCGCCGGTTATTTTATTGATCAGTATTTAATGGGCGCAAGTAATTTGCCAATTATTTAGAGGGGTGAAACGATGATTAGCACAGGGATAAAAGGTTTAGATGAGATGATCACGGGTTTAAGAAGCGGGGATAACGTGGTTTGGCAGATTGATGATATAAACGATTATATCGATCTGGTCAAGCCTTTTGTGCAGCAGGCGCTTAAAGAAAATAAAAAAGTAATCTATATCCGGTTTGCTCAGCATAAAGAATTGCTTAAGCCATCCTCATCTATAAAACGATATGAGTTAAATGCTCATGCGGGTTTTGAAACTTTTACCGCAAAAGTAAGTAATATTATTACGCAAGAGGGTGTTGGCGCGTATTATGTATTCGATTGTCTATCCGAGCTGCTTTTGGCTTGGGCGACGGATTTGATGATCGGAGATTTTTTTATGGTTACTTGTCCGTATCTTTTTGAGCTTAAAACCGTAACTTATTTTTCGATATTGCGTAATCATCATTCTTTCAAATCCATAGCGCGGATCAGGGAAACTACCCAGTTACTCTTAGATGTGTATCATTGCGGTCAGAGTTCCTATATACATCCTTTAAAAGTATGGAATCGTTATTCCCCGACTATGTTTCTTCCGCATCAACGAAAGCTTGATCGCTGTATTCCCATTACGGATAGTGCTAATTCCGCTAAGCTACTTAATTATATCCGGGAAAAAGGGGCAGAGAGCGCCAAAAGGAATCTTGACTACTGGGACCGCTTATTTATTGAAGCAGAGGAGCTGGATAAAAAAGGCGCGCCTGGCGATAAAATTAAAGATGTAATTAAGAAGCTCTGCAGTATTATGATTTCTAAAAACAAGAAAATTCTTTCTTTAGCAATCCAGAATTTTTCACTTGAGGAACTGGTTGAGATTAAATCAAGATTGATCGGGACGGGTTTTATCGGCGGTAAGGCTGTGGGTATGCTTCTAGCTAGAAAAATCCTGTCCAAGAATTTACCGAATTGGCAGGAACTTTCAGAGCCTCACGATTCATTCTATATCGGTTCCGATATATTCTATTCGTATATCGTACATAACCGGTGGTGGAAGTTGCATGTCCAGCATAAAACAGAAGAAGGGTATTTTAATATTGCTCAAGTTTTAAAAGAAAAGATGCTCTATGGGATATTTCCTGAAGAAGTTATGGAGTATTTTCAGCAGATTATTGAATATTTCGGATCCTCTCCGATTATTGTCCGTTCAAGCTCACTGTTGGAGGATGATTTTGGTAATGCTTTTGCCGGTAAATACGAGAGTATATTTTTAGCCAACCAGGGCAGCCCGGAACAAAGATATATCCAATTTGCTGAAGCCGTAAAAAAGATTTACGCTAGCACAATGAGTAATGATGCCTTAGTTTACAGAAAACAAAGAGGCCTAGATAAACTGGATGAGCAGATGGCGCTTTTGGTACAGCGTGTTTCAGGGGCGCACCATAAACAGTACTTTTTCCCCGATTTGGCCGGGGTAGGTGTTTCTTATAATACCTATGTGTGGAATAAAGAGATTGATCCCAAAGCTGGGATGTTGCGGGTAGTTTTTGGGTTGGGGACTAGGGCGGTTAATCGCGTAGAAGGAGATTACCCCAGGATGTTGGCTTTGAGCGATCCCTCCAGAAGGCCGTATGCGGAAAAAGATGATTTAAGAAAGTATTCACAGCATGAAGTGGATTTGATTAATACCAAAGAGAATATTCTAGATACTATTCCTTTTGATAGAATTATCAATGCAAAGTTATATTCGAATGTTAACCGGGTAGCGGTTAAAGATTCTGAGTCGATGCAGATGATGAGTGAAAAAGGCTTAAGTGATAAGGACTACTGGATATTGACATTAGATGAACTTTTTACGGATAATAAATTAGTAGACTTTTTTAAGAAAATATTAAAATCGCTGGAAACAATCTATCGTTATCCAGTGGAAATAGAATTTACTGTAAACTTTACTAAAGATGATAAATTTAAAATAAATCTTCTGCAGTGCCGGCCTTTGCAAACCCGGGGGCTGGGGCAAAAAGTTAATATGCCCGATCAGGTAAAGGATGAAGCAGCTTTATTTCAGTCGCAAGGATATTTCTTAGGCGGCAATATTTCTCAGAAGATCCAATGGATCATTTATGTTGACCCGGAAAAATACAACAAGCTTATTTTATCAGATAAATATGAAATTGCTCGTATTGTAGGAAAGTTAAATATAACCATAAAAGATAAAGAAGAGCTGCCTACTTTACTAATGGGGCCGGGGAGATGGGGGACGACTACGCCGTCTTTAGGCGTTCCGGTTAAATTTGCTGAGATAAATAATGTTGCCTGCTTAGCGGAGATTGCTTTTTCAGCCGGAAATCTTATGCCGGAGCTTTCATTCGGAACACATTTTTTTCAGGATCTCGTAGAAACGGGTATATTTTATCTGGCCCTATACCCGGACAATACAAATACTTATATAAATAGTGCCTTCTTCAACTCCATGCCCGACACGCTAAA
>JAPLLZ010000046.1 GCA_026387265.1 Candidatus Omnitrophota bacterium
CCGAGAAATGCACTAAATGCGGGCTCTGTGTTAAGGTTTGTCCAGTGATGAATATACAAATGCAGGATGGGAAGCCGGTTTGGCTAACTCACTGCCAGCATTGTATGGGGTGTTTGCAGTGGTGCCCAGTGGAAGCAATTCAGTATAGATCGTTAACTTTAGGTAAAAAACGCTACCATCATCCTGATATCCAGGCTATTGATATTGTTATAAGGCGTAGTTAATCTAGTGACCGGTTTAAATTATTGATTTGTATAAAATACAGGTTATTCTTTTTTGAGTATATATATCTTGCCATTCCTGTGTTGTCCCGATATAATTAGATAGTTGAAAACCACCCGCATCATTTTTGCGAATATGTCCATGATTATAAATTTTTCCTAAAAGGAGAATTTCTAAAGTTCATGAAACGTATTCTGTGGGTTTTTCTCACCGTATTATTATTTTTGGCAGCGTTAGGAAATTATATCTTCAGCCAATACCGCCTGCATGATACTTTTGATCAAGTCCGGGAGCAGCTAATCCTAATTGCTGCGAATGCTGCACTCACTATCGATGTCCAGGAATTACTTGCTGTGCCTCTGCAGCAAACCGGGGATAGCTCTCCTGCTTACCAGGCAATTCTTGGTAAATTAGAAATAATCAAGAAAACGAATCCTGCACTTAAATATGTTTATATTATGTCGGCTACCGATCAGCCGGGTATATTGCAGTATGTTGTCGATGCTGATCCTGCTCCGCAGATAATTACTGCTAAATGCCCGAGGGCTTTTCCCGGAGATACATATGATGCCCGAGATATTCCGGAGATGTTAAAGGCTTTTAGCGGCCCTACTGCCGACAAAATAATTACCAATGATGAATGGGGCAAGTCTATTTCCGGGTATGCTCCGATTTATGATACCAGTGGAAAATCAATTGCCATTTTGGGTGTAGATATTGATGCTGGCCGGATATATGTTTTAAAGAAAAATCTCTGGCGCTTGCGCCTGCTGGCGTTAATTGCATTTTCTATATTCTTCATTTCTTTATTGGGAACTGTAATTTTTAGGAAGAAGGGTGTAGTTTAAATAAATTAATTAGTGTTTACCCCAGGAAAATTTCAATAGACTACAGAAAGTATAAGCTATGCCTGAACAGAAAATCATTTTAGATTCTTCCATACCCGGAACCATTTGTATTAAGTTAAGCGGAGCTTGGTTGATTGCTGCCGGAATTCCTAAAGTAGATGAGATTATTGTTCAAGTTCATCAAGCCAAAGGTATCCAACAGCTTACTTTTGATACGCGCCAGATGAGTGAATGGGATAGTGGTTTGATCGCTTTTCTATTCCATTTGATTAGAGAGTGTGAACATAAGCATATTCAAGCTAGCTTACAGGATTTACCAATAGGCGTACAAAAGTTATTATCTTTGGCTTTAAAAGTTCATGAAAAGCCTATTGTAGATAAGGTTGATGATGAATCGTTTTTTACCAGGGTAGCGGATAAAGTTTTAATACTTTGGGATGGTATGCTGTCCCTACTTAATTTTTTAGGTGAGATTGCGGTTGCTTTTGGACGGTTTTTTACCGGAAAAGCGTATTTTCGTTGGGATGAATTTGTTTTTCTTCTGCAGCGTTGTGGAGCTGATGCGCTGTTTTTGGTTTCTTTAATCAGCGTATTAGTCGGTATAATTTTGGCTTTTATCGGGGCAACTCAGCTTAAATTATTTGGAGCGCAAATTTATATTGCTAATGTTGTAGGTATCGGAATGGTTCGGGCAATGGGGGCGATGATGGCGGCGATTCTGATGGCCGGCCGCACTGGAGCATCTTTTGCTGCGGAATTAGGCCTGATGCAAACCAACGAGGAAATTGATGCTTTAAAAACCTTGGGAGTTTCTCCGGTTGAATTTTTAGTTATCCCGCGCGTCTTAGCGCTAGTGATAATGATGCCGCTTCTTACCCTTTATGCTAATTTAATGGGTATTTTAGGAGGTTTTATTATCGGCATAAGTTTACTGGGTCTTAATCCGGTAGAATATTGGCAGCATACCCAGTCATCGGTAACTTTGAGCAATCTTTGGGTAGGGTTAATTCATAGTTTTGTTTTTGGTGTAATTATTGCGGTTGCCGGATGTTTTCGCGGAATGCAATGCCGCAGAAGTGCTGCAGCAGTAGGAGAGGCGACGACTAAAGCGGTGGTTAGTGCGATTATCAGTATTGTAATTGCTACGGCGGTGATTACATTTGTTTGTCAGGTTTTAGGAGTTTAATTAATGGTAGAATCTGTAAAAGCGGTTATCCAGGTAAAGGGTCTAGACTTAAGCTATGATGATTATACAGTATTGCGTAATCTTAACTTTAGCGTCAATAAAGGCGAAATCTTTATGGTAATGGGGCAAAGCGGTTGCGGCAAGAGTACTCTACTTAAAACTTTAATCGGCCTAAAAGAACCGCAGGCAGGAGAAGTTCTATATAATGGAGTAAGTTTTTGGGACCAGGATGAAACAGTCCAGCAGAAAATTATGCGCAGGTTTGGGATTCTGTATCAGGGGGGTGCGTTGTGGAGTTCTTTTACTTTGGGAGAGAATGTTGCGCTCCCGTTACAGTTATATTCCAATTTAACCGGTAGTCAGATTCGGGAAGTAGTAGAATTAAAATTGGCTTTAGTTGGACTTTCGGGTTACGCTGATTTTTATCCTGAGCATATCAGTGGTGGTATGCGCAAGCGTGCAGCTTTAGCGCGGGCAATTGCTTTGGATCCAGAGATTATTTTTTTTGATGAGCCTTCCGCCGGATTGGATCCGATAAACTCACGCATGCTTGATGATTTAATTTTACAGTTAAGGGATACTTTGGGTGCAACAATTGTAGTGGTCAGCCATGAACTGGCCAGTATTTTTGCTGTAGGGGATAAAGCGGCGTTTTTGGATACAGAAAGCAAAAGCCTGATTACTATTGGAGCTCCTAAAGAATTGTTAGCTAATTCTAAAGATTCCAGAGTTATTCAATTTTTGACTAGAGGGGTTGATAAAGAGCGAGGATAATAATGAGAAAAGTAAGCAAAACTAAGATTGGCATATTTGTAGTTGGTGCGGTAATTTTACTGGTGGCAGCAATTCTAGCTTTTGGTTCAGGAGCGTTCTTTAAGCAATCTGATAAATATATTGTATTTTTTGATGGTTCGGTTAAAGGTCTTTCCGTAGGGGCTCCGGTAATTTTTAGAGGAGTAAAGATTGGCAATGTCAGTAGCATTGATTTGGCCTATGATGAAAAAACTAAAACTGTGCTGATTCCAGTGGTGATTGATGTTGAATTGGCGCGGGTTAAGGGTGTTCCGGATCCGTTTGGGTACCCGGATTATGAAAGTTTTGTTCAGCAGGGGTTGCGGGCTAAGCTGGAATTACAGAATTTTGTTACCGGCCAGTTGATGTTAGGGTTTGACTTCTATCCCCAGAATTCTAAAAAGTTGTATAACATTGTAAAAAGCTATCCGGAATTACCTGCGCTGCCTATTTCACCGGATATTTTTGAAGTGATGAATGAGATCCCGATTAAAGAAATTACTAATAATTTGGCGCAAGCGGTAATTGGAATTAATCGTTTAGTAAACTCAGAAGGAATTGCTGATTTGGATAAGACTTTAAGAGAAGTAACCCAATCTGCACGTTCTTTCGGGTTATTGGTAGAATATTTAGAGCTACATCCAGAGGCGCTTTTAAAAGGTAAGCCAAATCTCAAAGGAGAATAAAATGAGACAACATAGTTTTTTATTTTACGTGGTAATAATTATAATGGTTTTTATTTTTAACGGATGCTTATCTGTTTCTAACAGCCCGGTACCAAAATTTTATATGCTGCGTGCAATAGATAATGCCACGGAAAGTAAAAAGTTTAATATTTCCTCTAAAACAATCATTGGTATTGGTCCGATTGAAATTCCGGAGTACCAGAACCGGCCGCAAATAGTAACCAGAGATAAGGAAGGTATGCTTAATTTTGCGCAGTTTGAGCGTTGGGGTGAATCTTTGGATGCGGGTTTGGCGCGTTTGATTTTAGAAAATCTTACGGTGATGCTGCCTCAGGCAGAGTTCCAAATATTTCCCTGTAATTTCTCTATTCCGCTGGATTATCAGGTAATTATTAATGTCGTGCAACTAGAAAGCCAGTTGGATAAAGAAGTATTTTTGGCGATACAGTGGACAATTGTAGATACTAAAACTAAGGGTATGCTGTTGACTAAAAGATCGGAGATTTATCAGGCAATTAATCCGCATACTTATTTTGGTTTAGCGCAAGCTTTAAGTAAGGCCTGTGCTTCGTTAAGTAGGGAAATTGCTGAGAGTTTATCGAAATTATCCATTCAACCTGAAACAAAAGATATTCTGGTACAATAACTTAGGATAAGGTGAGTGTTAAAGTGCCAAAGAAGATATTGTTATTTTTTATGATTTTAAATCTTAGCGGATGCGCTTTGACCTCAGGAGTAACCACTGCGCCTGTTGAAGTAAACCAGCGCTTCAATGTTTCATATATTCAGGTTTTGGTAATGGTTAAGAACGCGTTAAAAACAGAGCAGGTGCAATTTGAAAAAGCGCTGATCAATAAAGATACGATAAGATTAAAAGGCAATTATCCTGACGGTAGAGTTATTCAGTTTGTAATCTCAAAAATAGGTAATTCCGGGTCCAATATTACAGTACTTGCCGATACCGGTGGAATTGGCAAAAAAGATGCTCAAAAAGTACTCGCAACCATCCTGCAGTATTCCAAACAAGGCAAATAGTTAGGATATTTTCTTGGTGAGTTTACTTGTAAATATCTGGCGGACTATTTGTTAGCCTAAAAAACACATTTATAATTAATTGTTGATTCTGGTATATATGGGAGTATAATATTGAACATGAAACTCGCAAAATATACCCTTTGGGGGCAGCAGTGGGAGGAGAAGCAAATTACCAGAGGTATTCCTTTTAGATGATTGTATAAATCAACCCAAGCAGGCAGGAATTGCCTTACTTGGGTTTTTTGTTGATAAAGTTTAGATGGGTGTTTAATATTATTTGAGATTATCCTGGTTATTTTAATATTTATAAAGAGGGGTAATTAATTAAAGGGTATTCTATCATGGCGTACCAAAAGAATAGGTTTACTTTAATTATCGCGCTGATTACTGTTGTTTTTTTAGTTATCGGGATAATCTTTGTGAGTATATTTGCGTTTTTGGATGAAAAGCATAGGCGTATGGAATTATTGCTTCAGGCTAAATTAGTAGAAAAAGCTATTGATTGTCGTCAGGTTTTAGATTTTAGCGCTTCGGAAGCAGACTTAAATTTACCAAGTTATAACCGCCTTAAAGATCAATTAATTTCCATTCGCTCCGTTAATCCTAAATGCCGGTTTATTTATTTAATGGGTATACATCCAGATGGCAAAGTATTCTTTTTTGTGGATTCTGAGCCGCCGGATTCTTCAGGTTATTCGCCTCCCGGCCAGATTTATGATGAGGTTGCGGAGAATGTGCGCGATTTATTTTTTACCGGTAAGCAAGTTTCTCTTGGGCCGACATATGATCGTTGGGGGGTTTGGATAAATGCTTTAGTTCCGGTGTCTGATTCATCAACGGGTAAAGTGATTGCGGTTTTTGGGATGGATATTGATGTGCGGGACTGGAAGAAAACAACTTTGTCACATATCTTCTTACCACTGAATTTTTTCATAATGTTTTATGGGGTAGTAGTATTTTTTCTATATATGCAATGGAGAAATGAAAAGGAAAAGTTTAGGCTTGCTGAGTCTAGGGTAGCGCTTCAGGAGAGTGAAAACAGGTATCATGACATCTTTTTAAATTTCCCTGATGCAATATTAATATTGCGGCCTGTTGTTTGGAAGTTTTATTCAGGGAATCCGGCAATGTTTAAAATGTTTGGAATTAAGGATGAAGAACAACTGTTATCTTTAAGTCCGGATGACCTTTTTCCTGAGCGCCAGTCTGATAAATCCTTTTCATCTGCGAAGGCCCGGGAAGCAATAGAAATGGTTATGCATCAAAATGTTGTTTCTCTGGAGTGGATTCATAAACGGCTCAATGGAGAAGAATTTCCGTCTCTTGTATTGTTGAGTAAAATAGAATTATCCGGTGAAATAATGATCCAGGTGATTATTAAGGATAATACAGAGAGAAAAAAGATTGAGGAAGAAAATATTAAACGTACGAAGGAGTTAGAGATTTTTTATAAGGTAAGTATGGGCAGAGAAGAGCGGATTATTGAATTGAAAAAGGAAGTGGAGAGGTTAAAGAAGAAAACAGAAAAATAAATAGGGATATTTAATATGAGAATACGCGCCAGGTTAGTATATTTGTTAATTTTCTTAGCAATAATATTTTTAGGCATGTTTATGCTGCAGAAAAGATATGAACGCCAAAAATTCTTTCATCTCTGGGAATCAGTGCAGTTAGAGCGGGAAAATGTTTTTGATAAAATTTTAACTCTTAAGCAAAAGTCTTTACAGAC
>JAPLLZ010000058.1 GCA_026387265.1 Candidatus Omnitrophota bacterium
AATCTAATACAATATTATATCCAGAAAACAATGAATATATAAAAGCTAAGGAGAAAAGCCATAACCACTTTGTATAACCAATCAAAAATAGACCGATAATCGAAATAATGGCAATAATGACGATCAGAATAGTACCTTTAGTTAATAAAGACTTCACAGCCTTAATAAAAAGATCGAGCTGATTTTCTCCATGTGCGGGAGCAAAAAACCTTAAAAAACTCTGGCCTAATGGAGCAAAAATTATCTGTTGGGCTACCATAACAGTTGTCATGCCAATTTCCAAATCACCATATACCGAAGCACTAAGCCTATAGGTAAGTAATCGAACACCAAAAATGCCTCCGGCAACAACTATCAATTGCCCTAAACAAATCCAAACCAACTCAGTAGTCAGCTTTTTTATTTTTTTTCCCATTTTTATTTTCGCAATTAAGTTTCTTTATTAAATACGTCAAAAAATTGCAAAGCAGCCTGTCAATTACACAGCTATCATTGCAATTGTCTTACCGATAGGAAATAAAGAATCATATTCTCTTTTAAAAAACATTTAGCAAAACAAGAGCGGATAGCTCAGGATACTCTAATTCTATTAGTACAATTATGGTCGCTTCTTTTTTAATTCATTAAATGAAAATTGTTTGATCGCATGACTACCTTTTAACCTTACGTGCTGCTTCTTATGTCGCATAGCCGGCGGAGTAAAATCTACATAGAAACTATGACATTCCTTACATAACGCGGGAGGAGATAAACGCATCATCCGACGACGAATAGTATCTGCACGTTCCGATGCCCATATTTGGCTTATACTACCGTCAGACATTATGTTGCCGATTTTAAGCGCCAAATCCATATCCATACAACAAAGTGTCATATCTCCCGTAGCACTAACTGCCAAAATCTCAAAAGGCACCGAGCAGGGTTTAGGTATCTTAAAAATATAGTCTTTTGCCGCATATAAAACATTCTCCGAAGGAACCTGACCCGCCCAATCAATACTATCCACCGTAACGAGGCTAGCATTCTTAAAGTTCTCAACAAATTGAAAACTCTCATAAAATTTATCAATAGCATCCTGGTTCATAATGTTTTTTATAATGCCTACATGGATCGCCACCTCAAGCTTATGCAATCTTTCTCTCTCTTCCAAGAGAAATTTAATATTATCCTTTACTACCGCAAAGGAGCCGCCAGTGCGTATCTTGGCATAACTATCATCAGAAAAACCATCAGGCCAGACCCCGATGGAATCAAATCCAGGAAGAAGCAAATTACTTATCGCCTTTTTATTTTCCAAAGAAACTGTAGTGGATATCCCAAAATGTGTGTTGGGGAGCTTTTGGCGAGCCCAAGAAACAAGTGTATTATAATCATTTCTCATGGTTATCTCACCAAACAAATGAAACCCTAAAAGCCCCAGATTCGGGTAGTCGGCCGCTATATCAGTTATCACTTTTTCAAAAACTTCTCTTGGCATATTGCCCCGCTTATTACTGGAATAAGTACGAGGACAAAGAGGGCAACGCAGATTGCACGCCCCAGTTATTTCAATAAAAATCTTCTGGGGAGGTGTAGTTTTTGAGTTAAAAAAATAACGCTGTAATAGTCGCTTTACCTTTGTAATCATAAGCTTGTTAATAATTTTAAAATGCAAAAGAATCGTAAAAGATATGTAGTAATAAAAATTATTGCTGCGATTTACTTCTTAAAAATACTAATGTAAAAATTTTATCGATGTTAATAATGAAGATTTGCTAACATTCGAAAAACATTACAATATCCTAATTATTATCTAACAAAATATCGAATAGCCCTTTCCAATTATGCGCAAAAGGATCTGGTATAATATTTGCTGATGTCTTTTCGAATACAATCTTTCCATCGATCACTTCTTTCATCTCATTCGCCAATTGCGCAGGATTATCCGGATCAAAAAACTTAACCTTATCATATGCCCCCACTGTTTCATGAGCATATTCCAGGTCCGCCAAAAGAATCGGCTTCATAAAAAACTTGGCTTCAGTGATCGGGATTCCCCATGTCTCCAGCTTTGAAAACTACACAGCTTGAATTATTATACATCTCGAAAACTTTATCCCTATTCTGAGTTCCCAAAAATTTAATATTTTTTATGTGCTTAAACGAATTATAAATATATTTTGCGTACCAATTTTCAGATCCAGAAATAGTTAGCATCACCTGAAAATCACTGACGCCTTGTTTTAACAGTATTTCAACTGCCTTACCGATAATCTCGAAATTTTTAAATACCCTTGGAAATGCAGGATAAAAAAAGACATTCTTTATGCCTGAAATAAAATGGAGCTGTTTTTCCAAATTGATAGATGGAGATGAAACAATAATCCGTCCTGTTCCAATTATGCGCTTAAATTTATTCCTAAAGCTATCTTGTTGCACTATTATAAAATTATTCTTCTTAATATTAACCGAATACAGATATCGATATAACAGATTAAACAATGCAAACTTAGGGTCTAAATAGATATCCTTTAAAGATAGCTTATAGAACGGTGCAGGGTTATGGCAATAAACTGCCCGAATATCCGACTTTACGTTGGGTGTTACATCATGCAAAGAAAGCCACAACAAAGGCTTGAGTTTCTTAGAAAAACTTAGAAAATAAATATACTCATAGTACAAACGCACCAACCAGGACTTCTTTGCACAGGGAAAAGAGTAAAACTTTATATTCTTATAATCAAAAGAACGTTCATCATTAACCAACACGATGATTTCGTATGAATTTACTAAGTCGCGCGAAAGATACTCCAGGCATTCTTGTAAAATTGATAGCGGCCCACCTTCTGTAAAATTTACAGCTGAAATAACTATTTTTTTTAGGTCTTTTCCCACTTTTCAGTTTGAAAGTTGTATTTTTTTACTACGCGAGCAGGATTACCTACCGCTAAGCAATATTCTGGAATATCTCTAATAACAACTGCCCCACAACCGATAACGGATCCTTTACCCACCCGCACACCTGGCAATACCCCTGCACCCTCACCAATCCAAACATTATCACCGATATAAACCGGAGATGAGCTCAATTTTCTTTTTGCTGGAGGCAGATTAGGATCACTATGTTCTAATAGCCCGCCATATAAACCATGATTATGATCGGTAATAAATACCCTGCTTGCTATCAATACATTGTCCCCTATATTTAACGATTCAACAGCAGATATGTGCACATAATCATTGACTTGTACATTATTACCTATCTTAATACAATTTTGTTGATTATCAGGAAAAGCATCGAGCCTAAGCCCTACGCCGGCAGTAAAATTTATTCCAATCTTAATAAACGAGCGGCCTCTTATATAAAAAGGATGCCTTACTATTCTTGCTGATGGAAACAATATTTTTGTAATTATTACATCAAGCGCCAATTTCAAAAATCCGAAAAAATCATATCGTTGAATTAATGGGATCATTTTTTAACAAGTAGCGTATTCTCAACCTTATGCATCAATTTAGTTGCATTAGATTCTATAATGTTCTTATTCAAAAAATAGTATGCCCACATAAAAAATATAAAACCATTATAAAAATAATTACCCTGCCTTAATAAATTTAAAACAAATAAACAAAATATCGCATTACTGATAACCCAATAATATCCATCTTTTTTTTTAGAAACATAGAACCTGAAAATAAAGAAAGTGAATAAAAAAATACCTAATAAACCGGTTTCTGAAATAATCCGCAGGAACATTGAAGAGGCATCTTCCCTATTTATGTGAACTTTGTTTAGGTCTGGATTTACTATCTGCGAAATGTATTTATCATATGAAAAAGGGTGACTTCCTAGCCCCGCACCAAACAATGGATTACTCATAAAACTTTTTAACGCAACTAATCCATTGCTACAAAAAGCAAAAGTACTTAAATTTGCTGACTCCAGTGGAATTTTACCATTAATTACAGCAACGGTTTGACTAACCCTTAATTGAATATTAGGTAAACAACGATAAGCAGTAAACATTAGGATAAATAAGATTATTGCCGATACACAAATCAATTTAATTCTTTTATAATTAAGCATGATCAAGATGAGGGCAATGACGATACCAATATAAGCAACTAATGAAAATGATAACAAAATGCTGATGATAATCAAAAAACTCATTTTTATATCAATAAAATGCCTCTCTTGTCGAATAATATTTAAAACTGAAACAAACACTGCTGGAGCCATGACATTGCCAAAATGAGAAGGTTCTTGCATGATTGATGTAACCCTAAGAATTCCAGATTGCGCATAAGGAGGAACTATCCTGGGAATAAATGATCGATAATCATACCCCCCTCTAAACCCTATCAGATAGCTAATCTCCTGAAAAATACCGATCAGGGCAACCAAGCAAGCGATTTGCATATATATACGGAAAAGCCCATCAACCTTGTTGTCGTTTAGGCGAATTAACAGATAATAAGTTACACCATTGAGGATAAATCCAATCATAACTTTTAACAATAGAAAGATAGAGTTGTTACCCTGGAAAACACTTACCAGCGAAAGAATAAAAATAAACATTAAGACATAAAAAGAAAATCGATTGATATTTATTTTTCGGTAAAAAATCATGTAGGTCAATAAAAAACAACTCATAAATATATAACTGATATAAAAATCAAAATTTCCGCAATAAAAAACAAACGCTCCAGTAAAAATATTAGAAATCAACAAATAGTTAAATAGTTTTATCATTTAAGAATAATCCAGATCTCAGCTTACCACTACGGATTAATTTACGTTTCAGCTTAACAGCAATCCCTACCAAACTTTTGTTTCTAGACAAAATCCAGCAAAACTCGACCATTACCGGGCTATATCCATAAGCAATTAGTTTATTTTTAAATTTCAACCATCCCTGCTGATCATTAATCAAGGATGTGGCATGAATAACCGAATACCAGGGGTGTTCACGCCTCATAACGCCTAGAAAAGCATTCCTAACCTTAAAATCTTCTAATAAGAATTTATCCGCTAATTTCGAATAGCCGTCAAAATCAAGAAGGAACCGTTTAACCAATCCTCCTTCGTCCTGAAAGCTTACATTGTCGTTACGCCAAAAAACCAGCGAACTCCTAATATATTTCAACCTGCATTTTTGCTTGAATAAAGAAAAAAGTGAAGAAGCAAGTGCATATGCTGTTCCTTCAAACTCATAAATGTATCCGGCTTTTTTCCACTGTTCGCGGCGTAACACAATCGAACTCCAGTAACTAAACAACGCACCAATTGAATTTGCACAATTAAAATACTCTATTAATTCATCTTTATTGTGCAGGTTAAAAACTCGATTGTTGACTTTTCGCGAAAGCCAAAAACGTTCTCTTAAAGGCCGCATGTAAAAATCACAAACTGTCACGTTAGATAAATATACATCATACACTGATTCGATTTCTTTCAAAATTAACTTCATCGCTCCCGGCTTAAGAACATCATCATCCGAAAATAACCAACAATACTCGCCACGCGAAAGCTCGATAGCCTTAGCCATATCCCTATCCACGCCCCCGTTTTCTTTTCCACAATAATAAACGAGGTTTTTAAATTTCTCTTGGTATTTTTGTACTGCTCCGGCAGTATTATCTGTAGAGGCGCCATCAACGATGACAATTTCGACATTATCTCCAGATTGAGAAATAATACTTTCCAGAGCCTCTCCGATAAAATTAGCACGATTACGGGTTGGGATGCACACAGAAACTTTTATTTTACCCGGCAAACCTTCCGTTTTTTCAGATTCTTCACGCATTAAAACGCTCTTTCTCAAGATCAGCTTCAACCATTAGCTTAACGAGATCTTCAAATTTTACTTTTGGATTAAATTTGAAGATCTTTTTTGCTTTAGTTATATCACCAATAAGCGAAGACGTCTTGGTTGGTCGTAATAATTTAAGATCTGTCACCACATAGTCATCCGGCTTAAGATTAACAACAGCAAATGCTCTCTCAACCCATTCCCTAACTGAATGTGCTTCACCAGTGGCTATAACAAAATCATCCGGCTTCTCTAACTGTAAGATTTGCCATGCCGCATTCATAAATTCTTTAGCATAACCCCAATCAATTCGAGCAGTAAGATCACCAAGAACTAACTTTTTTTGTTTACCTAGAGCGATACGCGCCACAGATTGAGTAATTTTACGCGTCACATACTCAGACGTACGCCTTGGTGATTCATGATTATAGAAGATCGCATTAGATGCAAATATGCCAAAAGCTTCGCGATAGTAACGCGTAAGATAAAAAGCCATTACCTTGGCACACGCATAAGGACTTTGCGGATTAAACGGAGTTTTTTCATTTTGAATAATGCTCTCGGTAATCCCAAACATATTTGAAGTACAAGGCTGAAAATACCTAATGGCAGGGTCGATTTGCCGGATAATTTCTAAAATACGGCCTACCGCTGCACCAGTAATATCTGTAGAATAACCCACCATGTCATAACTCCAGCTCACATGATCTTGATCTGCTTCATTGTAAATCTCAAAAGGCTTCACAAGATTAATAATACGATAAAGTGAAGTTGGGTCAGCTAAATCACCCCGGTGCAGAAAAAAACATTTGTTAAATATGGTCTGGTCCTGAATAAGATGATCAATGTTACGAGTATTTCCCGTAGCCGACCGGCGCAACATTCCGTGTACCTCATAACCTTTCTCAAGTAAAATCTCAGCTAAATAACTACCATCCTGTCCGGTTACGCCTAAAATCAACGCTTTTTTCATCGTTACCTTCTTTCTTAAATCAATTTAGCAACTCTTTTTAATTACACTATATCGGGAATCTGCATCAAATAACTTAATCTTAAAATCAAATGGCAGCTTCTTTACATATGCGTACGCCACGCTCTGTTTATCCAAAACAACAAGTTGATTTTTGGCGACAGTAGCTTTGAAAATAATGCTGACAGTATGGTTATCAAACGGCAAACTAAATGGACTCACGCCATGCGTTAATTCATAATAACCTATTGGCCGCAACTGCCTGATCTGTAATCCCGCTTCTTCTCTAACCTTCCGAATCACCGCCCTCTCTAAAGTTTCTCCTTTAAGGACACGGCCACCAATAACCCACCAGCGGTTTTTTTTGGGTTGATTAGCGCGCTTAACTAATAAATATTCGCCACGGCTGTTCTGGATAATCACATCAACGCATAAAATCGGCAAGGCTTCTAAGGCTTCAGCATATTTTTTAAGCGGAATAAAATTCATACCACCACCCGAAATTCTGGTAGAGGAACAATGAACTTACCCCCACGTAAACGCCACTCTTCTTCGCGTTTATAAAATTCATCAAAGAATGCCCAAGGCAAAACAAGAAAATAATCGGGATTAGCACGACGCGCCTCTTCTTCGGACACTATAGGAATCCAGGATCCAATAGTATATTTACCCCATTTTTCATGACTACGCTCAGCAGCCGCTGTAATCAAAGCGTGATCAAGCCCGTAATATTGAAGGATCACGTTTCCTTTGGTCGAGGCCCCATAAATATAAACCTTTTTGCCCTTAGCAACTTCACCTTTAATGAATTCAACGCATTTTTTACGGTTATTCTCAATACGCTTACCAAAAGCTAAAATATCTTTAAGCGTAAATTTTTCTTTAAATGCTATGCCTGTGCCTTGATAGTGCCGCGCAAAAATTCTATAACTGCCGCCGTTAACATTATTTTCTTCGATCCTAAATATTTCCAGTCCATTCTTCTCAAATAGGTATTTTAACGAATTTAGCGAATAATATTCAAGGTGCTCATGACAAATATTCCCCAAATCATTCTTTTCAATCATCGGTGCCAAACACATCAATTGAGCCACAAAAATTCCATCATCAGCCAATGCCTGCTGAGCATCTCGAATAAATTTATTGGGATCCTCAAGATCATAAAACATACCAATGGCGGTAATTACCTTAGCCTTACCAAAACCCCATTGACCAGCAAGTTTCATATATTGTTCATAGCCCCAGAAATCATGCATCACGTATTTTATATTTTCCTTTAACATATCAATCAAATTATCCGCCGGCTCGCACCCAACCCGATGAATACCGAAAGCAGTATAAGTTGACAGCATAGTTCCATCGTTTGCGCCAATATCCAAAACAACATCACTGGGCTTTAGTAAAACGATTGACTCAATTTGTTGAGTAATATCCCGCAACGCACGACGCATGGTATCTGTTACTCCCGACCTATACCAATAATAGCGCGCATAAAGAAGTTCCTGGGGGGCAGTGTGCCTAAGCTGCAAAAGAGAACAATGATCACACATCACTAATTCCAGTGGCGCCTTAAGCCCCTTGCCGATTCTTTCCTTCGGAACAAAATCATTAATATATTGATCACCGAGAGAAAATATGTCGCTCAATTTGTCCGAACCACACAGGCGGCAAGTTGTTCGGGTAATGGTTTTCATTTAAATTCTCCTTATTACATCACTTACTGAAACTACCACCTCATCAACTTGTTTCTCGGTCAAGGCCATTCCAGATGGTAAATATAATCCTTGTTGGGCAATGCGTTCAGTAACCGGGTAATGCTCTCCCTTAAACAACCCTAAATCATGCAAAGCTGGCTGTTCATGCAACCCAAGGAAAAACGGGCGCGAACCGATTCCTTTTTCCTTAAGCCCTTCCATCATATTTTGTGCATTCAAACCTAACGCGCTATCCAACTCAATACAGTACATCCAATAAACCATTTTAGCCCAGGGCTTCTCAACCTGATACTTAATCCCCTTAATCTTACGCAGTCCCTGACGGTAATACTCTCCTAGGCGCCGCTTAATCTGAATAAACTCGTCAACACGATCCAGCTGTGCCAATCCAAGAGCAGCTTGCAAATTAGTCAGGCGAAAATTATAACCTAGTTTGGTATGGTAGAATCTCTTTTCCGGACGAAAACAAAGATTACGATAAGAGGCAGCCCGCGCAGCCATCTCTGGATCAGAAGTAAGAACCATTCCACCTTCGCCTGTGGTAATAATTTTATTGGCATAAAAAGACCAGGCGCTAATCTGACCAATACTTCCGCATTTACGTCCTTTATATTCAGCTCCATGAGCCTCCGCAGCATCCTCAACCACAATCAGGTTACGTTTTTTTGCAATAGCCATAACAGGATCCATATCGACAGGATGCCCATAAATATGCACCGGCATAATAGCCTTGGTTTTTGAGCTCAGACGCGCTTCAATCTGACTTACATTCATATTCCAAGTATCTGGTTCTGCATCCACTAACACTGGTATTGCACCCAGCCGGATAGCTGCTAAAGCACAAGAAATAATGGTAAAGGCTGGCATAATTACTTCATCACCCTTACTTACGCCAGCGGCAAACAAAGCCGTTTCTAAAGCTGCCGTACCGTTACAGACGGCGACACCATGATTAGCTCCAATATAAGCAGAGAATCTACGCTCAAACTCACTGACAAACGGACCATCTGAAGAGATCCAGCCACTTTCAATGCATTGCGCTAATAATTCTTTTTCTCTTCCGTTAAGTAACGGCTGATTTACCGGTATCATTTTTTACCCTTTTTTCCCATAAACCTGCCTTTATCTGCACCCTCAATGAACGGGCCATTTTTTACTTCAACTATCTCAGCTTTCTTAAGCACCTCAATTCCGTGACCAGCACCGGCCAACAGGATAATATCTCCAGCGGATAATTTACGGCTCTCTAAGAAAACTTTTTTAAAAGAATAGAAATCAATACGGATTTCTCCGCTCTTAATAAACAAAACTTCCTGAGTACCTATAGTATTACGGCAAACAGGATTATGAATATGAGGAACAATCTGATAACCCTTTGGACGCATCATATAACCCAACTGCAACAAGTATTCATTGGAAGAAAAAAACTCAACCCCATCCTGCTTATGGGATTTATAGATAATAAGTGCTATAATTATATTTTTGTGGATAATTTTTTCTATCATAGACATATTTTCCTTTGAAAAATAAATTTACTTTTTATAAAATCTTTCATCCCTCCATATGTACCTCTCAATATCGAACTATAATGATATTTTTCGTCTTTTTTTTGATATATCCCCTTTAAAATAATTTTTTGCAATATCCGGATGTAAGCTTTAATTATACGTAAGAAAAAAATATAAAAATACACAATAAAGTGCGCTTTGTCGTTAAAACAACTTTTTGTGAGCATCGCTCCAATAGCATATGCATAGTTATACACATATTCAGGAGGGGTAATAGGAATTGGGTGAAAAAAAATTAATTCCGGTAAATACAATACTTGTTCACTACTTGCCTTTAATCTAAAAAAAAGATCAGTTTCTTCGGAGCCCCGATATTTAGCACCAACGCCAAAACGCTCGTCATAACATCCTATACGCTTTATTGTCTCTTTGGCAATAACATGAGCGCTACCCATAAAATATTGAAAATCAAATCGACTTAACTTTCTAACATTGTTATTGTTGAAAAGAACTGAAAAAGGAACACCTTGCGCTGAATCCATAAGCCGGCCACAAAATACGCTAACTTTTTTATAAGTTATTACTTTCTTTGACAACACATCAATAAAATCTTGATTAACTGCAGCATCATCATCTAAAAAAACGCAATAATCACCCAAACATTTTTCAATAGCAAAATTTCTTGCAATCGATAGCCCTATTCTATCAATATAATAGAAGGTAGTTATTTCAGGATAATGAATTCGGATGTCTTTTTTTTCCTTTGCTTTTTGGACAACTACTAAAATTTCAATTGGAACATCCTGTTTGCACTCATGTGCTTTTTCAATAGAAGTAATGCACTGTTGCAACTCCTGATCCCTATTAACAGTTGCGATAATAAATGAAATTTTCATACGAATATCTTTCTATAAACCATTAATCTTTCCGAATAATCAAATCTAGAGATTCCTGATAAAAACCTTTATGAATTTTAGGGCCGAATTCTACCAAAAAAGATTCAAAACTTCTTTTATTTTTTAATCTCCATAAAACTTTTTTCAAGAAATTCTGGTTTCTTAAAAAAATGGGTAAGCTGCTAACAACGTCGAGCTCTTCTGCTGGCTTCATTGTAAGTTCAAATTCATGAAAACTTACACCACGACCACGCCTAAGAAAATTAAGCTTCGAATCATCATCTATCTCTCGATATAAATTGCAAAAGCTTTTTCTAGGGCTAAACCGTGAATACAAAAAAGCTAGCTCATCCGGTAACCATAGATAAAAAGGCAATTGAGAAGTATGTCCATCGTAATACCATAATCGATTGGGAGTATCTATCAGGCACCATAAGCTGCCCGGTGAAAGCATTCCCCAAGTATTCTTCATAGCAATCATTCTCTCGCTATGAGTCATATGCTCAAGAGTGGCAAAAAAAATAATAAAATCAAAATGTTGACTTCCAAGCATATTATGCACTTTGGTAGCATTCGCACAGAGGAAATTCACGTTGAGATCATAAACCTTACACCTATCTTTAGCTACAATTAGGCTTGTTTCAAGAATATCAACAGCAGTAACTTCTGCGCCTTGTTCGGCCAATGCTACAGTTGAACTGCCAGTCCCACAACCGATTTCCAGAATTCTTGATCCGGCCAAAGGCTTAGCATCATTCAACCAAGGAATAACGCTATTACGAAAAGCATCCAGTCTTCGACACAAGTGCTCTTGCAATTCACTTTGTCCTTTATCAGAAGATAGATATTCCGCATCATAAAACTGGGCATACCGTTGAGTAAAGTAATTTTGTCTCAACGATGCCTCAATCAAACTCAAGTTTTTTTTATCTATATACCTAAAACGCTCGGAAATTCTCTTGGGGATTCTAGGCACCATAAGCGGCCTTACAAGATTCTTAATTGACATTGGTATTTTTAATAAGCCCATGAAATTATCCTCAACGCTAAAATTCAATTAATCAATCATAATGTGCTAAAAAATCACACATATTGCAAGATAAAATCTACAGTTTGCTTACACATGTATTGTGGATCAAATTCTTGAGTAATTCTATGTCGATTTGCCGCACCAATCTGAGCCCGCAGTTCACGGGATTGCATTAATAGCAATATTCTATCTGCCAAAGCATCCACATCACCAGGTGGCGCAAGATAAGGATAGCCTTCCTGCCCCACTGCTTCGCGAATTCCGGGAATATCGGTAGCTGCCACAGGTAAACCCGCCGCCATGTATTCTAACACGCCATTCGGCATCCCTTCCGAGCGTGAACTAAACACACCCAAATCAACTATACCCAATAAACCTACTACATCTTCTACCTGGCCAAGAAACCTTATTGATTCTCCAAGATTCAATTGGGCTGATATCTCTTTAAGCATCTCATAATTTTCACCAAATCGTCCAGCAAGCAATAAAACAGCCTTCTTTTTATTCTGTTCCAACCTATCAATAATAATCCGCCAGGCTTTCAACAACGTAATGTGATCCTTAGGTGAATATAAATTTGCAACCATGCAAACGCGCATACAACTCTCGCTAATACCCAATCGCTCGAGCCATTCCAAACGGTCTGCCTGCGGACTGTCTAATTTGATACCATTATGAATAACCCGCACACTCTTTCGATTCAATCCAAATGTCTTAATTAAAAAATCGGATCCCTGATGGGAATTCGATACAAAATGTTTCGTATTAAACACAGCAATGCGTTCCAATATTTTACTAACAAAACGTTCTATACCAGCATCCCTCTGATTCCAGATATAAATTTTTGCACCTGTCAATCGCCATACTAATCCACAAATAATATTTGGAAAAATAGTATAAGCAAAAAGAATATCCGGCCTCTCATTTCTAAGCTTACGAGCATATTTAAATAAATTTATTAATAATTGAATAGGCTGATGGGTCAGCTTAAGTGGTACAATCCGCCATGAAATACCATATACATCACAAAGCTGAGCCATGCGTCCCGGCGTGTGGAATCCCCATATTTGAACATGCGCACCTTCTTCGTTTTTTAAATGACGGGCAAGTAATAACGCCTGTCGCTCAGCCCCGCCAAGTTCAAATATACCAAGAACAATGATAATACGTTTACCCGAAATCATCTTCTATTATTCATTAACCATATCCCGTTAAAAATCTGTATATGGCTAATCCTAGCTTAACAGTTTAAAAATTAGCCACCGTTTTGGTTCTCGATATTACCTTGACTTATTTTGTTGTACTTGGGCCTTTCGACTATTGCGCACAAATGGGGAGCACCGATTCCGCACCCCGCACGAACACGAAAAGCTTCACTATATGGAAAAGATCTGGATAAAATCCGATCTAGAATAATACCCTTCAGAAGCCTAATTCCGTAGTATCCATTGCGCAAACTTGAATCTTTCCATCCAGCTGAGCAATTCTGCAAAATAGTAAAATTCACCCCCTCACAAAACAAAACTTTAAAACCAACTGATTGTATTAATTTGTGCATTGAATCAACGCAAAATGAACGAACGTGTTGGCGATTATGAAATTCAGTCTGGCAGAAAGGACAGAAAACTTGATTTACCAATAGATTTTCCATGTTCGGAGTAGTGAACATAGCCACCCCGCCCGGTTTTAAAACCCGATAAATCTCAAAAAGCATGGGATGTAAATTATCATCTAAGAGATGCTCAAACACTTCAACACAAGTTACCAAATCAAAAGAGGAATCTGGATATGGCAACGATTGAGAAAAAGCCACAGTAGCCCCCATCCATCTTTGGTAACCTTGAAATCTTTGATTAACAAGTTCAACTAACTCAGGTGACGAGTCTACACCATAACAGATAACCTTTTGTTCAAGCAGATGCTGTATTAAAAACCCAGGACCACAACCAAAATCTAAAACTGACATTCCATCGTGCAACCTAACAGTATCCCTCAAGAATTTCACTAATCCTTTTCCCACTTGCTTAGAAAAACACTGCTCTTGGGAACCTGACTGCTTACCAGCATAATTCCAAAAACGACTTATGATCTCAGGTGTCCATACACCAATTTTATTTTGTCTTACAGTCATCATTTCACTATTTATTATTTTAATAAACTACACTATGCTATATTTAGCTAGAATTACCCTATCTCTCATAACAATCCGTCTTAATATTCATAACCGTTGATGAAAAATCTTCAATATATTCTGATTTACTTTACTCATACAGTTTAACGTTAATCCACTTTAATGTCTTACGCCATTCCTCCGGCAAATATCTTCGACTGATTTTTTTCGCGACAGATTCAAGTGCTCGAAATACCAAAACAAATGGACTATAAAGGGCATATCGCAATCTCTGTTTGCTCGTACTTTTGAATTGACTTAATGCAATACTCTTTGTTTTCTGTTTCTGAACCCGTGGTAAAATATAGGTTTCAATAATCTTAATTTTTCGATTAAATATTGCTATCTCGTTATAGTCTGTGATTGCTCTCTTCCAGCCATTGGCCGCAATTTCCCTTCTCTCTTGATCATGAACTAAATAATATCTACAAAGCTCAATACACTCTTCCATCGTATCAAAACCAACAACCTCTTTACCCAATTCATATATCTTCCCCAAATGACTCTTATTGTCGCAGATTTGCATTACCCCGTTAGCCGGTAAGTAAAACGTACGATAATTAATCGGTCCAGTTGAATTATGGATGTTTGGACCAATCTTTGTCCTTCGCAAATATTCAAGTTCTTTAACATTAGATAGATATCCCCGTGGCCATCCACGCCCATAAAAATGCGCATCAGGAAATGCTTGAGCAAGTTTGTTAACTCTCTCTGATCGCCACGGTGCAGTCCGATCCATCATCAAAAATAAATCAATATCTCTTTCACTATTGATAATCTTGCTATATGTAAGATTCGGATCGTAAATGGTTGACTGAAAGCCCAAAGGTGACCATTCTGCAAACCTAACACCCCAACTGCGATAGGTATCAACCTCGGCAATATTCCCCACTAAACACAGATCATAAGCAGAAGCAACTGGCTTGGAAAGATCTGCGGAACTTTCTGGATCGTCAAAACACTGAAAAACGCTAAATACCGATAGTTTTTTAACAAATTCAGGATGTAGATTGATACCCGACCAATTTATAAAAACATCCTTGCCTTCCAATGCCTTTTCTAACTTTTCATACATATCCAGCAAAAACTTATCACCCCTACGCCACCTTTGATCCAGCTCTTTAAATGTAAGGTTATAGCTTGGCGGGTTCAAGGTTAGACAAAAAGCCTCCACATCGAATCCTGCCTTTTTCAAACGCTCTACGTAAGCTATATATATTTTCTCCACATCTCCATAGGTATCTTTTGCAGGATAATACGGATATCCAATTAAAATTTTAAAACTGCTCATCTTTGAATTCTCCATCAAATAACTTAATGCAACCTAAGTATAATCATTAATTACTATGAATTACTATAATCGGAATCATAACATTCCCGAACAGTTTCACTTGGACCTTTTGGGAACTGCCACGCCACGCAAACTTCGGTGCGTAACGGGCTGTTTATGGAAAAATTCGCGGTCTCGTGGGTCCAATTGCACCTGGCCCAAGAAACCAGACTCTATGAAGATGATTTCGTAGCCTGACCGGCAAAGAATATCTTCCAGTCGTTCACGAGTAAGGGGGTTGCAGTGACCACTCTTTTTTATAGTCTCCTTGTACACAGTTCTCCCACGACAAAGGTTAAGAACGTCCAGGCATAAAGCGTATATCGCAACCATACGACTAAAACTCTTAGTTGAAATGTTTTTGAAAAGTCTCAACAGTGCAGGAAACTTGATTATACCTGTAGCTTCATTCCAAAACAAGTAATCGTACTGTAAGGGTAGTGTGTGGAAGACCAAGCAGCCTTGTTGAGATAGCCTATTCTTAATGCCATAAAGCAAAGCCCCCAGTTCATCGTCATGCAAATGCTCAAAGAGATCAAAACATAATGCTATATCGATAGACAAATTAAGGTTCCAATCGGAAGCATCCATTCGGGAGAATGTAGCATTGGTCCCTTCTTCCAAATTTAATCTTTTGGCTATTTCCAAAGCCGCTGGATCAAAGTCAACTCCAAATGACTTATAACCATTCTTAGCAAACTCAATAGCAAATAAACCCACTGAACATCCCACATCCACAAGGGTAATTTCACTAGGCAGTTTTGATTTTAATCTTGGTAAAACGTACTTGTTGACTAATTCGTGTGCCAAAACTACTCTTAAATATTGCGTGTTGGATTCAGAAACGATTTTACTCTTACGATATTTATCCAGCATGAGCTCTTGATGTGCTTTACCGTACTCAAAAGAAGTTTCTTTTGGCTTGAGGGTCTCAACCACTTTTATATCCTCTCCTCTATGCGATACACTCCAATCCAGGAATCACGCACATGAAAAACACGCCCACGGATATGCCCGTCTGTAAATAATTTTTCAACTCCCAGGCATACCGAGTTAATCCAATGATATTTCCGTACAAGATCAAGGTTAAAATCATGCCACAACACAAAAGAACCGGGTTTCATATTCTTTAAAACTTTAAGCGTATCGTTATACACAAACTTTGTGTCATGACAACCATCTATAAAAGCTACGTCAATCAACCCAATATCCGGTTTCCAGTACGCGGTATTCGCCAAAATCTGTGTAATATTAGTCAAATTGCGCTGACGATAGTAGGCACCGATTTTCTCGCGTTCCAACGCAATAGTCGTCAGCTCGCCTCCTTTACCAGCAAGAATTTCTTCCAGAGGAATATTAATTGTATAAATTCTCGCCTGTGCAGAAGCATTCAAAGACATCAATGCCGTGCTATGTCCATCTGCCGTCCCGATTTCCAGGCATACAG
Source organism: Candidatus Omnitrophota bacterium (assembly GCA_026387265.1). Taxonomy (GTDB): domain Bacteria; phylum Omnitrophota; class Gorgyraeia; order Gygaellales; family Profunditerraquicolaceae; genus UBA6249. The sequence goes on from JAPLLZ010000058.1 coordinate 16,859, forward strand.
ACGGATCAGTATTCCGCACCACTGTAGCCAGCGTCTCAGCATCACGGATACGACGCTCATTTACATCTTCAACATAACTAAACTCATGTATTTTGGTATCATCAAGCACTGGAGATAAACGCCAACCAAAAACTTTACACAACTCACCGATGTTATTAAGTTCAATCACTGAATTCTGAAGATGAAGAAATTCCCCTAATCCTAGCATCCGCCACAGTTTGCGTTGAGCTCGTGTAAAAATATTCATAAACCTCCCAAACAATTAGTCGTCCAGTTAAACACCGGGGCGAGCTTTCCCCGAATCGGCTCTATCATATAGGCACGATTACTCTTTCCAGTACGCTCAACATATAACGGTATGCATATACCTGGATATGGAATACACATTCGAACATTAAACACCGTTGCCAAAATCCGAAGTTCATAATTTGTCGGTGCCAGCAAATCAGCAGTAATCACCGCCCGCGAGACATAGCGTCCCGGCTCTACTATTGGCGCTCCTTCTGCATACTCATCATTAAAACTTCGAAAAAGCAACGAATTTTCGTTATCGTACAGATCAAAAAACACTCTCAACCCAATAGTACGTTCCAAAACCTGATAACTAACTTCAATCTCCAGTGGTTCACCATTAGAAATAGAGCTGGTCACAGGTAGACCAGATTGAAGTAATCTAACACTTTCTAGGCGAAACGCAGGATCAAAGGGCAATTGGCGAATCATCATTTCCAGTAATTCTGGCGTCTTAGCCTTGGGAATCACCTGCAAATAACACTGAATCACCTCATCAGATTTACCGTCGGCAACAACTGTTCCTGCTTCTATCAAGATCGCCCGCTGGCACAGTCCCCGTATCGCCTGCATGCTATGACTCACAAATAGCACCGTTCTTCCTTCCTTTTCAACTTCCTCCATCTTTCCCAAACACTTTTTCTGAAACTGCGCATCCCCAACAGCCAAAACCTCATCAATTACCAATATTTCAGGTTCAAGATGCGCGGCTACGGCGAAAGCAAGCCGAACATACATTCCTGAAGAATAGCGCTTTACCGGTATATCAAGAAATTTCTCGACTTCAGCAAAAGCTACGATTTCATCAAATTTCGCTTTTATCTCTCTGCGTGTCATTCCCAAGATTGCCCCATTCAAATAGATATTTTCTCTTCCGGTTAATTCCGGATGAAAACCAGTCCCCACCTCAAGAAGACTAGCCACCCTCCCTTTTATAGAAACTCTTCCCGTAGTCGGCTCGGTAATTCTGCTTAAGATTTTTAAAAGTGTCGATTTACCCGCTCCATTTCTACCGATAATACCAATTCTCTCGCCTTGTTGCACCTCAAAAGATATGTTCTTAAGCGCCCAAAACTCTTCTATATTCTTATGAGCATTAAGACGAATGTTGTGCATCTTCGACCATAAACCCCTTGTTTTATTGGCAATAACATCTCGTAGCGCCATATATCTCTCATTAGACTTATGACCGATTAAATAAGACTTGCTAATACCCTCAGCTTTTATCACAATATTACTCATTACAATTCCTCAAATAATATCTGCAAAGGTTTTTTCCATTTTTCGGAATTTATAAATTCCGAAAATTAAAAAAAATAACATTACTCCAATAGACATTAGAAACCCGGGTAGATAGATAGTTGATTTGGCTCCAAGAATTGCCCATCTAAATCCATCTATCACCCCCACCATAGGATTCATTGAATATAAAAGACGGTATTCACCAGGAATGATACTACTGCTAAACCCAACTGGGGAAATGTATAAACCAAACTGAACAATAAATGGGACAATATAACGAAAATCGCGATATTTTACATTAAGGGCTGTAATATAAAGACCAACACCCGCTGCTGTGATAAAAGCAATCATTAAAAAAACAGGTAGATATAGAATATTCCAGCTTGGGTTAAATTTAAAATAAAACATAAGAAAAATAAGTATCACAAAGGAAACAAGAAAATCGATAAAGCTGGTAACAACGGAGCTAATAGGAATGATTATCCGGGGAAAATATACTTTAGTAATTAGCTGAGTATTGTCTATCAAGCTATTGCTGGAATCAGAAACTGAAGAAGCAAAAAACTGCCATGGGAGCATCGCGGCATAAACCATAATTGCATATGGAACATTTCCATCACTGGGAAACTTTGCCAGCCTGCCAAAAATTACGGTAAAAACTATCATCGTCAGAAGTGGCCTTAAAATTGCCCAAGCTATGCCAATAACGGTCTGCTTATAACGAACTGCAATATCGCGCCAACTAAGGATATAAAACAATTCCCTATACCGCCAGAGGTCTGCCCAATAGTGCTTTTCCGCCCGCCCGGCCTCAATAATCAGCATGTTTTCGTTTTTCATAACACTCCGCTAACTTTTAATCCTTCTCCAAGATTATTTTATTCTTAGAAACAAAATTAATTTTCTGCTCTGGAAATACCAAAACATTTTCTTAGCTATCTATTGTTTAGCTGTTTTACTTGTTCAGCTATCCAGGCGTAAGTTATCTTAATCCCATCTTCTAGCTTCCTACTCGGTTCCCAGCCTAGCTTTTCACGAATAAGCTTATTATCAGAATTTCTACCCCTGACACCTGTCGGGCCGG
>JAPLLZ010000011.1:0-741 GCA_026387265.1 Candidatus Omnitrophota bacterium
GAACCTGCTCAGATATCCAGAAGTGGTGCAATTAAAGAAGAAGAAATAATGCGGGTAATAAAATCTAAAAATGTGCTTTTTGTCTGTACAGGAAATTCTTGTCGATCAGTTATGGCGCAGGAGTATTTAAAGAAACTACTGAAGAAGCAGCAAAGAACCGATATCCGGGTTAATTCTGCCGGAGTAATGGCTTTAACTGGCATGGGAGCCAGCGAAGGCACGCGTGAGGTTTTGGCCAAAGAGGGTATTGATGCCAGCGCACACCGCAGCCAAAGGCTGACTAAAGAACTGGTGAACCGCTCGGATATTATTTTAGTGATGGAAGATGTGCATGAAGATCAAATCCTGCAGCTGGCTCCGGAGGTTAAAAATAGGCTGTTTTTATTAAAGGAATTTGCTAGAATAAATGATAGCAATTTGAATATTGCCGATCCTGTAGGCGGATCTTTAGAATTCTATCAGAAAACTTTTTTCACGATTAAGGATGCTGTAGAAAGGATAAGTAAAATAATATGAGCCCCGCACCTTCTGGATATTTAAATATTGAAGGCGTTGGGTTATTAGCTTAAATAAGAAAGAAGGTGCAGGGTGAGTAAGTTATTGATTGCTTCAGATCATGCTGGTTTTGCTTTAAAGGAAAAATTAAGAGCATACTTGGAAAAGAAATCTATTCCCGTAGAAGACTTAGGCACATATTCTAAAGATCGCTGTGATTATCCGGTCTATGCTTATGATTTAGCC
>JAPLLZ010000011.1:812-3571 GCA_026387265.1 Candidatus Omnitrophota bacterium
GATTTAGCCAAAAAAATTTCCGACGGAAAATTTAAACAAGGAATACTTATTTGTAAAAGCGGAATCGGTAATTCTATTGTAGCCAACCGGTTGCCGGGAGTGCGCGCTGCGCTTTGCCATAATCTTAAGATTACTAAGCTTAGCCGTCAGCATAATGACAGCAATGTTTTGGTTTTGGGTTCAGGATTTGTAAAAGCGGATCTAGCCAAACGCATGGTTTGGGCTTGGTTACATACGGAATTTTTAGGGGGTAGGCATCTAAGGAGATTAAAATTAATTAACCAGTTTGATAAAAAAATAGGCACCCGATGCTAAGCGGTAGGTAGCGCATATTGCGTCGGTGTTGTCTAGGTAGACAAGGAGCTGTGTAAAGTGAAAGATTTAAAACATTCAGACCCGGAGATTTTTGCAGCAATTCAGAAAGAATTAGGCAGGCAGAATGAAAACATAGAATTGATCGCCTCAGAGAATTTTACGTCTTTAGCGGTTTTAGAGGCACAAGGTTCAGTGTTAACCAATAAATATGCCGAAGGATACCCGTCTAAACGCTGGTATGGTGGATGCGAATATGTGGATATTGTGGAAAGTTTAGCGATTGAGAGGGCCAAGAAGATCTTTGGCGCCGAACATGTTAATGTTCAGCCGCATTCCGGTTCACAAGCCAACATGGCGGTTTATTTTGCCGCGCTTAATCCTGGAGATACAGTTTTAGCCATGGATTTATCTGCCGGAGGCCATCTTACCCACGGCCATCCGAATAATTTTTCCGGTCGGCTTTTTAAAATGGTTGGTTATGGCGTAGATAAAAAGACCGAGGCTTTGGATTATGATGTAATTCAGGAATTAGCTAAACAGCATAAGCCAAAGATGATTCTGGCTGGAGCTTCCGCATATCCCCGGACGATTGATTTTAAGAGATTTCGCCAGATTGCTGATAGTGTGGGGGCATATTTATTTGTGGATATGGCGCATATTGCCGGCTTAGTTGCAGCGGGTTTACATCCGTCTCCGGTGCCTTATGCAGAGTTTGTTACTTCTACTACGCATAAGACTTTACGCGGCCCGCGCGGCGGGTTTATTCTTTGTAAGCAGGAGTTTGCTAAAAAAATTGACAGCCAGATTTTTCCCGGAATTCAGGGCGGGCCATTAATGCATGTGATTGCGGCTAAGGCCGTAGCTTTTGGTGAAGCTTTAACTCCTGAATTTAAGCAATATCAGGCGCAGTTAATGAAAAATGCCGTAGAGTTAGCCAGCGCTTTAGAGAAAAAAGGTTTTCGCATTGTTTCCGGAGGCACAGATACTCATTTGATGTTAGTAGATTTGAATGCTAAGAATGTTACCGGTAAAGATGCCTCGCGGATACTGGGTGAAGTTAATATTACCGTAAATAAAAATATGATTCCTTTTGATGATAAAGGTCCGTTGATTACTAGTGGCATTCGTTTAGGGACTCCGGCAGTAACTACGCGTAAAATGAAAGAGGCAGAAATGCGCCAGATTGCCAGCTTGATTAATGATGCCCTGGAAAATCCGGCTGATCAGGAAAAATTAACAAAAAAAAGAAAAGGGGTGATTGATCTAACCAGGAAGTTTCCATTATATACGGAGTTATTTAAATAAAATGACGAAGAAAATTAAAAAGTCTGTGCATAAAAGACCGTCTTGGGATGAATATTTTTTGGAGATGGCCGGGTTGGTTGCTAAACGCTCGACATGGGCCGCAATAATACTGAGAGACGGCGGCCGAGTTGGGATGAATATTTTTTAGAGATGGCTGGATTAGTGGCGAAGAGATCAACCTGTTTGCGCCGCAGTGTCGGAGCGGTTTTAGTCAGGGATAAGCGGATCTTGGCTACTGGTTATAATGGCGCGCCCAGCGGCTTAGAGCATTGTTTTGAAGTTGGCTGCTTGCGTTTAAAGTTAAAAGTTCCGTCAGGTGAGCGTCATGAATTATGCCGCGCCCTGCATGCTGAGCAGAATGCGCTGATTCAGGCATCTTTGCATGGAATAAGTGTTAAAGGTGCAACATTATACGCTACAACGCAACCTTGTGCAATTTGCGCCAAAATGTTGATTAATGCCGGAATAAAAGAGATTGTGATTACTGAAGGTTATCCGGATAAAATGGCGATGGATTTTTTAAAACAAGCTAAAATAAAGATAAGGAAATTATAAAATGCGCTGTCCGTCTTGTGGATGTAAAGAGGATAAAGTCGTAGATTCTCGCGCAACTGCTGAAGAATCAGCGGTTAGGCGCAGAAGAGAATGCTTAAAGTGCGGCAAGCGCTTTACAACTTATGAATATGTCGAAGATGTATCACTTCTGGTAATTAAGAAAGATGGCAGACGCGAGGCTTGGGATCGTAAAAAAGTTTTAGCCGGGATTATCCGGGCTTGCGAGAAGCGGCCGGTGAGTGTGGAGAAGATGGAGGAGGTCGTCACGCAAGTTGAGCATGCCATTCAGAAGAAAAGCGACCGTGAGGTTCAGGCTAGCCGTATCGGCGAGTTAGTAATGGAAAAATTAAAAATAATTGATGATGTTGCTTATGTGCGTTTTGCTTCGGTCTATCGGCAATTTAAGGATGTGGGGCAGTTTATGGTGGAGTTGAAAGATATTCTGGGCAAAGATAAAAAGAAAAAGTGAGGGCTATCGGGGCCTGCCGCGGGAGCACTTCTCGGCAAATTAGCCTCGAAGCATCTCCCGCGTCACCCAATAGCTATACTTTGTGATTTTGTCCAAAATAATGGGTGAGGTGAGT
>JAPLLZ010000012.1 GCA_026387265.1 Candidatus Omnitrophota bacterium
ACCAAAGGTTTAAGTGATATTAATGATGAAGCGATGGAGGATACGGTAAATTTCTTAAGTGTAAATTCTACAGTTGTCCGGTATGTCTCGAGTTTTAATACAGAAGCGGTAAAAGATTCAGTTTCTAAGAATAAAAAACTTTCGCAGTTATTAAGTCTTATGTCGAAACAGGAGCGTGTTTATTCTTTCTTGAAGAAGTATTTAAAATTACTTGAGTGTTCATTAATAAATATTTCTCAGGGCATCTTATATTATTTAGGGCGGAAAATTAAGAGAAATAAAGAGAACAATCTATCAGCAAAAGGGAAAAATGCCGTTTTTTCTTGCCGTATTCTGGGCTGGTGGAAATGCGTAAAAGAAATTAAAAAGTTTTATGCCTGGAATAGTTTCGTAAAATTAACAATATCGGATATCCACGTTATTTTAGCTTTAATTAAGAAATCCGGGTTAATCCGCGCTGCCCCGGAATTAATCGAGCGAAAAGGCATTACTGGTATACTACGAGCCGCAGATTTTGTTAATTCTGTTTTAGAGTTGTTCACTAATAGAGATTCAGAACTGGCAAAGACTTTTCAGAAAAAAGTAAAGATAGAGGCAGGTACCATCGGATTAAGATTTGTTCTTAAGAAAAATATATTTTCGAAACCTGAAATTCTGGAATTACCCGAATGTATTTCTATACAAGAAGCATATTTTAGGATAAGGTACTTTGTAAAAGAAAAACAAAAAGTGGGAATAAACACTGATAATCATTATTCCACATTTTTTTACCGGCCAAGCCTAAGAAACAAAATTTTTGACCTCTTGTTTAATTTCAAAACAGGCAAAGGTATTATTGTAGATTTAATTTTAAACAAAAAAGAAAGCTATCGGAAGGCGATTCGTATTTGGTCAGTCGGCGCTTCTACCGGAGCTGAATTGCGTACGATGGTTTGGTTAGTGAAGCAGGCTTTTGCCGCCGCCCATGAAGATCCTTCAGGATGGAGATTAGAATTTTACGGGACAGATAATAACAAAGACGTTTTGAGTGTGGCTGAATCTTTTAAGGGGCCGGATATGAAGCTTAATGAAGATACCGGTAAGATGGAGCCCGTAGATGTTGATTTTTCCTATACGGATGTAAATTATTTAATATTAGATCATCTCCGCTTAGAAGAATTGGATTATTGGGCAATGTGGCATCATAATGCGTTTGGTTTTGATATAGTAATACAGATAAATACTCCGTCAGAAATTGAATGCCAGAAGAAGGTGGTTGGTTTGATAAATCAAGGGGGAGTGCATATTTTTGCAAATAGACTGTATATGAAGTCAAGCGAAGATACTTTAGAGCTTATTTCAGATAGTAGTCCATCGGCAGAAAATAAAAAATACATAAATAATTGTCTCGACCAATATCTACGCAATCATGGAAAGGCGCACTTAGCAGATAAACTTATCAATGAATTAAAGCCAGCTGATACAAGAATAATTCCGGGGAGTTCGACCCCGGCTTATAGAATTGTTAAGGTGAATGAGATTTTAAAGACAGAGACAGAAGGCATTTTACTTGATGAAACAGTAGTTAAGAAAGAAGTAGGTGGTCAAATTTATAATATTTATCATGCAGGTGCAAAGGGAGCTATTCCTTTGGCCAGTATTACTGATGATTATGCTTGGGTAGCGGGGAAAGATTTCAAGGAAGATGGAAAGATGAAGAGACTTTTTAGCCGTTTCTTTCATATTGATTTACCCTTAACTGAATCTTCTTTACGGACTGATATTGCAACTTTTGTGCAGAATAAACAGTGGGCAAAAGGATTTAATAAGAGCGAAGAGAAGGTAATTTGGAAGGCGATAAAAAGAACTGAAAATTTATTAAGGCCATATATAAAGGATAATACCTCTATTCACGAATATACTAAAAACGAAGACGGCAGGCTTTCTGCTAATTATTTAGGCGGCGCCCCCGGCAGGCTTTTTATTCGTTCTGTAAATATATGGGAGTCTTGGATAAGACCCTTTCTCGTGATATTTATTTCTTCGATTGCGTCTGCATCATTATTTATTACTTTTCTTTTTTTCGTAGGTACATCAATCGGGATGGTTTTAAAAATAGCCTCGGTGTTATCCCTGATTATTATTGGTTTCATCGTTTATTTTCTTTTATCTTTAGACTATTCGGGAAAGTTTGAAAAAGATATAAATAACATAAACCATCTTATCAGTATAAAGTTAGGATTAACTGAGCAGGATCTTTTTGTGGTTGCCGCCCATGAATATGTGCATCATCTTGTAGCTTGGGGAAAATTAAATTTGGATGAAGATAACGGTGATTATCGCAATGATGCCGTTGCCTTTATTGCCTTATGCCAAGAGTATGGTATTGTTGAACCAAATGATAAGAATTTATTTAGAATTTATTCGTTGGAAATAGATGCAATAAAAGAAGGGGAAGGCCTAGTAAGAAATGGACGATTTGATTTAACTGAAATAAGACAGAGAGCGTTGCAGCGGGAAAGCGAATCTTCCATCAGTAAAAAAGAACCAGGCTGGAGTTATATTTTTAATCAGATGTGGGCGGGTGCTGTTTTAAAAGTAATCCGGGAAGATTCCCGAGCAGGTGATATATACGAAAGAGCAATAGATTCAGTAATGGGAACAAGACAAAAAGACGTTGGCGAGGAAAAATGAAAAAAGCAAATTTGTTTTCACTAATGGTAATAAGCTTAACAGTAATTTGTATTAATTGTTATTTTATTCATTTGTAGGCGCGGAAAAATGATAGCGAATTTAGGAAATAGGTAGTGCATAAATTATTGGAATGCAAGGAGTTGGGAGAAGGTGCTTTTAAGACGGAAAATATTTTTTTCTTGATTTATTTGAGAAATGGGAGATAATAAATGTGTAAATTAACTTGTCTCAGTGGCTTAGGGCAAGCCTGCTTGCCGGCTCGCCTCACGGCGAAGCCGTGGGCAGGTGCGGAGGCAAAAGGTGGATGAGCGCAGGATTAAGCCGAGATGGCAGATTAATCAAGGCGCGGCATTGACCGTGGAAAACGGAGTGCGTGCTATTCCTTGTATTGTAGAAGATATAAGCCATGGAGGCATGTGTGTTTCTTTAAGAAGAAGTTTATTTGATGATGTTTTTTCAAATTTCAAGTTAGCTTTGTCTGAAGATTTACAGTTAAATCTTGGCGCACAGGTAGTTTGGCATCAGGAAAAATTTGAAAGAAATGTTTATGGCTTGGCGTTTAGCCAGATTGATGAATCGACCATAGATGAATTAGATCAGTATATAAATAATAATTTTCACGATTTAGTAGTTAAGCATTGGTGGGAAGGGTCTTAAAAAATGCCTGAACATAGAAGAATAACCAGGTGGCAGATAAATAAATGCGCTTACTTAAAA
>JAPLLZ010000041.1 GCA_026387265.1 Candidatus Omnitrophota bacterium
GGCTTTGAGTTTTGAGTTTGGTTAATTTTGGTTTGTTTAGGATTTAGAGTTTCGAGTTTAGGGTTTATCAATAAAAATCCCTCCTTTCTACCCTTAATAGACGTAGAAAAGAGGGAAAACTAACGTGTAAAATCTAAAAACATGATTTTATAGAGACACAAAATCTTGCGTCTCTACATTATATTTTGGCCAAATTTTTACATCAGGTTTAGAAGAGCGATGATTATTCCTTTTTCTCCATCTTTCCCGTCAAAATCCTCTAGAGCCTTGCCAATAAGTGTTCCAAGTTGCTTTTTCTGAGATTTCATAGCATAACCGGAGACAGAAGAAGTAGTAAGTAAATCTCCCTTCTTAATAGCACCACCTTCAAGACAAACCTTAACTGCAATTTGGCCGGCAATAGTTAAATATTTATATTTCTGATTTGGGTTATCTTTTTGTTTTTGCTCAGAATCACCAATGAAAAGCGCAGGAATAGATTTACTATTTTTCTTTGTAGAAGAAATTACGCCTACCACAAGCGGGCTATCAGGTATTTTGCTTTTTGCAAATTGGTATTTTTCAACGGTATTATCAATACATGCTACGTCCCCCTCTTCCACATCATCTGCCACCGGAATAACCTCAGCCACATCTAAAACATATTTTACTGGAACACCACTAGCACCACTCATCCTGATTTGTCCGGTAACATCTAAAGCATACGATGGCGACATGCCTATGCCGACGTAACCGCCATCTGGCACTAAATAAACTCTGTTACTAGCAGCGGTAGAAGAAACTAAAACCTCCATTGCTCGGGTAGTTCCATTATCACTCACTATCCTAAATTGCTTACTATCAATTTCAGACATCAACTCTAAAACCGTAGTTCCACCAGTACCTGTATTACGAAATTTCCACGGCCTATCAATATCAAATCTTAACAAATTGTTCGCTGCTCCTAATGAACTAATCGCTAGCTTCGCGCCAGGGGCCGCCCCGATGCCGACGTTACCAGACGGATCTATTATTACAGCATTATTCGTTATACCGGTAGCATAAGCATTGGATGTTCCAAAATACATACTTGTACCGGAAGCACTACTTTCTCTCAAATAAATCCCGGCTTTAGGTTTTGTGGCATTATTGTTAGACGTCGACCAAAAAATACCCGGTGTATATGCCGTATCTGTAAGCTCTGTAGTAATTAGCAAACCAGCCTTAGTAACTCCTTGTGTAAAATCTGTCTGCGTAGTACTTTCATCTATATTGTAAATATTCAAATTCTTGTAGCTGCCATAAGGTGAAGGATAATAAGTAGTAATAGTAATATCCTCAGCATAAACTAAAGTTAAACAGAAAAGAAAAACAGTAAAAATTAAAAAAATATTTTTTAGCAGTCTGGACATGTTTACCTCCAAAGTAATTTTATTTATTATAATTCATCGGCCATAGCCTGTCAAACGAATTATAATTGGTTGTCTAAGCAACCGAAATCAATTTACTATTTTGTAGAGACGCAAAATTTTGCGTTTCTACATTATATTTAACATTAATAGCCAGATGGTATCCCCCCGCCTTCCTTGACAAGCAAGGCAGAATGTGTTAGATTTAACCATTATGGAAGACTTGCATAAACTAAAAAACGAGCTAGAGCGCACCAAGATTGAGTTAAAAATACTCTACGAAATCTCCAATGCCATGCGCACCACTTTAAAGCTGGATGAAATTCTCTATATCATCCTTACCGGAGTGACTGCGCATACCGGATTAGGATTTAACCGAGCGATTCTTTTCTTAGTAAATGAAAAAGAACAGCTTATTGAAGGGAAAATGGGGATTGGCCCGGAAAGCGGAGAAGAAGCCAATATCGCCTGGACTAGAATTGAAGAAGAAAAAATGGATCTTGAGGATCTGATTAACGCTTTTAAAAACTCTGATGAAATACTGGAATCAGGTTTTAACCGTCAGGTAAGGAATTTAAAAGTATCCATGCTGGATAAAACGGAAAATCCGCTTTCTTTAGCAGTATTAGAAGGCATGCCTTTGCATTTAACTGGACAGTCTCTCACTAAATACCAGAACTCACCGGTAATTAAAATACTGGCCAGCCAAGAGCTCCTGATTATCCCCTTAAAAGCTAAAGATCGGGTAAATGGAATTATTGTTGCAGATAATTTTATCACTAATGATCCCATTACTAAAGATGATATCCGCATGCTTACTATGTTGGCTAACCAGGCAGGGCTGGCAATTGAAAACTCCCAGCTTTTTGAATTGACCGTAGAACGCGCGCATTCTGACTACCTGACTAATCTATGGAACCACGGATATTTTCAATTATTACTGCAAATAGAACTGGAAAAAGCTAAAGCTACTAAAAGCCCCCTTACTTTAATTATGATTGATATTGATGATTTTAAAATTTACAACGATACCCTGGGGCATCAAGCAGGAGATAAAATCTTAAAAACTCTCGCCGTCCTTTTACGCAATCAATCACGCAAGATGGATCTGGTCTGCCGCTACGGAGGGGAAGAATTCACAATTATCCTGCCGCATACCGATAAAAAAGAAGCTTTTTTAATTGCTGAACGTATCAGAATGGATATTCAGAAATACCCTTTCTTAAATGAAGAAATATTTCCTAACAAACACCTTACAGTAAGCCTGGGAATTGCCACCTTTCCTGAAAATGGCCTGCTGGCTGCAGACTTAATTACTATTTCAGATAAATCCCTTTATCAAGCTAAAAAACAAGGTAAGAATAACACTTGCTGCTGTTAATAAAATCAAGGGGACGGTTCTCTTGAATCAATTTTAACCTAAGAGAACCTTCCCCTTTTTACTATTTCCTGCTTTCCTAATTTAGGATGATATAGCTGCCTGTTCCTGAACTTCTTTTTGGGCTTGCAATTCTTTCTCTTTATTCTGCGATAACTTCACCGAAACAATTTTAGAAACCCCCGATTGTTCCATAGTAATACCATACATTATGTTAGCATTAACAATCGTTTTCTTATTGTGGGTAATTACAATAAATTGTGAAGTTTTAGAGAACTCCTGCAAAACTCTGGAGAATCTATCCACATTAGCCTCATCTAAAGCAGCATCAATTTCATCTAGGATGCAAAACGGAGATGGTTTAACTTTAAAAATCGCAAAAATTAACGCGATTGCCGACATAGTTTTTTCACCACCGCTTAACAAAAGTACATTTTGCAACTTCTTTCCTGGAGGCCGGCAAATAATTTCAATTCCTGATTCCAGAGGATCTGACTCATCCAAAAGAAATAACTGGGCATCCCCTCCGTTAAAAAGCAGGCGGAAATAATTCTTAAACTCCACCTTTACTTTTTCAAAGGTCTCCATAAACATCTGCCGGGTGGTGCGGTTAATCTTAAGAATCGCTTGATGCAAAGATTCCTTAGCCTGCGCCAAATCCGTCTGCTGCTGAATAAGAAAATCATAGCGCTTCTTTAATTCATCATATTCTTCAATCGCCACTAAATTCACCGTACCATATGAATCAAGCTTTCTTTTTAATTCAGTAATCTCAACTAATAACGCTGCCTGATCTATTTCCTGCTCAGGCACTGCTAAAAGATCCAGGTCAACCTTATATGCTGATAACATTCTTTCTTTAATCGTAGTATAACGATAATCCAGGTCCTTATCTAACATTTCTAAATCATGCAAATGGTTCTTGATCTGATCCAGCTGTTTGCGATCAGCCTCGATTTTTTTCACCACTCCCACCGTACCGCTAGACACCTCATTATATTTTGCCTCTATTTCCTCAAGCGCTCTCTTTTTTTGCCCAATCTGAACCTGGGATTGCTGATTGGCATACTGGCATTCAGTAATTTCGCTTTTTAACCCTTCTTGGCGCTGGCCAGCTTCGCTAATTTGCCTTTGAATATTTTCCAGGTTAGATTTATCCTGCACATAAGTCTGATCGAGGATCTTTAAAGTTTCCGCATCGGAACTAAAACGCCTATTCAAAGCTTCAATTTCAGTTTTAGTCTGAGTAATAAAAACCAGGACATCTTCACGCAACTTACTATTTAAAGCAATAGCATCTTCTTCCTGCACAATCCTGTCTTGTCTTAGCCTTTCCTGATTATTTAAATCCGCTAGCTTATTCTGAGCACTAACTAAATTCTGTTCTATTGCAGAAACCTCACGCGCAACATCGGCCAATTCCATCACAATTACATCTTCTTCTTCCTTAATTTTATTGAACTGTTCCTGGATTGCAGCATGATTAGATTCCTTGTTGGCTAAAGTAATCTCGTAGTTACGCAATTCTAACTCTAAATCTTCGGAGGTCTTGGTTAATTCCAAAATACAGGCTTGCCGCAACACCATTCTATTGCGTAGTTCGCCAATATTCTCTTCAAGCTTAGTAATCTTTTCATCAATCTTCTGCGTATCTAATTCAATTGGTTTGGCCTCTCCGCTTATTTTAAAAGCAGCCGTGCTCAAATGTAAACGATCCTCCTGGCTTGCAGCTAACTGGTTCTGAATCTTAACCACTAAGCCCGTTAAGCTTTCATTGGGCATTTTGTCCAGAAAGATCACCGCATTTGATGCTTCACCAATGTCGTCATATTTAGTTTTTAATTTCTCTAAAAACTCTTTATGCGAAACTAAAGTAAGTTTTTCATTTCCTAAATTTAAAATTCCCTGATTAATCTCCTCAAGATTTGATCCTTCACGCTGAAGGCTAGCCTTCACATCAGCAATTTTTTCCTTAAACTCAAGCACCTGCTTACGCGTATCCTCTAATTCCTGAGTAACTTTATTTAAAGCCTCTTCAGTGATTACTTTATCCTCAAAAACCTTGGCCTTTTCAATCTCTAGCCTTTTTTTACGGGCTAAGAACACTTGATGCTTAGAATTAAAATCCCCGATCTGGTTATTCGTATTAGAAATTGAGTTTTCTAATTCCAAGATTACTTTTTTGCATTCAGCAATAAGCTCCAGGGATTTTTTTATACTTAAACTTAGTTTATCAATTTCTTCTTCTTTTTGCGCTAAGCTGGCCTGTTTAACTTCTATATCCTGCTTAAGGTTAGCGTATTCATCGCGTACCTGCTGCAATTTTTCTTCATCCTTCAGGAGCTTATCCTGGGCCTGCCCGATTTGGCCTTCTAAAGCCTGGCTGCTCTGAATTAATTCATTAATGCGTTGCTGATTAAAATTAATATGTTCATTATTACGCACCAGGGTATTTTCCAGATTAAGCATCTGACTACGCGCATCCATCATTGCATCTTCAAACCCCTTTAATTCCGACTGACGATTGGCAATTTTTGCTTCTTGCTGAGTGATTAACTCAATCAAACATGCTTCTTCTTTTTTTAAATCCGCCAGTTGCCCGATAATTCCTTCTTTCTCCGCCCGCAAGTTATTTTTATCTAAACTAGCTGAACTTGTTTCTTTTAGCTTCAATTCTTCAAAAATTTCTTTATAGCGGCGAGCTTTATTCGCCTGGCGTTCCAGGGAACCAATCTGACGCTTAACCTCAGTAACGATATCGTTTACCCGTAAAAGATTCTGCTCGGTCTCCTCAAGCTTACGTGTAGTTTCCCTTTTCTGAGCTTTATACTTACTTATCCCGCTGGCTTCATCAAAAACTACCCGGCGGTCTTCAGGACGAGAGCTTAAGACCAAGTCGATTTTACCTTGAGCAATAATTGAATAACTTTCTGCGCCAATACCGGTACCCAATAATAAATCCAGGATGTCTTTAAGCCGTACAGTTGCCTTATTCAACATATACTCGCTTTCACCGGATCTAAAAAGTCTGCGGGTAATCAGTACTTCCGGATTATCCACATTGAAAAAATGGGTGGAATTATCAAATGCCAGGCTTACCTCCGCCATGCTCAATGGTTCTTTCTGATCTGTACCATTAAAAATAACATCCAACATTTCAGAACCACGTAGTGATTTTGCGGATTGTTCACCCAAAACCCAACGGATAGAATCAAAAATGTTGGATTTACCGCAGCCATTCGGCCCGACTACCGCCGTAATTCCCGGTTCAAAATTGAGAGTAGTCTTATCGCAAAACGACTTAAAACCTATCAACTCTAATCTTTTAAAATACATATTATACCCTCCGTTAAATTATATTATAAACTCTAAATCCTAAATTCTAAACCCTAAACAAATCCTAAATCCGAAACTTTAAAAACAACGTTTTAATTTCGAGTTTATAGTTTCGAGTTTGTTTAGAGTTTAGGATTTCGTGTTTAGGGTTTAAACTCATTTTAAATTAATCCTATGCTTAATTATGCTTAGTTTGATCTTCCAACCAATCATCAATTTTATCTTTTTTAAACCGCCATTGACCAACCAGCTTTAGCGCAGGAATCTTATTATGCTTAAGCCAATCATAAATAGTCCGACGGGTAACCTTTAAATAATCTGCTAAATCTTCGATGGTCATTAAATTACTATTTACCATTTTTATTTTTCCTAATAGACACCTGTTTTTTGTAGAGACGCAAAATTTTGCGTCTCTATATTATGGTTGTATTATAAATAAATGGCTTAATCTTGTCAAGGAGAATCTTTACATTCTTTGACATATTAAAACATAATGATGCTATATGCTGAGTATACGTGCATAAGCATGCTAAACTAGGAATATTATATTATTTGCGCAGAGCTATTTTGAAGGCTTGAGTTAATGCAGGAACAACTTGAAAAAGATCTCCGACAATCCCATAAGTAGCTACTTTAAAAATGGGAGCTTCAGGGTCTTTATTGATGGCAACAATAATTTTTGAAGATTGCATCCCTACCAGATGCTGAATTTGGCCGCTTATACCACAGGCAAAATAAATCTTTGGCCCCACTGTGCGGCCAGTCTGCCCGACCTGATGAGAATACGGTATCCAACCGGCATCAACTGCTGCGCGGCTGGAACCCACTGCTGCCCCTAAAACATGGGCTAAATCTTCTAAAAGTTTAAAATTCTCCGGCCCGCCTAATCCGCGGCCACCGGAAACAATAATATCCGCTTCAGATAAATTAACCGTAGATTCAATCTCTTCAATAATATCTAAAAGCTTAGTCCGCGAAAAATACAACTTAGGATCAAAACTTTCTTTTATCACTTTACCTTTGCGCTTCTTGTCTGCGGCCATCGGCGCAAATACTTTATGTCTTACCGTAGCCATCTGCGGACGGTAATTTGGCGAAATAATCGTCGCCATAATATTTCCGCCAAAAGCCGGACGAGTTTGCATTAAAATCTTTTTATCCGGGTCAATATCCAAACCTGTGCAATCCGCGGTTAAACCGGCTTTAATATTGATCGCTACGCGCGAAATCAAAGATCGGCCGATATTAGTAGCCCCGCATAAAAGAATCTCCGGCTTATATTTCTTTACCAATTCTACTAGAATATTGGTATACGGCTCATCCTGAAAATTGGCTAACTCTGGGGCTTCCACCAAATAAATATTATCCGCACCGCAGAAAATCAACTCATCTAATTGATCCTCTAATTTATTGCCAATCAAGACCGCGCTAACCCCGTTAGAGATAGGTTGCCGCAGGCAACCGTCAGCCACCTTATGAGCGCCGTTATCTCTAACGGGGCTAACATTAGTATTTAATTTTTTGGCCAGCTCCTGTGCCTTACCTAATAATTCATACGCAACCGACTGCACCCGCCCGTTCTTCTGCTCGGCAAAAACCCAAATTCCTTTATAGTCTTTGATATTAGGCAAATCACATTTAGCCGGAGTTTTTTCTAATAAAACCGCTTTAAATTTACAAGCATCGCGACAAGCCCCGCAAAGAGTACATTTATGTAAATCAATAACTGCTTTCTTGTTCACTATTTTAATCGCATCAAATGGACAAGCTTTAACGCATAAAGTGCAGCCTGTACATTTTTCAATAATAATAGAAATTGACATCTTTAATTAACCTCGTCTTTAATCAATTCCACCAGCTGCTTGGCAATATCCGCAACCTCACCCTTGAGTACCTGTCCACCAACCCTGGGAGTAGGAGTAAAAATTTTCACAACTTGTGTAGGTGAACCACATAAACCAATCTGCTGAGGATCTAACTCTAATTCTTTCTGAGTTAACATTGTAATTTTAGCGCTTTTGGCGCGCATTAAACCTTTTAACGAAGGAATCCTTGGTTCATTAATCTCCTTAACCACAGTTAAAAGCGCAGGTAACGGAGTCTCAATAATTTCATAGCCTTCTTCAAGCATCCGTTCTAAACGCATAGATTTATCGGTGGCCTCTTCTACTTTTTTAACATAAGTTACTTGTGGGATATTTAAATGCGTAGAAATTCCCGGACCAACCTGTGCCGTGTCTCCATCAGAAGCCTGCTTACCACAAATAATTAAATCAAATGTTCCTAATTTCTTAATCGCTCCGGCTAAGGTATAGCTAGTTGCCCAAGTATCGCTTCCGGCAAAAGCCCGGTCACACACTAAATACCCTTCATCAGCACCCATGGAGATTGCCTCACGCAAGGCGCTATCCGCCTGAGGAGGCCCCATCGTTACCACGGTAACTTTACCTCCGAATCTTTCTTTTAGCCGAACAGCCTCTTCAATGGCATACATATCAAATGGATTAATAATTGATTTAACCCCTTCGCGCATTAAAGTATTGGTTTCCGGATTGATTCTTACTTCGGTAGTTTCCGGAACCTGCTTTATACAAACAATAATATTCATATTTAGTCTCAAGTTATAAGCTTTAAACTGTATGCCGTAAGCTTAAAACTTACAGCTTACAACTTATAGCTTATTTGGCCATCTCCTTAATTATCTTCAAAGCAATAATACCACGCTGCACTTGATTAGTCCCTTCATAGATCTGAGTAATCTTGGCATCGCGCACATATTTTTCAATCGGATAATCTTTCATATAACCATAACCACCGAATAACTGCAAGGCATCTACAGTGACTTTCATCGCCACATCCGATGCATACATCTTAGCCATCGCGGATTCTTTGGACACATCTTTACATCCGGCATCCACCATTCTGGCCGTAGAATAAACCAAACCACGCGCCGCTTCCACTTCTGTAGCCATATCCGCAATCATCCATTGAATTCCCTGAAAACTGGAGATCGGCTTACCAAATTGCACTCTTTCGCGCACATATTTAACCGCTAGCTCCAACGCCCCCTGAGCAATACCCAAAGCCTGCGCCGCAACTCCCGGACGCGACATATCAAAAGTCCGCATGGTCACAATAAAACCCATACCTTCTTTAGCTAATAAATTTGCTGCTGGAATCTTACAGTCAGTAAAAATCAATTCACGTGTGCTGGAAGCACGAATTCCGAATTTATCTTCCTTTTTCCCAAAAGTAAATCCCGGCGTACCCTTCTCAACAATGAAGGCTGTAGCGCCACGAGCACCTTTGGTTTTATCGGTCATCGCAATCACCACATAAGTCTCAGCATCGCCGCCATTAGTAATAAAATGCTTTAAACCGTTTAAAACATAATGATCCCCGACCTTTTTAGCCACGGTCTTAATCCCGGAGGCATCAGACCCTGCTTCTGGTTCAGTAATAGCAAAGGCGGCTACCTTTTTACCGCTGGCTAAAGCTGGCAAATATTTTTTCTTTTGCTCATCAGTCCCAAATAAAACAATCGGAATTGTTCCTAAAGCGCTAGCCGCATAGCAAACCGCAATACCCCCGCAGGCGCGAGAAAATTCTTCGGTTGCCAAACATAAATTCATTGTGCTATTGGCAAATCCACCGTATTCTTCGGGAATAAACAAACCAAACATATCTGACTCACCCATTACCTTTAAAACTTCCCAGGGATATTCTTCGCTAATATCATATTTAGCGGCCACCGGGCGAATTTTTTCTTCGGCTATTTTATGCGCCAAATCCTTAATCATCTTTTGCTCATCAGTTAATAAATAATCCATAGTTTCCTCCTAGTTGTTAAACTCTAAACACTAAACTCTAAATTCTAAACAAATTTTAAATCCGAAACTCAAAATTTTAAACCAATGTTTTTAGCTTCAGGTTTAGAGTTTTGGGTTTATTTAGAGTTTAGGGTTTCGTGTTTAGGATTTGAATTATAGCATATAAATATATTTTTACAAGACTTTCAACAGTGCAATTTCTTGGCAGTTGGGGAATTTGCAGCAGTTGATGCACTCCGCCCAAATCTTATGTGGAAGAGCTTCATGTTTAATCTTTCTAAAACCCATTTTTTTAAAAAAATCCGGCTTATAGGTGAGCACAAAAATTTTCTTTGCCCCCATAACCTTGGCTTCAGCAAGGCAAGCGGCGACTAAATCCTGCCCAAGTCCTTGGTTCTGTTTATGCTTAGCAACAGCTAACGATTTAATTTCCGCTAAATCGTCCCAAGAAATATGCAAAGCAGCACAACCGCATACTTTGCCCTTATCCTCATTAACCCAAAAATCACGGATATTTTCATAAAGTTCATTAAGTGAACGCGGCAACATTTCATCCAGCTTGGCAAAAGTACCAATTAATTCCTGAATTTGTTTAATATCTTTTATTTTAGCTTTTCTAATCATCTCTTTTTGCCCTACGCTAATTTATTAAAAATTACTTAACCTCTGTACCTTTTGCCACCACTACAATTCCCGATTCACTTACAAAAAATCTTTTTTTATCTTCTTCCAGATTAAAACCAATGACGATTCCCTGAGGAATACTTACATCCTTATCAATAATCGCCCGCTTAATTTTAGCATGCCGTCCAACGTTAACCCCTTCCATAAGAATCGAATCATAAACTTCAGAGAAACTATTTATACGCACATTCGGTGAAAGTATGGAACGCTGTACGCGGCCTCCGCTGACAACACAACCTTCTGAAACTATGGAATCTAACACTAATCCTACCCTTCCTTCCTCCTTATCACCAGAGTGCACTGTTTTAACCGGAGGATACTGCTCCTGGAAAGTCCGGATTAACCACTCCTGATCATAAAGGTTAAAAGTAGGATTAACCTGAATTAACTCCATATTTGCCTCATAATAAGCATCGATGGTTCCGATATCCCGCCAATACTCCTGCCCTTTATCTTTATCCTGAAAATTATAAGCAACAACCTTCATCTTCTTTTTTAACATTTGAGGAATAATATCTTTACCGAAATCATGCGAGGATTTACTATTTTTAGCATCCTCCAGTAATTCCTGCATTAATACCGCCTGGTTAAACACATAAATCCCCA
>JAPLLZ010000060.1 GCA_026387265.1 Candidatus Omnitrophota bacterium
ATTGTGGATACTAACCATGCTAATTCTGATAAAAATTTCAGAGAGCAGCCGAGAATTGCCGAAGAGGTAATGCATAGTTTATCCAAATCTCAGGATTTAAAAAAGATAATTAAAGGGTTAATGATTGAGAGTTATTTAAAAGAGGGCAGGCAGGAAGTGGGTGGTAAAGTATTTGGCCAATCAATTACTGATCCTTGCCTGGGTTGGGAAGATACTAAAGAATTAATTTTAAAGTTAGCGGATAAATGTAAATAGTTATACAAATGCACCCCGCGCAGATTGGTATTGCGCGGGTGTTGTCCACGTGGACAAATTTTAATAAGGAGTACAAATGAGCTTAAGATTCGATTTTAACAATATGTTCGATTTTAGCGTAAATGAGCATGGCGTAAGCCAGCAGGATATTAATGAAGCTATGCCTGAAGCACAAAAAGCCGCAGCGCATTTAAAAAAGATACTGGGGAATCCAGTATTCCGGATTAAGTTTAATTTAGAATGGGCAAAGCTGCCTGAGCAAAAAGAAGAAGATATCGCCGCTATTGCCAAAATCGCCCGCCAAATTTCCTTAAAATATGAAAATGTCCTTTTTCTGGGTATCGGTGGTTCATATCTGGGTTTAAAAGCCGCCCAAGATGCTTTATGCGCGCCTTATTTTAATGAATTTAATGCTTTGAGAAAAAAATCACCGCGGGTTTATTTCGAAGGGAATAATCTTGATCCGGATACTTTATCCGTTTTATTGAAAAACCTGAACCCTAAAAAAACATTTGTCATTGTAATTTCTAAATCCGGAGAAACCACTGAAACCAAAGCAGCGCTGATTTTAGTTGAGGCTTGGCTGAAAAAAACCGTAGGAGCAAAATACGGCCGGCAAATTTTAGCGATTACCGATCCGGAGTCTGGATCTTTACGTAAAAGAGTTTTAGCTGAACAAGCTAGAGACCCTTTAAGTTTTCGTTCATTGCCGTTATTAAAAGGAGTAGGAGGCAGGTTCTCGGAATTTAATATGGGTTTAATGCATTTGGCGTTAGTCGGTATTGATATCCGAAAATTATTTTTAGGCGCTAAAGAAATGTTTGCCAGATGCAGTAATGAAGATATCTTAAAAAATCCGGCTTACCTTTATGCTTTGCTGCATTTTATTCTATATCAGAAAAAAGATAAGTCTTTGGCGGTGTTGATGCCGTTTTCGCAAACCCTTAAATCCACCGCAGATTGGTATGTCCAGCTTTTAGCAGAAAGTTTAGGTAAAAAATACCACCGCCGGATGGAAGTGGATAGGAATGGGGTGGAAAACTGGTTAACCAATAAAGATGATTTATTTAACCGGGGCAGGACGCCGATATCCGCTGCTGGCACTAATGACCTGCATTCTATTCAGCAGAATAATGTCGAAGGAGAGAATAATAAAGTCGTTACTTTTATGCGGGTAGAGAAATTTAAAACGGATTTAAAAATTCCGGGTAAGGGAGATTTGCTTTCCGGTAAAGGTTTCTGCCAACTTATGCAGCTGGCGCGGGAAGCTACGGAATGGGCGCTAGTCAGTCAAAAACGGCCTAACTGTACGATTATTATTCCCGAAGTATCCGCATATAATTGGGGTGCTTTGTTATTCTTTTTCGAAATGGCTACTGCTTTTGAAGGTGAGCTATATAATATCAATGCTTTTGACCAGCCGGGAGTAGAGGGCTATAAGAATTATATGTATTATAAATTAGGTAAGCCGGGAATCCCGCAGGCAGTTACAGAAGAAATAAAGAATAAGCCGTTAATTAAAGATTCTAAGTACATAATATAATTTTGTATATTATAAACTCTAAATTCGAAATCCTAAACTCTAAACAAACTCAAAATCCTAAACTCTAAACAGGCTAAGTTTTAGATTTCGGGTTTTGTATTTGTTTAGGATTTAGAGTTTCGAGTTTAGGGTTTTATATTAATTATATGTTCAAAATCGGTAATCTAAAGTTAAAATCAAACTTAATCCTTTCACCAATGGCCGGAATCACCGACTTGCCTTTTCGCCACTTGTGCCGTAAATTTGGCGCGGAGTTGGCTTTTGTGGAAATGATTAACTGCCGCTCAATTAGCCATAAAAGCCGCAAAACTAAACATATGTTGGCTAGTTCCGCGTTGGATAAACCGCTCGGGATACAAATTCTAGGTTCTGAAGAAAAATATATCTTAAAATCACTGGAAGTTTTAAAAAACTATAAATTTGATATTCTAGATTTTAATGCGGCTTGCCCGGCGAAAAAAGTGGTGCGCAGGGGGGAAGGTTCCAGCCTCTTGCAGGAGCCTAAGAAATTCAGCAAAATTTTAAAACTGGTCGTGAAAAATTCCTGGCTTCCGGTAAGTGTTAAAATCCGCGCCGGCTGGGATAAGGATTCAATTAATGCCTGCCAAATCGCCAAGCTTGCTCAGGATTGCGGAGTTAGGGCCTTGTTTATCCATGGCCGGACTAAAACTCAAGGTTATAGCGGCCAGGTAGATTATGATATAATCAGAGAAGTTAAGAAAGTTCTTACGATTCCTTTAATTGCCAGCGGAGATGTTTTTTCCGGTCCTTTGGCTAAGAAGATGTTTGATGAAACCGGTTGCGACGGCCTGGCTGTTGCGCGCGGGTCTTTGGGCAATCCCTGGATCTTTAAAGAAATTAAGGAATACTTAAAAAGTGGGAAAATTACCAAGCGGCCTAATGAAAAAGTTATCGCTAAAATCATGCAGGAGCATTTTAATGCCTGCGTTGATTTTTACGGTGAAAGAAACGGAGTAGTAATTTATAGGAAGTTTTATATTTGGTATACCAAGGGGCTGTGTAAAGTGCGCCGGTTGAGAGAGAAGGCCTCGCAAGCTAGAACACGTTTAGATGTGGATAAAATCATTAAAGAAGTATTAAGATGAAAGGGGATACTATGGAAGTTTTGTTAAAAAAGATTCTTGAGGCACCCGGCATCTCTGGTTATGAAAGCCAGATTGCCAAAATAATGCATGATGAATTAAAGAAAAGCTGTGATGCTGTCGAGATTGATAATTTTGGTAATGTGATTGCCAAAAAAGGCAAAGGTAAAACTAAAATTATGCTGGCTGCGCATATGGATGAAATCGGCCTGATGGTTAAGCATATCACCAAAGAAGGATTCCTGTATTTTATAAAATTAGGCGGAATTGATGATCGTATTTTGCCAGCCCAGCGGGTAATTGTTAAATCCAAAAAAGGCGACTGCTTTGGAATAATCGGTACCAAGCCTCCGCATCTGCAAAAGGAAGAAGAAAGGAAAAAACCGCTTAAATATGAGGATATGTTTATTGATATTGGCTGTAAAACCAAAGAAGAGGCGCAAGAAAAGATAGAAATTGGCGATGCAGTAATCTTTGAGCCTAATTCCGGAGTATTAAACGGAAAATTATATTATGGTAAAGCTGTTGATGATCGCATTGGTTGTTTCGCGTTGATTAAAATAATGGAAAAACTTAAATGCAATGCTGAAGTTTATGCGGTCGCCACAACTCAGGAAGAGGTGGGGTTAAAGGGTGCGCGCACTTCCGCTTTTAAAATTGACCCGGATTTTGCCATCGCCATAGACACTAATGCTGCCGGAGATACTCCGCAGATATCTGAGCGCGAATCTTCTTTGAAACTTGGGGAAGGGGTGGCAATAACCATTATTGAGGCATCCGGAAGAGGATTGATTGTAAATGAAAAACTGAAAAACCTTTTGATCGATACTGCCAAGAAGAATAAGATTAAATATCAGATCGATGTAATTGAGGGCGGCATGACTGATGGAGCGATAATCCATATGAATAGGGATGGAGTTCCTACGGGAGTTTTAAGTATTCCTACCCGTTATATTCATTCACCAACCGGAGTGTTTAGTATCGATGATTTAAATTCTGCGGTAGAACTGGCAATAAAGGCAGTAGAGAGTTTGGGGAAATAGAAAAAGATGAATGAATATTTAAAGGCAGCGATTGATCAAGCAAAAACCGGCTTAAAAGAAGGCGCTATACCAATTGGCGCGGTAATAGTCCATAATGGCAAGATTATCGGCCGTGGTCACAACCGGCGTGTGCAGAAAAATAGTGTCATTCTGCATGCGGAAATGGATGCTTTAGAAAATGCCGGACGCCAAAGCGCATCGGTATATAAAAATTGTACACTCTATACCACACTTTCTCCCTGCGCTATGTGCAGCGGTGCGATTATTCTTTATCAGGTACCGCGCGTAGTGATTGGGGAAAATAAAACCTTTATGGGTGAAGAAAAGCTTTTGCAGTCCAGAGGGATAGAGCTTGAAGTTTTGCAGGATCAAAGCTGTATTTTGCTTATGCAGGAATTTATTAAAAATAATCCTAAGCTTTGGAATGAAGATATTGGTAAATAAATCAAAAGAAGTTTTTAATTATTATGTTTAATAAAATATTAGAAAAATTTGCTAAATTATTGGTAATTTGGGTGGTTCTGGCCGCGGTGGTCGGGTATGTTTTTCCTCGGGTGTTCATTCCGCTTAAGCCATTTACCGATTGGTTGTTTGGTTTTACTATGTTTGGTATTGGTTGTTTACTGTCGTTTGAAGATTTCAAGCCTATCCTCAAACAGCCTAAGCTGATTTTGTTGGGTACGCTGGCGCAGTTTGTAATTATGCCGCTGTTGGCGGTTTGCATTATAAAAATTTTAGGATTAGCTCCGGCATTAGCTGTTGGTTTAATACTGGCTGCAGCTGTTCCGGATGCCATGGCCGCCGGAGTAATGTCATATCTGGCTGAGGCGGATGTAGCATTTTCGGTTGCCTTAACTACCGCCACAACATTAGTCTCACCGGTAGTTACGCCGGCTCTGACCTGGGTTTTAGGAAAAGAATATATTCCCATACCGTTTTGGCCGATGATGCAGAGTATTATGCTGATGGTGATTCTGCCGCTTATTTTAGGTTTGTGGATTCAGCACCGTTTCCATAAAATTACCTCTCAAATTAAGCCGGTATTTCCTGCGCTTTCAACTTTATTTATTGCGTTTATTTGTGGGTTAGTGGTGGCGCTGAATAAAGATGCTTTGGGAAAAGTCACCTGGTTAATTTTTGTTGCGGTGATTAGTCTGAATGTCCTTGGCCTTATTTTCGGGTATCTTGCCGGTAAGTCATTTAAATTTAGCCTGCCGCAGCGTAGGACTTTGGCGATTAATGTCGGTATGCAGAATGCCGGGATGGGGGCGGTGCTAGCGATTAAGCATATTTCTGCAGAAGCGGCAATCCCCAATGCTCTTTTTGCCACCTGGTGTATTGTGAGTGCGGCTATTTTAGCCGGTATCTGGTCGAATAGCAAAAATTATAAATAGAGAAGTTCCTGCACCTAAGCGCTCGAAAATTCTTTAGAATTTTCTCGCAGGTTCAGGATTAATTCGCGGACGGCTTTTAGCCTATAACTTACGTCACCCTGCGGGTTCCGTAAGTTATCCGCTCATTAAATGGATTTAATTAATTACGGTTTTCAAAACTCCAACCTTTTCCAGCACATGCCGCTGTTTGATGAAATTACATATGTCGGCCATGATGAGGATAAGGTGCGCCAGTATCGGGCAGTGCGGGAAGGTCAAGCCTGCATTATTCTTTCTTTAAACTTTATCCGCGATGATGAAAAAATACTCTGGGATGCAGTGGAGGATTTGATAAAACGCAGTACATTTAGTGCTACCGCCAGCGTGCACGGGTCGTATATTTTTGATCTATTGACCATTGATATCCATAAGGAAATTAAAACCTTTAAACACGCGGAGTTGGCTACTGTGATTGTGAATACGGCCAGTAAGTTATCCGCCGGACAAACTAAGATGGTGAAGTATTCTTCTGTTTATGCGTTGATTCAGAAAACCGTGGATTTTGAGTGGGGTAAGATTAATTTTAAAACCGCGGTGAATGTATTTAAAGATAAACCAGAGTATTTAGATCTTTTGGTTAAACAGCTCCTGAAAGGCTTTACTTTTTCTCATGATCCGGTAATTCTATTGTTGAATGATTTAAGCCAGAACCCGATTTTTAACCCGCAAAACCAAACTCAGCAATCCCGTCTTAAAAAAGTAATCGCGGATCTTATCCCTCAATCTGTGGAATTTGTCCCGGAAGTCTATATTCAGGATAAGAACGGAGCAAGAGAGCTGCTTTCAGGATCGGAATTAAAATAGCAGAACGAGGATTTTCTTGGTTTTTATAATTTAGCGTTGACTTATTTGCTTTCCGGATATACTATGTAGTTAAATAAAAAAAGGGGGTAGTTATGTTTATTGTAATGATGTTTATGGTTTTTGCACTTTTTATTTTTGGTTTTCTTTTGGATATCTCCATCAATGTCCGTCGCGTGAACAATAATATTAAGAAGTTGATTAAGTAAGTTAAAGATTAATTCAGTTGCATTACCGCAGGGCTAAGCTTAAGTGCTTAGCCCTGTTACATGTTTTAAAGAGAAGGGCAGTATTTTTAAATGAAAAATAAATTTCAGGTTGTTTCAATTATATTTCTAATTTTAGCCGCCATAGGGATAATGTTTTCCTCGGTAGTTATCTTTAAAATAATTATTACCAGGCCTTTGGCCGGCTATGTTTTAAAAGCAGGTAAGCCTACGCAATTTGGCGAATATACTGTGCAGGTGGATAAGATTGAAGGTAATAAGCTTTATGGTATAAAGGTCAGCAGTAAAGATAAGAGATTCCAAGCTGAGAGTGGTGAATATACCTATCTGCCGGAAAAGAACGCGATTAAGTTTAGTCTAATTAATGGCTTTGCCGATGACTATGACCCTGAAAATCCCGGTGAATTCCATACACTTACCTTTAAACGATCTATTTTTACGATCAAATTAAAGCCTTCCGCGAAAGAATAAAACCCGTCATTCTGAGGAGTATAGCGAAACCTCGTCATTCTAGGAAGTATAGCGAAAGTCCGTCATTCTGAGGGAGCGTAGCGACCGAAGAATCTAAACTAAATCTTATTACCTAGGTGTCATTGCGAGGAGTCTGCCTAAGTTATGTGGCGGAGGACGAAGCAATCTAATAATTACGTGGATTTTTTCTTGTAAAAGTAATAGCAAAAGAGTAAAATAACCCCTAAGTGCAAAAGGGGGCTGTAATGGGGTCAGATAGACAAATTTAAGTCCGTTCTCTAGAAATAGGGGGCGGGCATTTTTTTGGGGTGGGCACATTTTGGGCACAAAGTTAAGAATAATGTACTTAACTGGTTGCAAAGCAATAGATAAAAGTTAAGTGGTGGAGAACGAGGTGTTCTAAATAGAATTGGAGAAAATCATGGATAAGACTGTTTATTTCTTTGGTGCAGGTGCAACAAAGGCCATTGCACCACTTGCGCCATTAAACAAAGATCTTGTTAAAAAAGCGCTCGAAGATTTTGACTTAACTCCTGAAGCCCTGCGACTTGAAGGATTTTTAAAAGAAGTATTTAAAAAAAGGGATAACCCGGTTATTGATAATCAAGTGTGGAATTTACTCGATTACATTATCCAACAAGGTAAATCAGCCTGCAAGTCGTATAATCTTGAAGAAATAATGGAATTAAGGGCGTGTTTACTGAATTTAGTCATTCAAGAATTTCAAAAAAGCCTCGCTTCGGCAAATTCGGCAATCTACAAAGCGTTGATACAAAAGATATCCCAAAACGCTACTTTCATTTCAACCAACTATGATATTTTAATTGATGCTGCGCTTGTTGGGTTGATTGGTCTTAATTATGGTGCCAAAGTTAGGGCAGGAGTTGCTGGAGAATATGAGGATAGTCGTAATTTTAAAAGACCACATAGTAATCCCATCCTTAACATAAACACTGGTCAAATTCAGATTCTTAAGATTCACGGATCGTTGAATTGGCTTTATTGTTCTAAGTGCGACGAAGTCGATGCAACTGGGGATAAGGGTGCTGTTAAAGCATTATCTGGAACTTATTATTGCCATAATGAACACTGTACCTGTAAATATGAACCACTTTTAATAACGCCAACAATGTTCAAAAGCTATGAAAACCGTTTCATTAAAGAAGTTTGGGGTTATGCTGAAAAAGAATTGATTGCTGCTG
Source organism: Candidatus Omnitrophota bacterium (assembly GCA_026387265.1). Lineage (GTDB taxonomy): Bacteria > Omnitrophota > Gorgyraeia > Gygaellales > Profunditerraquicolaceae > UBA6249. Next base: position 8,079 of record JAPLLZ010000060.1, read on the forward strand.
ACAATTTGGTTTTTATAGGCTATGCCTTAAAAGACGAAGATTACCAAATAAGATGTCTTCTTATGAAAGCCCTTTTGAATAAAGAAGGGCGGTATAAGAAAGTAACTGTAATTGAAAAAGAGCCTGATAGTCAAAAAGAAAAAAAACAATTAGAAGAAAACGTTAAAAAAAAATATGAAGACTTGTATGGAGAGGTTAATTTTCAAGCAATAGGTTTCAAGAAATACGTTGATAGTCTTTAAAAGGCAGAAGCTATGGGCACATTTTGGGCGCGAGTCAGAATACGATTAGCATAACTTCTTGTGCTTTATAGAATAAAGTTAAATCGATTTAGAATAGTATATTCTAATATAGGCTAAGAGCAGAGGTCGTAAAATGTTTTTATTATTGATATTAAGTGTTATTTTTTTAGTTATAGTAATTATTTTAGTAGTGAGAACGGCAATTCTATTCTTTATAAATAAAAAAAAGGATATTCAATATATTAGTGCACTGGCTGGATCTTTTGTTGCTTTAGCTACAGCTATTTTTTCTATTTATAGTTCTGGTGAATCTCTGAGGCAATCAGAAAAATTATCGAGAAATGCTCTTGAGCAAGCAGAAAATTTATCGATAATTCAAGCTCGTCCTTTTATAGGAGTGGAGAAAATAAAGTTGGAGTTTGACGATCAAATCCAAGGGGATAAAAAACATTGTTATATTATTATTTCTTTAGTAAATTATGGTAATAGTCCAGCGAAGCTCGATAAACTAGTAGTTAATATGTCGTTTCTAAGTAGAGATGAGGGTATGATTAAACTGTCAAGTAAGCCTGATAGTCAAAATGTCTCCAAAATAAATTTAAATACAGAAGCTTTAATAATTGGTCCGGGTGCGACATCTCATAAATTTACGATAGAATTATGGTCGAAAAAAGAAAACATAGACTTAATTAAACAAAGATTAGTTCCTATTAATTTTAACATGGTTTTACCGTATTCAGCAGTGGGATTAAAGAAAAAATGGAGTTATAAAATAGATGGAAAGATTATTGCAGGATTAGATCCTACGGTTTTCCGAGAAGAATTAACTGAGGAAAATTCGTGATAAATAAGAAAATAAAAAATAAGAAACAGTTTCCAAGCTAATCGGGACATTGTACCTACATTAAGCTGGACAGTGTCCCTTTATTGTGGACTTATCACAAATTGTGATAAGTCTTTAAGCAAAGATGCTGTGTCTAATCGCTCGAAAACTCGCTAGGGTTTTCTCTGAAATATTTTGGTATCACAAAATGTGATACCAGGGTTAAGGTTTTGGGGAAGGGAAATAACAAAGATACTACATCTAAGCGCTCGAAAAACCTCTAGATTATCGGAAATATCCTACGCCTAATCACTCGAAAATTTAGTTAGATTCTGTTGCTGCCTACGTCTATTAGGGGTAGGAGGTGATAGAATCATGACTAATATAGCTACTGCGGAAGTAATAGCAGCGAAGATTTTAGTTATTCGGGGTAAAAGAGTTATGCTGGATAGAGATTTAGCTGTGTTATATGAAGTAGCAACGAAAAGATTAAATGAGCAGGTAACAAGAAATAGAAAAAGGTTTCCCGAAGATTTTATGTTTCAGATTACAGATGAAGAGGCTATTTGTTTGAGGTCGCAATTTGCGACCTCAAAGCGTGGTGGTAACAGGTATCTACCTTATGTGTTTACTCAAGAAGGTGTGGCGATGCTTTCTAGTGTATTAAACAGCGATCGTGCAATTATGGTTAATATTCAAATCATGCGCGCTTTTGCGCAATTAAGGCGTATGCTTTTAACTAATAGAGACCTGAAACATAAAATTGAAGAAATGGAACTTAAGTATGATAAACAATTTGTTATTGTATTTCAGGTAATTAAGCAGCTTTTAGAGCCAGAGGTTAAAAAGGAAAGAAAGGTGCTGGGGTTTGGGGAGGGGTAATAAACAAAGATACTGTACCTGTCACTCGAAAATTCTCTAGGGTTTTTCGGTAAGTTAATTAATTCGGAGATATACTGTGTCTGCCCACTCGAAAACTCTCTAGGATTAACTAGTTCGGAAAGATACTTTGCCTCCCGCTCGGAAATCCTCTAGGATTTCCTCGCAGGCAAAGTATTTGTTCGGCCAGACAACTTAGCTACGCTGACGCTCGCTAAGTTGTGGTCTCACAAACAAAAATCCCCGGTTATGTTCTGCCGGGGTTTCTTGTAGGTGATAGGCCTAATAGCTTTCGCTATCGTTCCTAGCCTCCTTGTTGTGTACACCATTCTTACCTGACATTTGAAGTATGCCA